>NZ_CP009574.1:671995-1007993 GCF_000764555.1 Candidatus Francisella endociliophora | reverse complement strand
GTCAACTAGAGATTGGTATCAGTATAATATACCAGATTCTTTAATTAGAAGCAGGGGACCTCTTTGTATCGGTCAAAGGCAAAAATGGTTTTTGCTTCGGCTAAAAGCTTCAGAGAGTAATATAGATTTAGAAGCAAATGATTCACCAGAGTTTGATAATTGGCGTTGGGTTAGCTATTGGTATCCAATAAACCATGTAGTTGATTTTAAACGAGATGTATATCGTAGAGCATTAACTTTTTTTAAAGAGTTTATTGAATAATATTTTTAAGTATTAGTTATAGAGGTACCCTATATAGTATTTTTATATCGCTTCAAGCATATTATTGACACTACAAACATAAATATAAATAATGGATAAATACTATTTAAAATATCAAATAGTCCGCCACCTTTGAGCAATATCTCTCTAATGATATTTAAGTAATGAGTTAACGGTAAAATATTACCTATAAACTGTGCCCATTCCGGCATACCATCAAACGGAAACATAAATCCTGATAACAATATCGACGGTAAAAAGAAAAAGAAAGTCATTTGCATAGCCTGCAGTTGTGTTTCTGCAATAGTTGAGAAAGTTATCCCTACTATTAAATTAGCTAGAATAAATGGTAATGTTGCTACTAATAGCAAAAAAATGCTTCCAATAATTGTTACATCAAATATCACTTTAGCAAAAAATATAATCAACAGAAGCTGTATATATCCTACTAAAACATACGGAGTTATTTTACCAAAAATAATTTCTAATGAGCTTACAGGAGTTGCTAATAATGACTCCATAGTTCCATATTCTTTTTCTCGAGTTATTGTCATAGCTGTAACCATAACCATAGTCATTGTTAATATAACCCCTGCTAATCCTGGCACGATTGTGTTTTGGGTTTTATTTTCAGGGTTATATTTATTATGTATCACAAAATTAAATGGATAATTATTTGTTGATTTAGTAGCTCCTTTTGTAAAATAGCTACTATAAATATTTTTAACCTTATTCATTGCATCTAATGCTGCCGCACTTGCATTAGCACTTGCACCATCAGCAATTACCAAAATATTAGGCTTTTTGTTTGTATAAACATTTTTGGTAAACTCAGGTGGGATCTCAATAATAAATTGAACCTTTCCTTGACGCATTAAAGTCACAGCCTCTTGTTGAGATAAGTTTTGATATTTAATATTAAAATAGTCAGTATTGTTTAGTTTACTAACTAAATAATTAGTTTGTATAGTTCTATCATAATTAACTAATGCTGTACTTAAATGCTTTGGATTCATATTTATAGCAAACCCAAAGAGTATAAGTTGTATAAGAGGGATACCTATAACTAAACCTATAGTAAGCTTATCTCTCATCATATGGATAACTTCTTTGAGAAGAATGGCGTAATACCTATTAAAACTAAAGTACTTTATCATGCAAAATTATCCTGTTCATTTTTCATTAGATAAATAAAAGCATCTTCAAGTGAAGTTTCAATTTGTTGCCATTGATATTCTTGGTAGTGTTTCTCAATTGGTTCTATGTCACTATCATTTTTTATACTTAAATGAACACTATTTCCAAACATTGAAACTTGTTCAATTTGTAAGCTATCTTGAAGCTCTGTTACTAGTCTAAAGACATTCTGCCCTGAGACATTATAAGTCTTAATCTTACAACTATCGATAATATCTTGTTGTGTACCACTAGAGAGCATTTTTCCATAAGCTATGTAAGATAGCTTATTACACCGCTCCGCTTCATCCATATAATGCGTAGAAACTAAGGTTGTTATACCTTTATTAGATAGTGTGGAAATATAATCCCAAAACTGTCGTCTTGCCTTAGGGTCAACACCTGCTGTTGGCTCATCTAAAAGGAGTAGTTTTGGTTCATGGATTATAGCGACTCCCAAAGCTAAGCGTTGCTTCCAGCCACCAGATAACTCTCTAGCTTTTTGATTTGCTCTAGCTTTACCTATTTCAAGATCATCTATCACTCTTTCAACTGACTCTTTAATATTTTTAAGGTTATGGAGTCTTGCAAATGTTTTGAGATTCTCCCTAACTGTAAGATCCTGATACAAGGTAAACTTTTGTGTCATATAGCCAACTTTTTCTTTGATCTTAGTACCATGTGTGCCAATATCATAACCAAGGCAAGTTCCTTCTCCTTTAGTGATAGGTAGTAATCCACAAACCATACGAATAGATGTTGTCTTACCTGAGCCATTAGGACCTAAAAAACCATAAATATCACCTTCGCTAACTTTTAGAGATATTTCATCAACTACAGTTTTATCCCCGTAAACTTTAGTAAGGTTTTTAACATCTATGACAAATTTATCTTCGCTACTCATCACAAACTCACTCTTACAGGTTCACCAATATGGATATCTGAACTATTTGCTGAATATTCTATTTTAGCTTTAACTTCAAAAGATATTTCAGAATCCGCATTTATTCCATATAACAGTGGCGGCGTATATTCAGCATCTTTTGAGATGTAGTTAACCGTAGCAGTTGATTGTGAACCTGTATCCGTTTTAAGAGTAATTTGTTTTCCTAAATGTACTTTGTCTAGATCTTCTTTAGAAACATAAAACACAATATATACGTCATCTGGGTTTATAAGTGATACTACAGGATTATATGCTGAGATTTCTTCTCCAGGTTGATAAAATATCTGATATACATATGCTTTTTCTATGGATTTAACATTTGCAGAATCAACTTTTGCCTTCGCCTTTATGTAGTTAGCATAAGCAGACTGGTAACTTTTTTCAGAAGTACTATCATAGCTGAGCAGTTTCTTTTGTCTAAGATATTCAGCTTTAGCATATTTAAGGTCTGCATTTGCACTAATTATGTTTGCAGAGACTTTAGTGTTATCTAATTGTCCCTTTGTATCATGTGTCATCTTAATTGAGTCTAATGAGTATAGTAGGTCGCCTTTTTTTACTAATTGTCCTTCTTTAACATTTAATCTAATAAGTCTGCCTGATTCTTCTGAGGATATGTAACGTATATTTGTAGATACATAGCCAGGAATAATTTTTTGATTCGTTCGTAACAGGTAGTAGCAGCTAGCAGTAATAATAGTCGTTAAAATAAAAATTATGATTATTATCTTTTTTGAATTGTTCATACTGATAGCTACAAAAAATATTTTAATAAATAAGGATTATAAACCGAATATTTATTTTATCAAACATTATTTAAATCAATCGTTTGATTTTATTGTGTAGTGGTAAGCAAGATATTTTTTATTAAAACTATTATTATGTTTGCCCTAGAGAAATAAAGGTGTGTTTATAATTGCATCAATGCATATCGAAATCTGTTGCATAATATCAGCTTTCAGATCTTGAATATTTTCATTATTACTCATTCTTTTAAAACTTTCTCGAGCAACAACGAATCCTAGTATTTGCCCAATTACTATCTGTTGTCTAATAGCTATTAGCTTGCTATCAGGTTTACAATCATAAATTACAGAGCTTAACTTTAGAGCCATATTTAAAATATGTTTCATATGTCCTTCATACATTATATTAAATGCTGCAGTTGGGCTAGCTTGTTCACGTATGATTATCTTTGCCCAATCTCTAGACTCTTCATTACCAATCAACATATTTGCAATATTTAAAAATAGTTTTTTATAAATTTCTTTAGCTTTTTGTTTAGATAGTTCGGGATTATTGATCTCTAATACTATTGAACTCATAACCTCTTTATTACCAGACATTATTTTTGAGAATATATATTCTACGACAGCGTGGTATAGGCCTTCTTTGCTCTCAAAATGATATTTTATAGAAGATATATTAGCATTTGCTTCGTTTGCAAGCATACGGGTAGAAGTGGCTTCAAGGCCATATTCACCAAAAAGTTTAAGCCCTGCAAGTATCAGAGCTTGTTTGGTTTTATTTATTTTTTCATTCATTTTTAGTAGTTAAATTATTTGATTCGACAAAAGCTTTTGCCCATAGGTAAGCAAATGTACCTATATAAGCTGAAACTATCACATCGGAAACATAATGATCTAAAATGATAACTCTACTAGCTGCTACCAAGCATCCTATAATTATCGCTATTAATGTTATATATTTTTTCTCAAAAAAGTTAGCTACAGCTAATAAGCCTGCAAATGTAAATACGGTATGGCCAGAAGGCATTGAATTATATGCGCTTTTAAATGAAAAAAAATGAAAACCATATTGATTATCAAATAGTAAAAGCTCAGGTCTACTTCTTGCTAAAAGTACTTTTAAAGTTCCAGAGATAAAGAATGTAATTATTAGAGTTAAAGACATGGTGTATAGCTTAGGAGATGTCTTTTTAGTTATATATTTGAATATACATATTGCTGTAACTATTACAGTAATTACTGCCCATATTTTAGGTGAAAATATTTTTGAGAAAAAAACAGCTAATGTGCTTATACCAGTACCAAAAAAGTCACTAGTATGTATTATGCTAGTGACTTTTATGTCAATGAAATTGTAACTAAATGTAACAATTATCAAAGTTAAAATGCCAAATATAGTAGTATTTTTTACAAGTTTACAGTCAATACAATTCATAATTAAATTATTCAAAATTACCGAATTAGTTGATAGAGTATAATATTATCATAACTAACTTTTAAAACCTAAAATGTTCAAACAAGGTTGGTATAAAAAAGCTCAGCATATTAGTAGTCCAAACTTTAATCAGCGACCTGATAAAAATGATATTAGTTTAGCAGTTATACACTGTATAAGTCTTCCAGAAGGAAAGTATCAAAATACTAATGTTGAGGATTTATTTACAAATAGTCTAGATTGTAATCAGCATGATAGCTTTAAAAGTTTAGAGGGAGTCAAGGTTTCTGCGCATTTTTATATTAAGCGAAATGGTGAGATAGTTCAGTTCGTCTGTGTAGATGATAGAGCTTGGCATGCAGGCATAAGCAAATATAACGGGCGAGATGGTTGCAATGATTTCTCCATAGGTATAGAAATGCAAGGTACTGATAAAACTGTATACACAGACATTCAATATGAGAGCCTAAATATATTGTTAAAAGATCTCAAAAAATCGTATTCAAGTTTGAGAAATATTACAGGACATGAGAATATAGCTCCAGGCAGGAAAACAGATCCTGGTAAATGTTTTGAGTGGGAGAAATTACGTTTTCATAAGCTGTAGTATTATAGTTTATTCTATCTCAGCTTCGTTACCATGACTTTCTAACCAATCGCGACGATCTTTAGATCTTTTCTTTGCAAGTAATTTATCTAAAATTTCATTATCATCATAGACATCAGATATAGTTAACTGTAGCAACCTACGAGATGATACATCCATAGCAGACTCACGTAACTGAATAGGATTCATTTCACCAAGCCCTTTAAAACGCATAATGTTTATTTTGCCAGTTAATTTTGAATTTTCAGCTAGAATTGAATCTCTCTCATTTTCATCAAGAGCATAAAAAGTATTTTTACCAATATCAACTCTAAATAGAGGAGGTTGAGCGATATAGATATGACCGTTTTCAATAAGTTTTCTAAAGTGCTTAAGAAACATTGCACATAGCAGTGTAGCGATATGTAATCCATCAGAGTCAGCATCTGCAAGAATGCAAATTTTGTTATATCTAAGTCCCGAAATATCATCACTATCTGGATCAACACCTATTGCAGTAGCTATATTATGAACTTCTTGAGAATTCATAATAGTATCAGCATCTAATTCCCAGCTATTTAGAATTTTGCCTTTTAAAGGCATTACAGCCTGAAAGTTTTTATCACGTGCTTGTTTTGCAGAACCACCAGCAGAATCTCCCTCAACGATAAAAAGTTCTGTAGAGTTCACATCCGAGCTAATACAATCTGTAAGTTTGCCCGGTAAACGAATTGTTGTATTCATTATACGTTTACGAGCAGTTTTCTTATCAGCATTAATTCTTTTTTGGGCAACACTATTTATATTTTCAATTATTTGACGTGCTTCTTCTGGGTTTTGATTAAGCCAGATAGTTAGTAAATCTTTAACTGTTGTTGCAACAAAAGCAGTTACATCTTTATTTGATAGTTTTTCTTTTGTTTGGCCAGCAAACTGTGGATTTGTTATCTTTACAGATATTACATAATTAAGTTGTGCAAAAGAGTCATTTGCTGTAACTTTAACATTTTTTGCTGCGAGAGAGTTTTTCTCGATATATGTTTTGATAGCATCAAATACACCATTTTTAAGACCTGTAACATGAGTACCATCTTGAGGTGTTGGGATTAGGTTTACGTAACTATTTTTGATACTTTCAGCAGGAGCGTCACACCAGCAAAATACAGCATCAAGATATGATTCTCCATTAGAAAAATTATCAATCATAAATGGTTGAGTAGGTAATGTCTCTGCGTCAAGCTTGTGATCTAGATAGCCTTTTAAGCCTTCATCAAAATGCCATACTTGTTTATCTTTTTTTATCTCGTTTGAATATTTGATTGTTAGAGACTTGCAAAGTATTGCCTTTGCCTCCAATAAACTTTTTAGAGCTTTTATATTAATTTTAATATCATCAAAATACTTTTTATTTGGCCAAAATCTAATTTTTGTGCCAGTATTTTTTTTGCCAACAGTATCAATAACTTCTAGGTCTTTTGTTTTGAAGCCATCTTCAAATACTATGTGCTGTACATTACCATCTCTTTTAACTTCAGCCTCTAGTCTTGTTGAAAGAGCGTTTACTACTGAGACACCAACTCCATGTAAACCTCCAGAGTGGGTATAGTTTTTATTACTGAATTTACCACCAGAATGGAGTTTAGTCATAATTAATTCAATACCAGACATCTTATGTTCTGGATGAATATCAGTCGGCATACCACGACCATCATCTGAAATCTCAATACTGTTATCTGCATATAGAGTGATATTTATTTTACTAGCAAAGCCCGCTAGCACCTCATCGACACTATTATCTACGATTTCTTGTATTAAGTGATTAGGGTTTTCAGTATTGGTATACATACCTGGCCTTTTTTTAACAGGGTCAAGACCAGTAAGTACTTCAATAGCTTTAGCATTATAGTTTTGCATATATAGCAACAAGGATATTTGAATAATATATTGGTATAAATTTTATCATAGAATTGTATTTATATGAAAATATAGCTAATGAGTAGATGGCTTCTTCAAGAAATAACAACTATAAGGTAAAAATATAGTTAAACCAATAAGTGGCAATAGCACAAATGCAAAAGCAAGGGTAAATTCACTACCTAAGTCTATCTGGCTCATAATGGCTGTTGTGATTGAGGCAATGCCCATTTGCATAAAGCCCATGATAGATGAGGCAGCTCCAGCTGTGGTGGTGAAGTTCTCTAAAGCAATTGGAGTAAGTAGTGGAACACTAAAAGATACTCCTACAAAAGTTAGAGATAAAACACCTGTTAGAGCCAATGATAGTTCTAATCCTGAGAGATTTTTAAATGTATAGACACAAAGTATTCCAGATATTAGAGTACATATCATTCCAAAATTTATTAGGTATTTATATGCGACTATACGGCTTAGTTTTGAGCATACCAAAGATCCTATAACTACGGCTGTAACCATAATTGTTAGTAGGTATAAGAAGTTAGATTTTTCTAGCTTAAGTATATTTACAAAAATATCAGGTGCAGTTACTAAGCATGCATATATTACACTGATATTTATACCAAGGACAAAAGTTGCGAAGAAAAACTGGTGATCTTTAAAAAGAGAGAAGTAATTTCTAAATAGCGACCTAATAGTTAGAGCTTCATAATTTTTTTCTCTAATGGTTTCTGGGAAAAATAAAGCTACTTTTATAAATAATAAACTTGCAGCTATTAATAGTACCCAAAATATCAAAGCAGGGCTTAAGAAAACTCCAAGGACAGCTCCGAATGCTGGAGCTAAAGCAAAGGCTATATTCATAATCGCAAATATAGAGCCTTGCTCATTGACTTTAAATGCATCCTTGACGGCAACTGTTGCGATAACTCCACCAGCAGCGGCACCAAAACCTTGAAGAAGCCTAGCATAAATTAGAGTATCGATATGATTAGTTATTAAACAGATTATTGAACTGATAATAAAAAAGCATGATCCTACTAACATAATTGGTTTACGCCCAAATCTATCTGAGAATGGGCCATATAATATTTGACTAATAGAATAGCCAAGTAAGTAAGAGGTTATTGTAAGCTGGACATGTGGATAGTCTGTACCAAGTAGCTTTTTGAGCTCTGGTAATGCTGGGGCATATATTGTGTCGCCAAATGGTCCTAAAGAAACCATTAACAACAAAATAAATAGAGAGGGTCTTATGCCTTTATACATTATTTAGGTTTACCTTTACTAAAATCGCCTATTATTACGTTAACATTTAAGCCTTTTGAAGCCGAATCTTTTTTGCTATCCTTATCAGGTTTTTCTTCAGGTGACTTAGGATTCTCCTGAGGTAAAGGATAGATTTTATCTACATTACTACCTTTATCAACTTCATAATCACTTAGTACACTATCATATACAACCTTGTCACTATATGCATCAACTAAGTATGCTGTACCATTGTCTGCTTCAACGAGAATGCCCTTTTCTGTAGGTATTAGTTGACCTGATATTCCATAGTCAAATATTTTGCTTTTAGGTGTGAGTTTGTATCTTCCAAGATACTCGCCATTTAGTGAGTTAAAAAAGTGTAAATATCCTTGATAATCAGCTACAACTATCATGCCTTTATAATAAATAGGAGCTGTGATTTTGCGCCATTTAAGAGTATCTTGTGTCCAAGCGGTATCGCCATTTTGGATGTCGTAAGCTTTTAATTCGCTATTATCTTGAGTTGTAAATATTATGCCATTATTTATGGCCATATTGTTTATGATAGATGCTTTTTTTGCCCAAAGCATTTTACCGCTATCTCTATCTAGGGTAACTATAGCTCCCTGATATGCTGCAAATATAAGGTAATTACCATATAACATTGGATTGGCTGTTATATCAACCATCTTGTCAGCTGGGGAGGATCCGTGAGCTATAGCTATAGGAATATTTATTGTTCTATCACCATCTTTTAAGGTAAAGCCTAGGACTGTACCAAAAGCATTACCAATCATCACAGTATCATTTAGAACAATTGGCGAAGAGTTACTAGGTAATGTGATTTCTGGAATATTATTAGAAGCACTCCACTTTTTTGAACCATTTCTAGCGTCAAAAGATGCTACAGATCCGTCATGAGTATGGGTATATATGTGGTTGCTGTATATGGTTGGTTGAGAGAAAATACTGCTTGGAGCATCTGTTCTCCATAAAGTGTTACCATCTTTTATATCTATCGCAGTAAGTACACCTTTTATTGAGCCAAATATTACAGCATTTGCTATAGTGTTAGGCTCAGATGATAGGCTTGTACCCGTGTCATTTCTCCAAACTATTTTACCATTTGTAATAGCTAAACCATAAGCCATACCGTTTTGATTTGGTATAAGAACCATA
The DNA here is from genome assembly GCF_000764555.1 of Candidatus Francisella endociliophora. Taxonomy (NCBI): domain Bacteria; kingdom Pseudomonadati; phylum Pseudomonadota; class Gammaproteobacteria; order Thiotrichales; family Francisellaceae; genus Francisella; species Candidatus Francisella endociliophora. The sequence goes on along the minus strand of NZ_CP009574.1, from coordinate 998,495 downwards.
TCATCAGCGTAAGCAGGGGCAACATTATAATTAGCTAATCCACCATTACCGTTACCAGTTTTTCTTTTCCATTTAACTTTTACATGAGTTTCTTTAGGAGGCTTTATATCTAGGGGGGTAGGTGGAGGAACATTACTTTTAGAGCAACTAGCTACTAGCAAAGATAATAGTAGAGGTGCTGCAATAAAATATAACTTTTTCATGATTAGTTAGGATTGTTTATCTGTTGAGTAATTATTTGTTTAAATTCTGGAGAGCTACTAGGATCTTGTAATGCTCTTTGCCATGTTTGTATAGCTTTTGTTTTGTCTCCTTTTTCACTATAAGCTTGGCCAAGTAGAGATAAAGGGTAAGCACTATTTTCTAATAATTTTATACTTTGTAATGTTTTGATTGCTTTTTCTGGCTCTTTAGAAGCAATATAAAGCTTAGCTAATCTTGTTTTAGTTATATTTGTTAAGCTATCATTAGGGTTAGCTTCGATACTTTGCTGTAGAGCATATATGGCTTTTGGCATATTGCCAATATTCATTTTAAAGTTTGTAGTATCTAGCTTAGTAGGTATTACATATAAATCAGCTAATTGCCAGCTAGCAAAAATACCAAAACTAGTATTTGGATAATTATCAACTACTGTTTGAAATTTTGCAGCTTTTGTTTCAAGTGATGATTTTGTGTTTTCACTAGCAATAAGAGCTTTTTGATAAGCTGTAGAAGCTTCAAGCATTTGCTTATTATCATTTGACTTATAAAATTGTAAAATTATGGCGCATATTATTGCAACAGCAATAATTCCTACAATAGTATATAAAGCTTGGTTTTGCTTTTTTGATAAGTTCTTGATATTCATATTTTGATACTTATTTGTGAAATCTAATTTGTATTAAACTGTCATCATCTTATCATAAATCCGACGCTGATGTTAGATAGTTTAGGCTTTAGCATTTGCTCAACTACAAAAAAAAGGCTAAGATTGAGGTGGTGAGGGTTATTATGAATATAAATAAATCTAATTTGAAAAAGTATTCTTATTGCAAGGGTGTCTCGTTGATAGAAGCGCTTATATCTGTTGCAATAATGTTATTTATATTATTTTCTATGTTTTTGGTTTTTAATTCTGCAATTCTGTCATCAAGTGTCGTTGATGATAAGGTAAATCTTTATGATCAGCTAAATGATAGAATTGATAATTATAGATTAACAGGAGTCTTTGATAACACTAGTTCAGGAACGATAACTTTTTCTGAACAACAATTGAGTGATCCAGAGCTTATTAGATTTACAATTAATGACTCAAGTAACGGAGGTATGACAGTATCTAAAGATGTCGCTAAATATACATAATTCGTTTTAAATAATTCAATGTAACAAAAATGTTACACAGTGATACATTTCTGAAACAGACTTCTATTTCTTAATTTCCTATAATCTATTTTGCTAAAAAAATCAAAAGAGAGTAAAGCTTTACTTTCATTAAGAAATATAAAGATATATTTATGAGATTTTCTAATGGATTACAAAATGTAAGAAAAAGATTGGGATTAACTCTAGTCGAATTGCTTATAGCTTCAACAATTTCGATTATAGCAATTGGAGTTAGCATAACTATTTATGCATCAGCTAAAGAAAACTACAGTGTAGCAGCAAATAAAAATGTATCAAATATTACACAGTTAAATATAAAGAAAATCATTTTAAAGGCTATTAGAACAGCAGGTTTATCTTGTGGACATGGTTTTACAATTACAAATTATATTGATAGAACGGGAGATATTATTAGTTCAAATAGTTTTTTATTAGATGGCTCAAGTGTAAGGATAGGTAATGTATCTTTTCTAGGAGCACTAAGTGGTCAAAGTGAGAATTATCAAGCTAATACTGACTATATCATGGTTAAAACACAAACTTATGAATCTTTATTATCACAAGATATTGCTAATACCACAATATATGCTGATTCTATTGATGGTGTAACAGGTGGTGATTACATAGCTGTTTGTAATGATAGCGGAGTTAATTTAGTAAAAGCTAAAACTATAAATATAGACTCTAATCAAATTGAGATTGAGCAGACGCCATCTAATTACTTTGGAGCAGGAGATTATATTGGCAAGTTTCAAGTACATACATACTATATAGGAAGCACTGACAACATTGAAGGAGGAGATCCTATATATGCTTTATATTTGAATGTTAATGATGGGGTTGTATCTGAATCTTATAAGTTATTTGACAGAGTTAGTGATTTAGAAGTTTATTATGCAACAGTTAATGAACAAGAAGTTAATTGGACGCATATTGACTCAGATATTGATATAGAGCAGCTTGGTTCTCCAGCTATTCAAGTAAGGTTTAAGGTTGATATGAAAGAATATAAAAAAACAATATTGTTGTGATCTGTAGGAAAGAATATGAAAATTAAGTCTAGAAAGATAAGAGGATCATCGCTACCAATTGTATTGATTATTTCTTTTGTTATTCTAATTACAGTATCTGCTTTAGCGTATAATTTTCATAGAGATTTAGGAACTATTAGAGTTTTGTTAAAGGATGATAATTATGAGCAGATTAACCAAGATAATGTTGATGATATTCCAGATAATATTCCTGATTCTGACTATACTATTGGTACACAGATTGTTGGAGACTATAAATTTATTAATAATATAATAACGGTCGATCCATTATTTTATACTTTTAATACAAATTCAGAATTATATAATGCCGAACCACATGTGATTAATTATCAAATTAAACATGAAATTTATCATAAAGATGTGAGATTGAGTGCAGAAACGGTGTCCATTAATAAACTTCCTGATTATGCTTTGGAACAATATTCAGAGAAGTTAATTCCTCTAAATATACCATATTTAAATATAAAATCATTTACGGAAGACCAAAAAGAAAATCTTTTGGATAGTAATGGGAGAATTATAGATAGCTTTAATGGTAATGTTGGATATCTTGAAAAAGAACAAGATATGTTAGTGGTAAATATTGGGAATGAATCTCAGACGATAGATCTTAAAAGCTATAAGTTAGATGAAAATTATAACGTTTCTATAGGTTGGAATCTTATTAAAGGACATTGGGAGATAATGCTAGCAATTTATGATCAAGATCATTTGCTAATATCTTCAACTAAATTAGAATCGTTAGAAGAAAGCAGCACTTTAAATCAAATAATAGTTAATCTATCAGATTTTAAAACGATTCATAATGAAAATAGTTTAGTAGATGTTGCTATGGCTAAATGGTATTTCAATAGTTCTCAACAACTCCCTAGACTTTTACTAGCTACAGGTGAAGAACAAAATGAAAATAGAGTTGATGTAAGGCTTTATGATGTCTTTTATGAAACTAGAAAAAGTCGCTATGAAGCTGAATATATGGGAGAAATTAATGATATCGGTCAAATTACTCCTGCTGAATTTCATATAACTCCCTTAGACTCTAATATGAACTTAGGTACTAGTGATGTTTTTATATTAGCTGGGGATAAATTATATGATTTGGGTAAGTTGTCTGATAAGAAAATTTCTAATGGCGATAAAGAAGAAATAAGCCTTAATTTGAAAACAGAGAAACCACCAATATTTGTAAAAAAAGCAGACGGAAGCTTTTATGTTATAACATATGATAGTAACGGTTATAACCAATATAGCTATACTTTAAGCTCAAAAGTTATTTCTGGTCAAAGAGTAGAGCTATTTAATAATGAAAACCTTGAAAAAATTATTGTTAAAGATGGTGTGAAATATGCTATTACAGATAAAAGTATTTATGTAATAAATTTTGCAAATGAGATCATTAATAGAATTAATGTTAGTGAATATCTGATTAATCATAACCAACAAAATGATGAGGGTTGATGAGTGGTGAAGTTTATGTGTGTGAATAGAAAAATAAGGTTGGCATTTTTGAGAATATTTTTGCTGTTTGCTGTTTGTATTATGACCACAAGTTTTGGATATGCTAAGTGTGATTTGGTAAAAGCAAAATCTGGGGTTACAGGAGAGATCGTTTTTAAATGTAATAAAGATACTTCTCTGATTGATAATAAGTTGAGTTTTAAGATTAAAGCTAATCATAAAACTAAAAATGAAATTATAGGAATTAGTAATGTTTGGATTGACAAAGCATATGCTAACTATGATATTACTAATGAAAATGGATTTAATGTCGAGGCAAATTTTTACAAAACTTGGACACAAAATAATCCTTATATTGCAGAGGCGAATAAGAAGATAACATTAAAGTTCGATATAACAGATAAAAATGAGAAACACTATGATATAGAGTGGGGAGGGATAAACCTAAACTCAACTTCTCAACAGTCGACTAATCCCTGCACGATAATCAATAATAATAAATCAGACTTTAGCAATAGTGATGCTAATACAAGATTAGAACTAAAATGTAATAACCAAGAGTTGGTTGATGAGAATGCTATAGTTCTATATATTGATTCTAAGAAAAATGATAATGATGAAGCAATTGTTAACTCAATAACAAATATATGGGTATCAGGTTCACATAGTGCAGATGCTAGATATACAGTTGAACAAGTTTCAGATACTCGAAAAAAGGTTGTGATAAATATATATAAATGGTGGCCTCAGGATGAAGGGTATAAGATTGTTGATGGTAGTACGCTTAAAATAAACATATCATATTGGTTTAATAGCTGGCCATTTTATTATACAGTAAGTTTACCTGAGGAAGATCAGGGTCAACAAGATCCTGAACAAACTAAAGAAATTAATGCTTATCAGTTTAAAAGAGACCTTTCTGGTCTTATATATACTTTTAAAGATGAACTTTTTTGTTTAGAAACCTCTGATTGTAAGCCTGAAAAATTATATATTGATTATAAGTGCGAAGAAAATGGTAATTGTGAAGCGATAGACAGACTAAATGAGATTCGTTTAGGTATAATAAGCGAGAAAGAGCTTTAGTTGTATTATGGTTTTTGTGAATGGTCTATATTTAATGTTGTCATATTCTATGATAAACTAGGTAACTGTTTTTCTAAAAGTACCTTGACTATTACTATTTAAAAAATATGGCATTAATATCTTTAGCAATTGATTATAAAAAGTCACCTATAGAAGCTCGTAGCGAGTTTGCGCTATCAGGGTTGGATGTGCCTATGCTATATAAATCAATACTTGCTATAGAGAATGTCTCTCATGCGGTAATTTTATCTACCTGTAATCGTACTGAAATTTATTTAGAGATATCAGATCTGAAAGTGGTAGATGACGCTTTAGCATGGTGGCAGAGTTATGTTAGAAATCCTAAGTATAAGATAAAAGATTATTTCAAGTTAAGACAGGGTACAGAAGTTATCATGCATCTTATGAAGCTTGCTTGTGGTCTTGAATCAATGGTTTTAGGTGAACCACAAATACTTGGACAAGTAAAAGAGTCATATACCCATAGTAAAAATAATCATGCTATTGGTAAAGAGCTAGATAGAGTATTTCAAAAAGTTTTTGCTACAGCAAAAAAGGTTCGTAGTGAAACAAGAATAGGTCATTGTCCTGTATCGGTTGCTTTTTCAGCAATTTCTTTGGCAAAAAAACAGCTTGATAATATTTCAACAAAAAATGTACTTATATTAGGTGCAGGACAAACAGGAGAGTTGTTGTTTAGGCATGTTACAGCCCTTGCACCTAAAGAGATTATGCTTGCTAATAGAACAATTGAAAAAGCAGAGAAAATAACATCTGCTTTTAAAAATGCAAGTGCTCACAATTTAGAAAATTTAGATGAGCTACTCAAAAAAGCTGATATTGTAATTGCTGCAATAAATGTCAAAAGCTATATTGTTTCAGCACAAGATGTTGGAACTAAACCTAGAATATTTATTGATATATCAATACCCCAGGCCTTAGATCCCAAGTTGGGAGATTTAGAACAAAATATTTATTATTGTGTTGATGATATAAATACAGTTATAGAAGATAATAAAGATAAAAGAAAGCATGAGAGCTCAAGAGCTCAAAAAATTATTGTAAAATCTTTAGAAGAGTATTTAGAGAAAGAAAAGTCTATTATTTCAAATAGTGCTATTAAAGAACTTTTTGAAAAAGCTGATGGCCTTGTGGATTTATCCTTAGAAAAAAGTCTATCTAAAATTAGAAATGGCAAAGATGCTGAAGATATCATGAGAAGATTTGCCTATGAAATTAAGAAAAAGGTTCTTCATTATCCTGTTGTGGGAATGAAGGAAGCATCTAAGCAAGGTAGAGATGATTGTCTTGTATGTATGAAACGTATGTTTGGTTTAAATGTGGAAAAATAAATGAAAGATTCTATTAAAGCGAAATTACAAAGTTTGATAGAGAGGCACGAAGAAGTTAGTGCTTTACTAAGTGATGCAGATATTATTTCTGATCAGAATAAATTTAGAGATTTATCTAGAGAATATTCACAGCTTGAGCCTATTGTTAAGGCTTTTAAAAATTATACTCAAGCCTTAGAAGATAAGGAAGCTGCGCAAGAAATGCTGAATGAAAAAGATGCAGACCTTGTTGAAATGGCAAAAGAAGAATTAAAACTAGCTCAAGAATCGATTGAAAATTTAGAGGGTGAGTTGCAGATACTTCTTTTACCAAGAGACCCTAATGATGATGCAAATGTTTTCTTAGAAATTAGAGCTGGTACTGGTGGTGATGAAGCGTCTATATTCTCGGGTGACTTATTTAAAATGTATTCAAAGTATGCTGAACAAAGAGGCTGGAAGGTAGAAGTGATATCTGCAAGTGAAGGTGAGCATGGAGGATATAAGGAAATTATTACAAAGATTAATGGTGATGGTGCTTATTCTCAATTAAAATTTGAGTCAGGAGCTCACAGGGTACAACGTGTTCCAGCAACTGAGTCACAAGGTAGAATTCATACATCAGCATGTACTGTAGCTGTAATGCCAGAGGTTGATGAGGTTGAGGGTATCGATATCAACCCAGCAGATTTGAAAGTTGATACTTTTAGAGCATCTGGAGCTGGTGGTCAGCATGTTAACAAGACAGATTCTGCAATTAGGATTACACACATTCCAACAGGTGTAGTTGTTGAGTGTCAAGATCAAAGGTCGCAGCATAAAAACCGTGCAGCAGCAATGTCTATGCTGAAATCAAGATTGCTTCAAGCAGAGATTGATAAACAGCAAAAAGAACAATCGGATACGCGCAGAAGCCTAGTAGGAAGCGGTGATAGATCTGAGAGAATTAGAACATATAATTATCCACAAGGTAGAGTTACAGATCATCGTATAAACCTTACATTATATAAGCTCGATGAGGTTATGGAAGGTTATGTTGATAGTATAATTCAGCCTTTAATTTTAGAACATCAAGCAGATCTTTTAGCAACTATGTCTGATGAATAATCATACAATTTCATCTTTTATTTCCTCAATTTTTGATAGTTATAAAATCAAACTAACTGATGATATAACAACTCTAAAATATGATATTCAAACAATTATCTGTGATGTTTTAGATGTTAATAAAACTTATTTATATTTAAATTCTGATAAGCAATTAGCTAATGATGAATTTGAACAGATAAATTTAAGAGTATCAAGATTAATTAGAGGAGAGCCATTAGCTTATATTTTAGGCTATAAATATTTTTGGGATCAAAAGCTGCTTGTAACACAAGATACCCTTATACCTCGTGCTGATACAGAAGTTTTAGTCGAGTCTGTTTTGGATAATATAGAAAATAAGTCTGCTAAATTGAAAATATTAGATCTGGGAACAGGTGCTGGTGCAATAGCTTTAGCATTAGCTGGAGAATTACCAAATAGTGATGTTATTGCTGTAGATTTTTCTAAAAAAGCTCTAGAGGTAGCAAGAAGAAACGCTAAAGAAAATAATATAACCAACATTAAATTTATGCAAAGTGACTGGTATCAAAGCTTAGAGAGTGAAGAATTTGATATTATAGTTTCGAATCCTCCTTATATAGATTTTTCTGATTCGGATATTGATGTTGAGGTGACTAAGTATGAACCATCGACAGCACTTTTTGCTAAGAATAATGGTCTAGCAGATATTGAGATAATTATTTCTCAAGCTCAAAATTTTTTGAAAGATAGGGGGCAGATATATATAGAGCATGGCTATGCCCAGGCTAGAGCTATCCAAGAAATATTTAAAAATCATGGTTTTAAATATATTCAAACAGTAAAAGATTTAAATAGTAAAGATAGGTGCACACAAGCTTTATATTGTAATAGAAGTACTTAACTCTCTATAGTTTCCTTTGCTTGAGTGGGCTAAGTTAACATTTGTTTTGACTCTATCTTCAGATAGTTCTATTGTTTTAATTGAACGTTTGATCTCTTTATGAGGAGCTTCATTATTATAAGAAAATTTAGGCTGCTTTGTATCTAAGTAGAACTCATGAACTTCTTTTTTCTTTATCTCTAAAGGAGTGTCTTCAGTAGTTTTCTTATGACTAAAAAATAACATTACAACTATAATGATTATAAATAAAAAAATACAGCTAAAAATGAGGAGTTTTTTCATATTAGTCCTCTACTAAATTCTTCTCGTTAGCAGTTTTTTTACAGTAAGCAACATAACGTTTATCTGTAACTATTAGGTAGAATATTGCACCGATTAAACCTTCAAAATATGTATGATCTATTGGAGAGACAATACAAATAAAGATAATAAATGGCATAACTAATATTATCAGTGGCTTAAACCCAATTCTTCTGTATTCAAATGCGCCAAAAATTGTCATAAGAATAACCAAAATGATACTAAGATGTATATTCGTCTCAACTTCAACAGTGTTTAGAAGCATTGTAAGTAATACAAAGACAATCATGCCAAAGAATCTCGTTTTAGGAGCAATAGCTCCCATGCTAATAGGTGCAGCCATATACCCAAGAATATTAAATCCTGTAACTATAAGCATAAGAGCTGCCCAGTTGTCAGAGAAAAGTAAGAAAACAACACAAATTATGAAGTTTGCAATTAAAGATCTTCTAGAAATATTTACTTTTGGATTTATTTTTGCAAAGTATCTAGGCATTTGTCCTTCTGCAGACATTGCATAAAGCATTCTAGAAGATGCTCCTAGATAGCTATAACCAGTTGCAGATGGGCTAACTATACTATCGATAATTAGTAGTACAGCAATATAACCAAGGCCTATTAGAGTTGCAACTTGTAGTAAAGGAGATTCAAAATCTAGTCCAGCCCAGCCACCTTTCTCAACTAAATATTCATGAGGAACAGCATGCATAAAGGCATACTGTAGACCCATATATAAGATTAGAACTAAGGATAGTGATAATATAATGGCTAAAGGAACATTTCTTGAAGGATTTTTAATTTCACTACTATAAGCAACAACAATCTGAAAACCATTAAATGTATATACTAGACCACCAGCAACAATAGCTGTTAGTGCGTTACCTGCTGTAAAAGTGTTATTAGGGATATCATCAGAAAATAAACTATGATGCTCTCCACTATGTGTGAATGCATATATCAAGAATATTACAACAATAATTGCTGGAACAAACATCTTAAATACTGTTATACCATTATTAACACTTGCTAGCAGCTTAACACCATAAAAGTTGATTATTAGATATATTATTAATATAAATATTGATAGCATCATTCCGTATGTTGAAATAATTCCATTATTCATTAACCATTCGAATCCTTTAATCCCTGCTAAATATTGCGTAGTTGCTTGTGCTTCTGTGGAGATCATTACCACAATACCAAACCAGTTAGCAAATGCAAAAGGCATCGCAAAAACACTATTGTGTGACAGTGCACTTGATCTTGTAGTTGCGCCTCTTACAGGATAAACAGAAACAACCTTAGCAAGACATAGACCAACCATCATAATCATGATGGCAGCTAGAATCCATGCTAAAAATGCCCAGTTACCAGCAGTTTTTGCAGTTAGTTGAGCACTAAATAGCCATCCAGAGCCAACCATTGATGTTACACCAATTAGGATTGCACTAAATAGAGACATTTTCTTTGAAGTATTAAACTCCATGTTATTTTCCTATTTAAAAAAAATGAATATACTTAAAATATACACATAAAAGCTTTTGATTAGCAATAAAATATTGGCTAAAGTTAAAAGAATTTTTTAGTATAAACTTAATGAACTCAATGGTTTGAGCTTGTTTGATGTTAAAAAAAGTTTGTTATATAGAATATAATAGTAAATTCAGTGGAGAAAAATCTAAAGTTTCTTTAAATGGATTTTCGATGTTTTTTATATATTTGTTAGTCATCTTTAAATGGATTTTATTAGTCTTTTCTAAAGGTTTTAAGGCTTTATTTGTTTTTAGATTTTTAGATTGCTTTAACCAAGATCGGCAGATACTTTTGAACTCTTCTTTAGATATTGAAGGAGTGATTTTATCATCGAGTATAATATGATTATAAAAATGCTTTGGAATGCAAAAAATATGTCTAACAATTTCGTTATTTATATTCATTTGTTTGATGATATCTTTATCTAATTCTTTAAAATTATTTAGGTATAGGACTTTAAGGGTTTCTATACCCAAGAAGTTTTTTGAGATATGTTTGTTGAAGTCCCTTTCTGTAGCACTACTGTTGTCTATCGAATGGCTAATATCATCAACTAAATTTTTATATAAAGTTTCAGTATCAAAAATTTCTGCTAGTTTTTTAATTTGAGGTGAAGAGATATTCTTTGCTTCTTTTAAATTATTAATTTCTTTTAGCCACCAGTTCATCTTTTCATTTGCAACTTCTATATTGTTATATAACTCTGTACATGAAATTATTTGAGACTTTAGCTGGTCTAGACTATAAAGGATTTCTTTTTTGTTATCAGATAGTTTACGATAGGCAAAATATGGTACTGAACCATATGGAGGTAGTTTTTCATTAGGGTGATTAAAGTAATTATATTGCATAAAGCTTTATACCTTTTTAAATGCGATGATATAGTTTACATCAGCACCTTTTCCAAGTTTGAAGTTATCAGTTATTGGATTATAGTGTACCCCAACTATCTCTAAAGCAGAGAAACCATATTTTTCAGCAGTTTTTATAAGCTCATAAGGCTTGATGAATTTGCTGTATTCATGAGTACCTCGAGGTACCATTTTTAGGATACGCTCAGCAGCTACTATAGAAAGTAGATATGATTTTAGGTTTCTATTAAGAGTTGATGCAAAGAAGAATCCGTCTTTTTTTACAAGCTTTCCAATAGAAGCTATTATGCTTTCAGGATCTGGAACATGCTCGAGCATTTCCATACAAGTTACTATATCAAACTGCTTATTGTTACCAGCAATAAAATCTTCTATAGTAGAGTTTATATAATTTATGTTTAAATTACTTTTTTGCGCATGCTGTTTTGCAGCTTCAATCGCCTCTGCAGAAGCATCTAGCCCTGCTACAGAATTATCTTGTGTGGTTAGTGACTCTGTTAAGATTCCACCACCACAACCAATATCAATGACTTTTTTATTGTTAAGAGCTACAAATTTTTTAACAAACTCTAAGCGAAGAGGATTGACTTGGTGTAGTGTTTTTAGTTCACCATCAGGGTTCCACCATGAATTTGCAAGACTTGAAAATTTTTTTACTTCATTACTATCTACATTATTCATTTTATAAAGGCTCTTTTGGAGTTGTTGCGTAAATAATATCAAAGATAGTTACTTAAGAAAATTTTTATTAGAGTTTTGTCGGCGAATTTACTATAATTGCATCCGTATGTTTTGTTAATTTAACTAAAATGAGAATCTTTCTAATGAAATTAAATACCAAGAGTATTTTGATGCTGTCTACCTTTGGTATGGCATTAAGCAGTTGTTCTAGTTTAAAAACTACGACGGATAATAGAGACCCTTTTGAGAATTATAATAGAAAAATGTATGCGTTTAATGATAGCGCTTATGATACTCTAAAGCCTGCTGCTAAAGCGTATGATACGGTTGTACCAGATAGTGCTAAAAGTGGTATATTTAATATTTTCCAAAACTTAGCAGAACCAGCAAGAGTTGTAAATGATATGTTCCAAGGTGAATGGGATTATGCTGGCGATGATAGTGTAAGATTCTTGACTAACACAACTCTTGGTCTTGCTGGCTATTTTGATGTTGCTGATAGCTGGTTTGATAAGCCTATGAGATATCATCAAAGTTTTGCTGTAACATTGCATAAGTGGGGAGTGTATGATGATAATGAAGCCTCTCCTTATGTTGTTTGGCCATTAGTTGGTCCTGGAACATTAGAAGATCTTACTACAGGGGTTGATGCTATGTTTAACCCTCTAACTTATGTATTTTTCTTTGCTCCTGTTGGCGCTGCTGTATCTTGGGGTGTTAGTGTTGGTATTACGGGTACTTATTATGTTAACCAAGGTGTCTCATATCTGCCATCATATTCAAACTTAAAAGAAGTATCAATCGATCCTTACATAGCGATGAGAAATGCTTATCTGCAAAATTATGATTATGGTATGGCTCGAGTTCTTAAGCAAAAACTGCACAAAGATCATGCAACGATAGAAACTGATCAAGCAGTATTAGGTGTATTAGGAATCGATAATAAAGATGCCGAGGGTCAAGTTGCATCATCAGGTAATGTAGCTGGAGAGCCAACGCCTCCTGTTATATTTAAGAGTGATATTGGTACAGTAAATAAAGCAACACAGGTTGAAGAAGCATTTGATCAAGATTATTCAACTGATAGCTCAGCTATTGATTTAGCTAATATGGACAAAGATGATACAACAGAGACTGAGTCTAGTAAGCTGAAAACTGAGATTAGAGATGCTAAAGCAGATCTTCCTGGTGATGCTGATTCTCCAGCTTCAGCAGTTCAAACTTTAAAAGAGCAAGGATAAGCCTAGCTTCCAAAAGGATTTAATGTGATTAAATGGCTTTGTATTCCTCTTTTGATTTGGGGAATAGCCACCTTATTTTATGCTTTTGAGATAATGCTCAAATCATCAATGGGCTCTATTTCAGATCTTTTTTCTGTAGAATTTTCACTTAGTAATACACAGTTAGCTAGTTTAAGTTCTGCATTTTACTTTACATATATTATCTTACAAATTCCCTCAGGTATTCTTATAGATAAATATGGTGTGAGAAAGATGTTAATAGTAGCTGTAATAGCTGCTCTTGTGGGAACTCTTATCTTTAGCATTGGCGGAAGCTTTGAAATATTTTTGTTAGCTAGAATTCTGATGGGAGTATGTGGTTCATTAGGTTTTTTATGTGCTATTACTCTGGCGGTTCAATGGTTTTCTATCAAAAATTTTGCTTTATTTGCAGGGTTAACGAACTTTATTGGCTATTTTGGAGGAGCTCTATCTGGGATGCCTCTTACTGTATTACTAACAAAAACAAGCTGGCAAAGTGTTTATCTATCTTTCACAGTAATTTGTATCATTATTTTGATATCTTCTTTTTTGTTTGTTCACGATAATAACAGTATAGCTAAAAATAAAAATAAGCATGAAAATATAAATTTTAAAGAAGTGTTAAGAAGTATATTTAAGCTTGATATAGTTGCGAATGGAATATTTTGTGCTACTACTATGGGAGCAACATTTGCATTATGTGATCTATGGGGAAGAGATTTTCTATTATCATTAGGATATTCTAATTACTACTCATCTTTAGCAGGTAATTCTTTGATTTTTATTGGTATAGCTATCTCTGCACCATTATGGGGATTATTGATTAGGATTTTAACAGCAAAATACTTATTAATGATAGGAGCTATATTAGGGTTTGTTGCAAGTAGTGTATATTTATATTTAGCCTTACCTATAGTTGTGCTGTGTATTTTTTCTTTATGTATAGGGGTAAGTCAATCATCACATATACTTAGTTTTTCTTATGTTCATGATAGTGTTGACAAGAAGGTGATTTCAGCTGTTTTTGCCTTTGTTAATTTATGTGGAGTTGCAGGAGGAGCTATTGTTCAGCTTGTTATAGGAATTCTCCTTGATAGGCATGTTCCTAAGGAGATAGTTATGAGTATAATACCTTTATTATTTTTTGTGGCATTTATCATGAGTTTGATGATGAGAAAAAATAAATAATATTGATTGTTTTAGCTATACTTCAGTAGTAGCTAGTGTTTTCATTGAAAGAGCATGCAACTCACCTGATAGTATATATTCATTAATTTTAGAATATACTAGTTGCTGTCTTTTTACTTTACTTTTTATATCGTTAAACTCTTCTGCTACTATAGTTGCAGAGAAGTGTACATTATCATCACTTTGGATATCTGCTTTGCAGTTTTTAAGTGAGCTTTCTAAAATATCTTTTAACTGTTCTTTTGTCATTTTTATTTCCTAATATTCTTATATAATATATTTTTTTAATATACTCTCAGCACCATGTACTTTGGCTAAAGATATAGCGCTTTTAGATATGCTATCTAGTTCTAGTTTAATATTATGGCTTTGTGCATGTTTTATATATTGAACTATTAATGATAGACCCGCACTATCAATTTTATTACAGTTTTCGAAGTTGATTTTCCAATATTTTGTAATGTTGGTTAAATTTTTTTTGAACTTTTTGTATATTAAAGGAACTGTTTCAAATGTTAGTTCACTTTTTATAGTCCAAGTATCTTGATGTATTTCTATCATTTTAAGTTTTGAAGATTGTAGTTTTTGTCTAAAAGTTTAGGGTATGTCTTTTTCTTTATTCTAGTTGTTACCTTATTGGCAGCTTTAGTCATATCTGCTACATTTGAGTATGGGGCAAATTGTTGCTTGTATGTCTGTAATATACTAACTCCAGCAACATCAAAGTCATAAATATGCCATTTACCATTCTTTTGGAACATTTTAACAGCAAAATCAGAACTTTGATTATTATCAATATTTGTTACTTTACCATTAACCACAACAATAGGTTTAGTCTTCCAGCTATTATCATCTTTATTAAAAGGGAATAAGCTCAGTTTGTATTTACCAGCATAAGCTACATTTTTAGCATACATAAAAGTAAGCATCTCAGTAGCAGTCTGTATAAATTCATTTTGCTCTTTATTTCTTAGTGCAGCTAACTTGTCTTTAACCTCTTTAGAAATCGCTGATTTGTCAGCATCTTCACCCATTTGTTTTTGCACTTCTAAGGTGATTTTTTTAGCTTGTTCTTTACCTGCATTATTCCATTTATCACTACCAACAATTAGTTGAGCAACCACCTTGGGAGCTACTATTGGGATGACTTCTTTATCAACAAGACGAAGAAGTCGATATGGGTCTTGTTTATACTCTTTAGCATTTTTAATTAACTTGTTTTGAGTTGTAACAATTGTTTGGTTTAGCATATCTACAGGGTTTTCAATAGCCCATGCACTTGAGATTAATAGTATTGCTAAACAGAAAAAAACTGAGATTTTACGAATCATCTTTAAGGTTTATTAAAGTTGTTATATAAATTTAGATTCTAATACAAAAAAGGAATATTTTAAAGCAGTAATATACCTACTGTTTGTCTTTGTCATCATCTTTACCAGCAACAAAAGTATTTATTAAAGAGCCTAAATCGATTGCAGACTCAGTATTTTCTAAAGCGATAACACTTCCCTGATGTAAATATTCGTCCTTGGATGAGCTATTATCATCTAACCCTGCTATCGCCATAATATCTTCTTTAGGGGGGCTAAGAGCAACATAGTTGTCTCCAAGTATTCCAGACATTGCTATTGATGCAGAATAATTACTAGGTATTTTTTCATCATCATTAATTGACATGCTTACAACAGCCATAAATCCATTATAAGTCTTTTCTAGGTCTATTTTTGTAACTTGGCCAACTTCTACACCAGCTATTTTAACAGCAGCATTTGTGCGTAATGATCCAACATTTTTAAACTGCGCAGTTACTGTGTACTCTTTTGATCCTAGTGATTTAATAGATGTTCCACTAACTTTAAAGGTCAAAAAGATTAGGCATAAAACACCTATAATTATAAATATACCAACTGAGGTTTCAAAATATTTGTTCCTCATTATATTCCTCCAAACATAATCGATGTTAAAATAAGATCTGCACCTAATACACTCATGCAGCAGTAGACAACAGTTTTTGTCGTGGCTTGAGCAATTCCATTTGAATCAGGAATGCAATAATAGCCTTGATATAATGCTATCCAAGCTGTTACAAAAGCAAATACTAGACTTTTGATAAGTCCATTAGAGATATCTGAAATAGTTACAGAAGACTGGATATTGCTCCAAAACTCTCCGTAGCTTATACCTAAACTAGCTTCTGCTAGTACAAAACCAGCTAGTATTGCAACACTACAAAAGATAAGCGAAAGAATAGGGCCGCTAATGATACAAGCCCAAAATCTTGTTGATAGAATAAAACTAATTGGATTAACATTCATAACTTTTAAGCTATTGATCTGATCGGTTGCTTTCATGAGTCCAATCTCTGAAGTGATTGAGCTACAAGCACGTCCAGCAAATAGCATAGCTGTAACTACGGGTCCGAGCTCTCTAAGTACACTAAGAGCAACCATAACCCCTAGTAGTGAATGGGCTCCAAATTTTGCTAATGTGTAATATCCTTGTAGACTCAGAACTAAGCCAATGAAAATACCGGAGGTGACAATAATTACAATAGAGTTAACACCGACTGCTTTTATCTGCGTGATGCATTCTCTGATATTTAATTTACCAAATATGATATTGAGTATTAACCTTAAAGATTTAATAGAGCTATATATTATTGAGATTACAGTTTCATATATTTTGCTAAATATAAGCATAATTTAGCTCCTTAAAATTTCTCTTTCAAAGAAGTTGGTATCATCTTTTTTTAGATCCTTTTTAGAGTCTTCTAATGGTTCCCCAGCTAAAAACTTTTTAATTAATTTATCATTACTAGATTTAATATTTTGAGGTGTATCGCTAGCAATAATCTTTTTATTACCAACGATGATTATATGATCTGATATGCTTAAAGACTCTTCAATATCATGAGAAACGATAATGGATGTCATTTGCAGAGATTCATTTAGAGTAGCTATTAATTCCAAGAGTTTATTAAATGATGCTGGATCCTGTCCTGTGAAAGGCTCATCGTACATCATAATATTAGGGTCCATTGTTATTGATCTAGCTAACGCAACTCTACGAGCCATTCCTCCAGAGAGTTCACTTGGCATCATATCTATTGTATGAGCTAGCCTTACGGCTTGTAGTTTTAAAAGAACAATATTTCTAATTAGTTTCTCATCTAATTGAGTATTCTTTCTCAGAGGGAATGCGATATTATCATATACGCTAAGATGAGTGAAAAGGGCGCCAGATTGGAAAAGGAACCCCATTTTATGACGTAATTTTTCTAGTTCTTTTTCTTTGGTCTTTTTTTGTATAGAGGCTTTATCAATGTGAATTGTACCTAAGTCTGGCCTAATAAGTCCTGCAATAAGTTGTAATATTGTGGTTTTACCAGCACCAGAAGGACCTAGGATTGTAGTTACTTTATTTGATGGGATCGTGAAAGTAATATCATCATATATGCAACGATAATCTCTATAGAAAGAGACGTTTTCAAATTTAATATCACTCATTTCTAACAAGTTTAGTTAAAAGGGATATTAACTTCTATAGTTGAGTTCTTGCTACTGTCTTCAACTTTTAGATCGATATCTCTAATGTTTTCTTCAGATAAAGCAACATACTTTTTTACAACCTCAATGATCTCATCTTTAAGCTCAGCAAGTAAGTGACTGCTTATTCTTGAAGATTTTGGTTGTAGCTCATTTCTTTGGTGAGCAACTATGATTTGAAGTCTTTCTTTCGCTAAGGAAGCACTTTGCTGTTTCTTACCTAATCCAAAAAGTTTAGCTAGCATAATAATTATTTACCTATTAATTTTTTAAAGAAACCGGTCTTTTGTTCAGTATATCTCATTGGTATATCCTTACCTAGCATTCTATCAACAGCATCATAATAAGCTTTTGACGCTATAGTATCCTCTAAGAATGTTATAGGATTGCCACTGTTAGATGCTTCTAAAATATCTTTTGATTCTGGGATTATCCCAACTATTGGTGTATATAAGATTTCACTAACATCTTCAGCTTTAAGCATAGCTCCTGCTTTAGCTCTAGCAGAGTCATATCTGTTAAGTAACAGATGTACTTCTTTGAATTCGCCTTCTTTTTGAGCCTTGATAGTTTTGCTACCAAGCATACCTAGTATTCTATCTGAATCTCTTACGGATGATACTTCTGGGTTTGTAACTATAATAGCAGCATCAGCGCATCTCATTGCCATTAAAGAGCCTTTTTCAATCCCAGCAGGGGAGTCACAAAGAATAATGTCAAAAGTGTTTTTT
The DNA here is from genome assembly GCF_000764555.1 of Candidatus Francisella endociliophora. Lineage (NCBI taxonomy): Bacteria > Pseudomonadati > Pseudomonadota > Gammaproteobacteria > Thiotrichales > Francisellaceae > Francisella > Candidatus Francisella endociliophora. The sequence continues at coordinate 980,119 of NZ_CP009574.1, read as the reverse complement.
AACTCTTCAACAACTCTATCTACACCATCTTCTGTAAGAGCATCTTTGTCTCTTGTTTGAGATGCTGGAATTATATATAGATTATCTACACGCTTATCTTTGATAATAGCTTGATTAATAGTTGCTTCTTCTTTGACAACATTTATTAAGTCATAGACAACTCTTCTTTCACAACCCATAATAAGATCAAGGTTTCTTAAACCTACATCGAAGTCAATAACTACAGTTTTAAGGCCTCTTTTAGCAAAGGCAAATGCAATAGCTGCACTTGATGTGGTTTTACCTACACCGCCTTTCCCTGAAGTAACAACAAATACTTTGCCTTGTTTCTTTTCACTCATTTTTTTTAAGCCTCTTGTTTAAAAAAATTAAAAACCTTCTATATGTATCTTATCATCTTGTAAATACACAATGTATCCATCTGTATTACGATCATCCACAGGAATACTTTCATTATTTAATGTAACATATTTTCCAGCGATTGAGACAAGCTCGGCTTTTAAATCTTTACAAATTATTTTTGCGTCTTTATTACCAGAACTACCTGCTATAACACGACCACCTATTCTACCATAAACTATAACACTACCATCAGCTATAATTTCAGCGCCATTATTTACATTAGCTGTAACAATGACATCAGCATCGCGAGCATTTATAGATTGACCTGTACGCACTGGTGAAGTAATTATTTTTGCAGCAGTTTGACCTTTGTCTTCGTCTGCGTTTACTTCTTTTGCTTTTCCACTTTTAAGTATATTATGACCAGCTTTCGCTAGTTTAGACTTAAGTTCTTTGTTATTTACAACAAACCCTACAGGGATCATGCCATTAGCCCTAAAAGATTCTATAACTTCTTCTAAAAACTTTAACGAGCATTTTTCATTTTGATCAATATCGCGAATATCGATAGCAAAGGGTGTATTTTGGAAAAAAGCCTTTGATTGAGAAATCTTAGAATTTAGTAGACTCTCTATTTGAGTGAACTCAGTTACATTAATGTTGATAGCACTTATAGTATAACTACCACCTTTAAAATGAAAAGCTTGTTTCATATCAGTAAGGCCTTAAGAGATATATGGTTTGTACTATTTGATCTTAGCTTCTTTATACATTACGTGTTTACGAACAACAGGATCAAACTTTTTGATTTCCATTTTTCCAGGCATTTCTCTTTTGTTTTTAGTAGTAGTGTAGAAGTGGCCTGTTTTAGCAGAAGAAACTAATCTGATTTTTTCTCTCATTTTATTATTCCTTTTTTAGAAACTTATTATTAAATTTTATGCCCTTGAGCACGAAGATCAGCAAGAACAGTATCAATACCTTTCTTGTCGATAATTCTCATACCTTTTGAGCTGATTTTTAGCTTAACGTATCTATTTTCGCTCTCTACCCAAAATCTATGAGTATGAAGGTTTGGAAGAAATCTTCTTCTAGTTTTGTTTTGAGCGTGTGAAACGTTATTACCTGTAGTAGGTCTTTTACCTGTAACTATACAAACTTTAGACATTTAGAAACCCTCCCTGGGCATTATTTTATTATCATTTATACAATATCTCGATGATTTTAGTACTTTTGGTATAAAAAGTAAACTAGAAAATACTATTAAATTATAGTTTTAGATATCTGGAGTCCCACCTGCATTTGAGGAATTTTGGATGTTTTTGTCAAAATTAAAGTTATCACCACTATCTACTAGTTCACTAGTCGGTGTATTGTAGTTTTGAGCTGGTGGTGTTGGGTCATTATCAACTTTAGTTGTTGTGCTCCCTGAATTAATTGATGAGCCTGAGTTAGCATTTTGACTATCAGATGAGTTGCTTTTATTGTTCTGTTCAGAGTTTTTTATGTTTGATGAGTTAGTGTTAGCTGGTGTATCACTGTCCTTTGCTTCACTTATTGCAGTGTTATTGTCTGAGGTATGTGGAGTGCTTTGCTTTTGATCATTGTCTTGGCTTTCTATATTGTTCTGAGGCGGGTTGTTGTCATCATTAGAGTTACTGTCTGTATTCGATGCTGTATCTTTTATTGTCGATCCTGATGTGGCCATAGTTGATCCAGAGTTTGCACCATCTTGATCAGGAAGGTATAAATCACCAGTTTGCCCACAAGCAGATAGTCCAATTATAAGGCTAGATATAAGAGCTGGCAGTATTAGTTTTTTCATTATTTAATCCTTTTATAGTATTTGTATGCTTAGAATTTAACAATAAAGACACTGGTTGGCAATATTATTGCGTATTTGTTGATTAAAATGATAAACTTTTAAATAGAATTATGTGGTTTAAAAAGATATGGAATTTATTGATTTTGCGGGTGTTGGGGAGGCAACTATAAAGGCTCTAGAAAAATATAATCTAGATAGTCCGCAAGACTTGTTAACTATATTCCCCAAAGATTATAAAGATACTCGTCACATATCATTGATTAAAGATCTTGTTTCAGAAAAAAAGTCTTTAATAGAAGGTAAAGTTAGTAATGTCACTTATAAGAAATTTGGTAGAAAGTTTTTACGTTTTGTAGTTAGTGATGGTACAGGTTTCTGCACGGTTGTTTTATTTAAGTTTTACCCAAATCAAATAGCAATGTTAGAAAATGCAGATATGGTTAGATGCTATGGTAAAGTGGAGATGTCTTTAAACCCTCAAATGGTTCACCCAGAGTGTGCAATTGTTAAAGATGGTCATAGTAGTTTAAAACAAGGTTTATCAGCTATTTATAGACTTAAGAAAATCCCTGATAGAATAATTACCTCGATAATATCTAAGCTTTTACAAGATAAAAAAGTTGCCAATATAGTTCCTAATGAATATCTGAGGCAGTTTAGTTTAATGAGTTTTAGAGATGCTTTGTACTATGTTCATGCTTTAACAGATTCAATAGATAAAAAACTACTAGCAAAAGCCAAAAAGTCGATTCAATTTGAAGAAATGGTAGGTTATCGCCTAGCAGAAGAAAGTATTCGTAAAGATGTTTCAGTATCTAAAGCGCCTATAATACATCTTTCAAAAACTCTAGAAGATAGATTCCATGCTAAATTGCCATATAGTTTAACTAATGCTCAATCAAGAACAATTAGTGAAATCTTTAACGACCTAGAACAAGATCAGGCAATGATACGGCTTTTGCAAGGTGATGTTGGTGCAGGTAAGACAATTGTTGCAACAGCTGCATTATATGCTGCTACTAGTTTAGGGTATCAAGCAGCTATTATGGCACCTACAGAGATTTTAGCTGAACAGCATTATAGTTTTTTATTAGATTTTCTCGAAGGTCTTGGTATTGAGGTTGTGCCATTGCTTGGAAAATTAACTACTAAACAGACAAGAGAAAGCCTTGAAAAGATTAGTAGGTTAGATAATTGCATAATTGTTGGGACTCATGCGATATTTCAAGAGCGAGTTGAATATAATAATTTAGGGTTGGTTATAGTTGATGAGCAACATAGGTTTGGTGTAGAGCAGCGTTTGGCTCTGATAAATAAGGCATCAGCTAAAGGCAATAAACTTGCACCTCATCAGCTTATAATTTCTGCAACACCGATCCCTCGAACTTTAGCAATGACTTTGTATGGAAACTTAAAGTTATCAATACTTGATGAATTACCTCCTAATCGTAAACCTATTTTAACAACTGTTTTAAATAGAGCTAAAAAAAGGAACTTGATATCTAAGTTAAAAGAAGCAGTCTCTCGAGGTGAGCAAATATATTGGGTTTGTCCATTAGTTGAAGAGTCTGAAAATATGGATTTTCTACAAGACGTTAAGACATTGTATCAGGAGTTAAAAGCAGATCTCGATGAGCAAAGAGTTGGGCTTGTTTACGGAAGTATGAAATCTAAAGAAAAAGTCCAAGAGATGGAAGCTTTTAAAAGTGGAAAGTATGATGTGCTTGTTGCTACAACAGTTATAGAAGTCGGTGTTGATGTGCCAAATGCCAGTATAATGATAATAGATAATGCTGAAAGGTTAGGTATTTCACAGCTACATCAGCTTCGTGGTAGAGTCGGTAGAGGCTCTAAAGAAAGTTACTGTATATTGTTATATAGTGATAAGATCAGTGAAGTAGGAAAGAAAAGATTGTCTTTAGTCAGAGAATCTCAAGATGGATTTTATCTGGCAGAAAAAGATCTTGAAATACGTGGTGCAGGAGATGTGTTAGGTAAAGAACAGTCAGGGATTTCTAGCTTTAAAACTTTTGATATAAATGAATACTATGATCAGTATGAGGATGTAGCTAAGCTAGCAACACTAATTGAGGATAATTATCCTGATGCAGCTAAAATGCTAGTAAATAAATGGTTTGATAAAAGGGTGAGTTATGTCGAGGTTTAATATATGTTTATAATAAGTATTTTTTCTATAGTTATTACTTTGCTTGTGACTTTATTTTTTGCAAAGAGACTTTATAGCTTTAGCGCAAAAAATAATAAACTTAAAACAAGAGCTGATTATGTTATAAATGGCGTAATACTGGGGTTTACATTTTTTTGCATTAGTAGTTTTATATATGTTTTGTTATTAAATATTATTTAGCTATTGAGGATTTATAAGAAAAAGATTAGTATTTGTATCTTCCAAAATTTGCCTTTAATTGTAGTTTAAATGTATTTTCTAGTAATTGCTCTTGTTATACTTCTGTCTGCTGTATGTATGGCTTATATGCTATATAAATTATTTAGGGGTGATGATTCATACCCAATAGATTCATTTTCTCAGAAAGTAAAATTAGCATTCTCTGGGATTGTCGCTTTTATTGCAGATACAATTGGTGTAGGTAGCTTTGCTGTTAATATTGCAATAGCTAGAACTTTTAAACTTGTTAAAGATGCAGAATTACCAGGTTTTGTTAATGGTGCTCAGATTATACCAGGAGCTATTGAGGCAGTATTTTTTTTAGGAGCTTTACACGTTGATCCTATTACTCTTATTATATTGGTTTTAGGAGCTACAGTTGGGGGCTTTGCAGGAGGTATGTTCGCATCTAGAATAAGTACTTCTATTATTAGACTTATTATGGTTTTTACTTTTATTTTAGTTATTTGCTTGTTAATAGGTAAATTGATGCATATTCTGCCTATAGGAGGAGATCTTTTGGCGCTGAAAGGGTGGAAGCTTTGGATAGGCTTTATCGGAATGTTTGTCTCTGGATTTTTAGTTTCCTTTGGGGTGGGTTTGTTTGCCTTGGTTCAAACGGTATTGTTTCTGCTAGGGATGTCACCTATAGTAGCATTCCCAATAATGACTACGGCTGGAGCTATTCAGCAACCGGTAACAACTTTTGCATTTCTATTGAATAATACTATTCCCTTAAAGAAAGCTTTGATTGTAGGTTGTTTTGGTATTATAGGTGTTTTTATCGGATTTAATATTATTACTATACTCTCTACAGAACAGTTGCAATGGCTTTTAGTTATTGTGATTGGATATAATACTATTTCTTTGATTAGAGCTATTAACTCTAAGAATAACTAAAAGTATAAAAGTTAAATATGATATTATTTAGCTATGTAATGAAGAATTAATTTTAAGTCTTATTTATGTCAAAAGAAAGTTGGGAGCTATTATCGTGGCAGGATGCCGTACCGCATATCTCTGAAGTGAATAATGATTTAGCTGAAACTATAAAAAATATTTCGCCACCTGATGATTGTGGGTTTGTAAAAGTTAGATATGAATATTCTCAGTTAATTCTTGAGAATGGTAAGGTTCATATTCCATATGGAGATAAGCTTTATCCTTTGGGTAGTAAAGAGCTACCTAATTATGTAAATGATGAGCTTGGTTATACAGATATTCCTATGGGACTTCCTCTTAATAAATTATTGGAACTATACCTTAGACAGGGGCAATATGATATTCCTTTCTCCATATATAATCCAGGAAACATCTTTTCACTATGGAGTGGATTGCAATTTGGTGTGTCAGCACCTCATAAAAGGTTTAAGAAAGGTTGGAGCATAGCAGCAGGAAATAGATCTTTATATTTGTTATCAAAAATATCTGATACTAGAAGTTATAACAGATTAAAAAAAGAGTTTAGTCTGGATTCAAAAAAGCCAGAGAATCTACTTGAACAAAGAGACGTTTTTGAAAAAATCTCAAAATACCAGTATAGAGATAGGTGGTATGTTGATGTTTTGTTTTTTTCAAAAGGGTGGTTCAGTGAGAAAAATGAGAAGGCATTAGAATCTTTTAAGTTGTTTCTTTATCGCCAAGGATGGGCTAGTACAACATTTTTAAGAGATAGTATCTCTTTTAAGTTTGATGTTTCATCAATTCTTGCCGAACAGAATAGTAAGCCGAATCCATATATTATTGATACAATTGATCATCTATATGCAATTGGATATGGTTATCATCCAGGGTTTTCAGCTGCTGATAGCCAAGCTGCGCCATTAGATTTCTTCAATGAAGTTTTATTAGAGATTTATGGATTAGAAAATGTTCCAATATTCTTTGGAGCTCAATATTTTGATATAAATGGAGAGGTGCCTTCTTACTATTCTTTATACCTACCTACATTAGTAGATTTTTCTCCACGTTCAAGAAAAGCAAGTAAAGTAGTTGATCTGGTCGAGTTGCATAATACTATAAAGCAAATTAGTTCATATTGTGATTTAAAGAAAGGAGAGTATGAGGCTGTTGATTATTGGTCAAAAATGACTCAGTATAGTTTCTTTCATACTCATCAGCTAGATAAGTATAGTATGCTACAGCCAACTTCTGAGATGCCAAACTATGATAGTAAACTAAGAAGCTGTCTTTCGAAATATCCTTATTTATCTTTTGGTGAGTCTTCTTCTTTTCTTAGAGGGTGTGTAAGAATAGATCCTAAAAGTTAACCTTGTTCGATAGGTCAAGATTAAAAAATATCCTATTGCTTTTATAATTGATAATAAGTTTAAATGTTTTGTAATAAAAGTATTTCTAAATTGCAATTATTGAGATTGAAGATCTGTTGCAGAGGCAATTTAATACATCAAGCATACAGACATAAAGAAACTAAGTCAGCAAAAGATGTAGTAGATGTTTTTCTAATATATGTGTTAGGCTGATTTGGTTAGTTTTAATCGCTTCATTAAATAGTTTAAGGTGGATATTAATTCTTAGAGTGGGCTATAATAGGTAGGATTTTAGACTTAATTTTAATATATGCTACTTTTTGGCATATAAAATCTATTAAACAGTGATGTAATAAATATGAGTGAAAGAAATATAGAGTTAGTCTCATGGCAAGAGGCCCAAAGTGTGATATCTAAAGTTAACCCTGACTTAGCTAAGGTAATAGACGAAATTGCTCCAAATGAAAGTTGTAAGTTTTTTAAGACAACATACCATTTTGGAGATGATATTGTGAAAAATGGCGAGTTACATATACCATTCAAAGGAGAACTTCATCCAATAAGTGCTACTAGTTTGCCTGCGAGTATTGTTAATGAGCTTTCATACTCAAATATCCCAGTAGGTTTGCCTGTAGATAAAAATATTGAAATATACTTTGAAGACTCAAGAGGAGTAGTTCCTTATGATAATTGTGTACCAGGTAGTCTATTTTCTATGAGATCTTTATTTTCCCATGATTATAACCATCAGGAGTTTACACAGACATGGAATATATCTGCTGGAGCCAGATCTCTTTATCTATTGCCAAAAATATCTGATACCAGAAGTTTTAATCGCTTAAAAAGAGCTTTTTCGCCAAATATCGCTAAAGCAAAAGATATGTTCGGGCAATGGGATATATTTAAACTTATATCAGAAAACTCGGATGATAAAGGTAAATGGACTGTAGATGTGTATTTTTTTACTAAGGATTGGTTTGATGAAGCCAAAAATGCAAACTTATCTATACTGAAACTTTACTTCTATGATTATATGTGGCCTTTCTTTAGTCGTATAGGTAATAGCATTTCTTTTAAATATAACTTTTCTAATATTTTGATAGATGAGTCAATGAGTGTTAATTCATATATTCTTGATACGTTGTATCATCTATATTCTATAAGACATAATATATTCCCAGGTTTTGGTATAGCTAATAACTTATCAGCGCCTATTGATACATTTGAACGAGCTTTAATAGATATTTATCAAATATCAGATATACCTATTTTTATGGCTCCTAAATACCTTAATGAGGATGATAATAATTCTGTTTATTATTCTTTGAAAATTCCTTGTCTGATGGATTTGTCATCAAGGCGTAAAGTTAGTAGAAAGACTGATATGTTAGACTTACTCGATTTAATAAACAAATTTAGCTCAAGAGTAAATTCAATCTCTGGTAGCGGTAGTTGTGAAAAAACATTGAAAGACTTTGTTATAAATACCCAATATGATTTTATTCATGGGGATGGTGATGACGGTGATGATAAATTCAAACCTATATCTAATGTTTATAAAGAAGATAAATATCTAGCTAACTATATGCAAAAATATCCTTCACTTAAGATTTCTGAAAGAGCTTCTTTTCTTCGTGGAAGTATTAAGATTTCAACCAAATAGAACAATACTAACCACATCATTATAAATGAACTTAAAAAAAAATCTATTGCTGTTATAATTAAAGCCGAGTTTTAATATTTCTAATAAAAGGATTCTTAAATGGCAATAATCAAGACTGAAGACTTTATCAATAGTGTTGCAGAAGCACTTCAATATATTTCATATTATCATCCAAAAGATTTTGTTGATGCGATGTATGAGGCATATCAGCGTGAAGAATCAAAGCCTGCTAAGGATGCAATGGCTCAAATACTTATAAACTCAAGAATGTCAGCAATGGGCAAGCGTCCAATTTGTCAAGATACTGGTATGGTTTGTGCTTTTGTTAAAGTTGGTATGGATGCTAAGCTTGATAATACAGATAGAACTATAACAGAGCTTGTAAATGAAGGTGTTAGAAGAGGATATGCTGATGAGCATAATCCATTAAGAGCATCTATGGTTTTCCCACCCCATGGAGCAAGAAAAAATACCAAAGATAATACTCCAGCAGTTGTACATATTGATATGGTGCATGGTGATAAAATTGAAGTTGATATCGCTGCAAAAGGTGGCGGATCTGAGTTTAAATCAAAATTTAAAGTACTAAACCCGAGTGATAGTATTGTTGATTGGGTAGAAGAAATGTTACCGACAATGGGTGCTGGTTGGTGTCCTCCTGGTATTATTGGTATTGGTATTGGCGGTACTGCTGAGAAGTCTATGCTTCTTGCAAAAGAGTCTTTAGGTGAGAAAATTGATATGCAAGATATTATCAAGAATGGACCACAAAATGAAACTGAACAATTAAGGTTAGATATTTATAATCGTGTTAATGCTCTTGGTATAGGCGCTCAAGGTTTAGGTGGCTTGACAACTGTACTTGATGTAAAAATTAATGAATATCCAACTCATGCTGCATGTAAGCCTGTGGCTCTAATTCCAAATTGTGCTGCTACACGTCATGTGCACTTTACACTTGATGGTTCTGGTGCGGTAGACTTACCAGCTCCAAAATTAGAAGACTGGCCTGTAATTGAGCAAAGTCAAAATGATGATGTGAAAAGAATTAATATAGACACTATTACAAAAGAAGAAATTCAATCTCTAAGATCAGGTGATAATGTTTTAATTAGCGGTAAGATCTTGACTGGTCGTGATGCTGCTCATAAGCGCTTACAAGATATGTATGAAGCAGGTGAAGAATTCCCTGTAAGCTTAAAAGATAGATTTATCTACTATGTTGGTCCTGTTGATCCTGTTGGTGATGAGGTAGTAGGTCCTGCTGGTCCGACTACTGCGACTCGTATGGATAAATTCACACCATTTATGCTAGAGAAAGCTGGTGTTGCAGGTATGATTGGTAAATCTGAAAGAGGGCAAGCAACAATTGATTCAATTAAGAAAAATAAAGCTGTATATCTAATGGGTGTTGGTGGTGCTGCTTATCTAATTTCTAAATCTATTAAAAAAGCAGAAGTTGTAGCATTTGCTGATCTTGGTATGGAAGCTATCTATGAGTTTGAAGTTGAAGATATGCCTGTGACTGTAGCGGTTGATTCTTTAGGTGTCTCAGCTCACCAGCAAGGGCCTAAACTGTGGAAGCAAAAAATAGCAGAAATTAAGAAGGTATAAGTTATGCAGGAATTAGTATTTTTTATAATGAAGATCTTTTATGTGGTGCTTACAATAGCTGTCATTGGTGGCATATTATTGATTTTTGTGAAAAAATTTAAGCGAGAAAAGGGTAGTTTATCTAAGAAAGATAATTCAAACCCTAACAATAGTTTAAAATGAAAAAAGATCAAATCTTTGAGTTTATAAAAAAAGTCCAAGCAATCTCACATACAGGTATTACTTACTCAAAATGTGAGTATGCTCTAGATAACTATCACGAGCTGTTAGAACTAAGCTCTAAGATGCTGCATGAGTATATAAAATCAGATGTTCAACCTTATGATATTTATCGTGAAATGTACTATCCAACTCCGCAACCAGGAGTGAGGGTAGTGATTTTTAAAGATAATAAACTTTTGATGGCACAGGATGTTGATACACCTGATAAATGGACTATTCCGGGTGGTTGGTGTGATATTGATCTTTCACCAGTTGAGACTTGTGTAAAAGAAGTCAAAGAAGAGACAGGTTATGATATCAAGGTAACCAAATTTTTAGCGCTTATGGATCGCAATAATTATACTCAAAGTGAAATTTATAATGTTTATAGTTTGGTGTTTTTAGCAGAGATTATCGGCGGAGAGAATAATCCTAATTTCGAAGTAAATGAGGTTGATTTTTTTGATTTGGATAGTTTGCCACCTTTGTCTCATAAATTGACACAAGAAGAGTTAGATATTATCTTAGAAACTTATAAAAAAGGAACAATATATTTTGAGTAAGGTTTACATTTGAGTTATAGATAAATACCATTTGTACTAATTTGGTAAAAATGGAAAATTAGATGATAATTTTAGGTGTGCATCTAACAATAGTTTTAAAATTTATAGTAACACTATTGGCTATAATCAATCCTTTTTCAATTTCAGGAATATATTTGAATGCTGTCGATTCGCTAAACAAAAAAGAGCAAAATGCTTTTGCTCTGACTGTTGCTATTACAGTTTTAATAACACTTATAGTTGTAACTTGGATAGGTATTAGTGTTTTAAATGCTTTTGGAATAAATATTGATGCATTTAGGTTTGGAGGGGGAATTATAGTACTTTTCTTTGGTTTAAGAGTAATTGGGATTATTCCTCAAATGCCAAGCTCAAAAGCTCAACAAGATGCTAAGAAACTAGCGATAGTGCCAATTGCAATTCCGTTAATTGCAGGACCTGGATCACTTGTTGCTACTATCTCACAGGTTCATGTGTACTTTACAACTTCAGAAACAAAGCTTGTTGCTTCAGAGTGTGTTATAGTAGTTACCTTTTTGCTTTGGATGTTTTTTAGAGAGTTGCCAAGAATTTTAGCTGTATTAGGGCATAATGTTATGGATATAATTGCTAAAATAATGGGATTATTCTTAACAGCCTTAGCAGTTGAAATGATGTTTGATGGTATTAAAGGTTTCTTTTTTAGTTAGGCTAAACAATATAGGAAAAAATAGATGATAAAAGTATTTGGGATAAATAATTGTACAAGCGTTAGGAATGCTCTTAAGTTTTTTGAAGAGAAGGGCAAGCAAGTAGAATATGTGAATCTTAGAAAAGAGAAACCTTCTTGGCAAGAAATGCAAAAGATTAAAGAAATGGGAGGTTTTCAAACTATAGATTTATTTAATTCAAAAGGAAAGCTATTTGCTGAAATGGGATTGAAAGAAAAGTTTACAAATTTATCAGAAGAGGAAGCATTTAAGCTTCTAGTTACTGATGCCTTACTTTTTAAAAGACCTTTGGTTGTAGATGGCGATTATGCTAGAACCGGTTGGAATAAAAAAGAATATGAAGCTCATTGGAACTAACAAAAATAAATATTCTCAGTCTTATTATGTTGCATCAGACTTAGCTTTTTCAATTTGAGCATCTAGTTTCGCAGCTTTTGAAAGATTTTGTTCAGCTTTAGCATTTAGAACTTTTGCTTGATCTTTTTCATATTCAGCTTTTGAGCTAGAAGCTTTAGATTCTTTATCAAGATTTTCAGCATCTGTAGCTAAGTTGCTTGCTTCAAGTTGGTTGTCTTTAGCTTGCTGGTTGAGTTCTTGTTGCTGTTGTTGAAGGTCTTCAAGAGCTCGTTCTTGTTTATTTGGTCCGCAAGATGTTAGTAAGCTGGCAAATACTGCTGATGAGATCGCTATTGTTAATATTTTTTTTAATTTCATAACTAGTTCTCCTAATTTTATACATTGTTGAGGTAACTAACTTAGTGTAATTATGCAAAATTACATAGAATTAGTAAATGATTATATGTTCGAATCATGCTTTATAATAAAAGTATTAAAATAGATTTACAGCATTAAAAAACATTATAAAACAGAAAAAAGTGATAATTATTGCTGTTAGGTTTAGTTCATTTCTGTTGCAAAAAAGTGAGATTAAAAACCAAGTGATAATTCCTGTGGCAATTCCTGTTGATATAGATGATGATAGTATCATCATTATTATTGTGAAAAAAGCAGGGGTAGCATGTCTAAAGTTGTTCCAGTTAACCCTTTCAACTTGCTGCATCATGATTACACCAATTAGGACTAATGCTGGAGATATTACTTCTATTGGTATCGCATTTATTAAAGGAGATAAAAATAGAAAAGGTAAGAACATAAGTCCAGCGAATACTGCTGTTAAACCTGTTCTACCACCTTGAGCAATACCTACACCTGACTCTACGGTTACTGTTGTTGGACTAGACCCAATTATCCCAGATAAAGTCGCAGATATAGAATCAGCTAAGAATGTTTTTTTGAGTTTTTTATCATTTAATCTTTGAGGCTTATCCATCTCATTATAAAGACTTGCGATTGATCCTGTTCCATCAAATAAACTAAGAAAGCAAAATGTAAAAATAGTTGGTAATATACTGAATTTTAATCCATCAAAAAAGTTGATTTGTCCTAAGAGTGAGAAATCAGGCCTTTCTAAAATTGTAGGAGGCAGATGAATGATTTTTTCAGTTGTTAGAGTATTTAAAAAAGCTGCTAAGACACAACCTGCTATTATAACAATAATTACCGGAGCAGGGGTTTTTTTGATGAATAAGATTAGTAAAGTAATTAAACATATTAAAAATAAAATATTGTGAACGTTTATCGAAGCCAAGCAAAGCATTTCGCTATTTGTTGTAATTAGGCCCCCATTGATTAATCCAACGTAAGCTACAAATAGTCCTATACCAGCACCTAAAGATTGTTTGACTGCAATGGGTAGACTGAGCATTATTTTTACACGAATGTTTAATATGACTAATAAACTGAAAATTATCCCAGACCAGAAAGTTGCTCCTAGTACTGTTTGCCATGGTAAGTGATATATCTTAACGGCAGTATAAGAAAAGAAGATATTCATTCCCATGCCAGGAGCTATAACAAATGGATTGCGAGCAAACAATCCCATCATAATAGTTCCAATAGCTGAAACTAATATAGTGCTTGTAACAAGTGCATCGTTAGGCATACCAGCTGCAGCTAGAATTTTTGGATTAACAACAATAATGTATGAAATGGCAAGAAAGGAAGCTAATCCCGCAAGAAATTCTTTCTTGATGGATGAGCTGTTTGCTTTTAAGTCAAAAAAAGCTTCTATTTTATTTAACATTTGCATATAGAAGATTACTAAAAGCTATATTGTAGTTTTATGTGATTTAAAAGTCTATTTTATTTTTAATTTTAATTAAATTTTTGAGTATTAATATAGCCTCCAGGCACTGATTCAATCAAAGATTTCATTTCTAGTTCAAATAGTATTTCTGTTACTTGGTTATATGGAAGCTTAGATTCTATAATTATTTTATCTAAAGTTGTTAAATTACTAGCTACAATCTGCAAAATACTCTGCTCTTGTAGACTAAGATGAGCTATTTGTGATTTTTTATTATTTTCTTGGATAGCTGATGGGTTACTATGATAATCAATATTTATTTCTTCAAGAATATCATTTATATTACTAACAAGTTTAGCCCCTTGTTTTATTAAATCATTACATCCTTCACTGGTTTTACTAAAGATGCTTCCTGGGATTGCAAAAACTTCTTTGTTTTGTTCTAGGGCTAATTGAGCTGTAATAAGCGAACCACTTTTATGAGCAGCTTCAACAACTATTACCCCTTTAGCTAAACCACTTATAATACGATTGCGTTGAGGAAAGTTATGTCTTAGTGGCCCTGTTCCTAAGGGAAATTCTGAAACTATTAATCCACTATTTTGTAGAATTCTGCTATATAAATCTCTATTCGAGCTTGGATATACAATATCTGCACCAGTTCCAACTACAGCTATCGTATTAAGGTTATTATCAAGGGCAAACTTGTGGGCTAAAGTGTCAATTCCATAAGCAAGCCCGCTTGTTACTGTAATTTTACTTTTAGAGAGATCATGACAGATTTTATCAGTTACATTTTTACCGTATGTCGAGTAATTTCTAGCACCAACTATAGCGAGTTGGGGAGAGTCTAAAAGAGTTAAGTTACCACTGCAATATATTATGAACGGAGCATCTGGCAGTTCTCTAAGGTTTTTCGGATAGTTTTTATCTAAAATTGTAACTATATGATTTTGTGGTTTGTTAATCCATCTATTTGCTTTTTCTAAGTATTGTGAATATTTTTCCTCTTTTAGGAAGCTGATAGTCTCTTTGCGAAGTTTAAGAGTTTTTATATGCTTATCAGGAAATTGTATGATTTCCTCAAGCTCAATGCCATTATTAATAGCAGTAGAAAATCGTGAATTGCCAAAGTAGGGCGTGTGAGATAGGATTATAGAGCTCTTAGTATTTGTAAGCATTATAAAATAGTTGTTGCCATTGTATCGCTGGTGATTTCTTGTAGAGAATTTACAATCATAGCTACTGAATAATGGTCAGACTCTCTGTATACAAAGCCATATCCAACATAGCGAGGAGGAACTGGATAACCATCAGATCGTGATTCTGGTTCGTATAAAAGCATCTCAGCACCAATTTTTAACCCATCAGCAGAGCCTTTGTTTAGTAATACGCTGTTGTAAGTTGATGAAAATGAATTTGTGTTCATCACATCTTCTAAAACATTTGCTGTTATTTTACTTTTCATTTTAAAGGTTTCTTCAGGTAGTTTTTTATCAACAAGATCATTTGGGATTACATAGTCTCCTACAGCAGCTTCTCGTGATAAGTTTGTAATAGTCATTGCTGTGATGCCTTTGAATACATAATCATACTTAGCATCTCCTAACTTATAGACTTTTTTATCTCCATTAAAGATCGAGATTGGCTTAGGATCTGTAATTATTCGGAATTTGAAGTCACCTTTTTCTTTTTTGATGTATTCTTTGTTTACAAAGAATTTGAAATTCACTCCTAAAACAGGTCTTTTTTCTCTAGAATCATATATTCTAGCAGTGTCTTCTAACTGGTTATTGCTTAGGAGATAGACGTTCGCAAAGAATTTAGTATAATCAGCAGGTCTTACATGCTTTATGTTATGTTCTATATTATCTATTTGTTCAAGCATTTTGCTTTGAATAGTTATTTCGACTCTTTGATTAATTGCTCTATTTGCATTTGAATCATTTGGGACTAGTGGATCTTGGTAACCTAGAGCTTTAACAGTAATGTCATTATCTTCAGATTCAAGTCCTTTGTTTACTAAATACTCTCTAACACTAATGGCTCTATTCTTTGATAATCGAATATTGTGCTCAGTTAATAAGTCTTTGTCAGAAATAAGTTTAGAATCTACCTTACCTGCATAGCCTTTGACCGTGAATCTTGTTGTTCCACTTAGCTTAAGATAGGCAAATAACTTATCAAGGACTTCTTTTGCTTGATTGTTTAACGTAAAGCTATCAGAGTCAAATTTTACATTGGTTTCTATTAAGTCAGCGCCTGCTTGCTCTTTTATACAGATAAAAGATTTACTTTCCTCAAGAAGTTTTGTTGTGCAGGGTTCGAGAGTGGGGAAAGATAGGGGAGCATCTTTTTTATCTTTACTATTTTCTTTTTCATCACTTGTGTCCGAGCTAAGCGTTTCACAGCCAGTTATTAAAACTACTAATAAAAGTAGGAAAGCAGTACGTAATAGATGTTTCATAAGATTATTTTAAAACTTATAATTTTATGGTAATTCTACTACAAACTTACCAATGTGAATAGTGGTATTTAGATATGATTTGTAACAGCTCTAAACAAGGGATGATTAAAATATTCAAATATGGTATCTTTGGGTACAAATTATAAAGATGATAAATAAGTATGGAAATCGCGTCAGATAGTTTTGTAAAGATGCATTTTAAATTTAGACTTAAAGATGGGTCGATTGCTGAAGATACTGAGAATTATAATAGGCCTTTTATATTTCAGATGGGTCAAGGTTGTTTTACAGATAAGGTTGAGAATGAACTAATAGGGGCAACCATCGGTACAAGTAAGAGAGTTGTATTAATGCCAGAAGAAGCTTTTGGTGAAAAGCATCCTGCCAGTATATATTCAGTACCGAAGTATAGATTCCCAAAAAATATGGATCTTGAAGAGGGTTTGATAGTGTCATTTAGCCAAAAAGATGGTTCAAAGCTTCCTGGTTTGGTTACAGAGATTGGTGAAAATGATGTGACAGTTGATTTTAATCATCCTTTATCAGGCCAAATAATAGTTTTTGAAGCAAAGATTTTAGATATCGCAGATGAAGAAGGTAAATTAAATGAAGATATTGTTAGCTAACCCTAGAGGCTTTTGTGCCGGTGTTAGCAGAGCTGTAGAAACTGTAGAAAAAGTTTTAGAGGTTGAAACATCTCCAGTATATGTCCGTCATGAGGTTGTTCACAATAAAGTAGTAGTAGATTCTCTTAAGAAAAAAGGAGTTACTTTTGTTAAGGAAATTGATGAAGTACCGAATAATGCAGTATGCATATTTAGTGCTCATGGGGTTTCTTTAAAAGTTGAGGAAATGGCAGATAAAAAGAATCTGGTTCTTTACGATGCAACATGTCCTCTTGTAACAAAGGTTCATAGAGGAGTTAGGCTAGCTAGTAATAATGATGCTGAATGTATTCTTGTTGGCCATAAGGGGCACCCTGAAGTTCAGGGCACAATGGGACAATATCGTAGTGAAAAAGGCTCTATATACTTGGTTGAGAGCGAAGATGATGTGGAGAAACTTGAAATAAATGATCCTGAAAATGTCCATTATGCAACGCAAACAACTCTATCTGTTGATGAGACTCAGGGTATAATTCAAGCGCTAAAAGATAAGTACCCTAATATTAAAGGTCCTAAAAAAGAAGATATTTGTTACGCGACACAAAATCGCCAAGCGGCAATAAAATCTATGCTTAATTATATTGATGTTTTGGTTGTAGTAGGCTCTCAAAATAGCTCAAATTCAAATAGGTTAAGAGAACTGGCTACTCTAGAGGGAATAGAGTCATATCTTGTCGATAATCCTGCTGATATAGATAAAACATGGTTTGTTAATAAGAGTATTTGTGGAGTAAGTGCAGGAGCTTCTGCACCTGAGTATCTTGTTCAACAAATAATTTCTAAAATAACAGATGTTTGTGAGACTGAGGTTGATGTAGAAGAATTTGATGGTATAAAAGAAGAAGTATACTTTCCATTACCAAGACTTTTAAAACAGAAATTTAGTCAGAAATAGGTTTGTTTATGCAAAGATCAATAAGAGGAGCAACAACTATTGCTGAGGATACTAAAGCAAATGTTGTTAGCGCAACAATAGAGTTGCTTCAAGAAATTTTGAATCAAAACTCAGTAGAAATAGATGATATTGTAAATGTTATATTTACAGCTACTACTGATATTAGCTCGGGTTTTCCAGCAGTAGCTGCTAGAGAGCTAGGCTTAATAAATGTGCCGTTGATAGACTGTCAGCAAATGATGTGTGAAGATGCTTTAGAGCTTTGCATAAGAGTTATGTTGACATATAATACTCATAAGAGCCAAAGGGATATTAACCATGTTTACTTGCATGGTGCAAAAGTCTTAAGACCTGATTTACTAAAATAATAAAAGGTATTTTTTTTATGTGGTTATTAGAAAATATAGATATGAAAAAATCTAAGTATATATTGCCTAGCTTATTTACAAGTGCTAGCTTGTTATTTGCTTTTTTAGCAATTATATCAGCTTTTCAAGGTAGATTTGTATCATGTGCTGTATATATGCTTTTGGCAGGATTTGCAGATGCATTTGATGGTAGAGTAGCTAGATATACGCATACTCAAACAGAGTTTGGTGCTGCTTTAGATAGCTTAGCAGATGTGGTTTCTTTTGGAGCAACCCCTGCTTTAGTTATGTACTTTTGGAGCTTACATCATATTGGTCCTTTAGGGGCAGCAATTTCTTTTTTATACTTATTAGCAGTGGCTCTAAGATTGGCAAAGTTTGATACTATGCCATCTAAAGATATTAATGAAGAATGTATTATAGAGCGTAGATTATATTTCTATGGTATGCCTTGTCCAGCAGGTGCTGTAACAATATCAGGTCTTATTTGGCTTGGACAAAAGACTTTTATAGGAGATTATGCTTTTATAACTGTTTCATTAACTATCTTTACTGCTTTGTATCTAGCATTTATGATGGTAAGTGATATTAAATTTAGAAGTTTTAAAGATAGTGATGGTCATGGGAATATAAGTAAATTATATGTTATCTGTTTTATTTTGATTATTCTTATGTTATTCACAATGCCTGAAAAGCTACTTTATTTAATAATGATGGGATATGCATTATCAGGGCCAATATCTCATTATAAATATAAACAGAAAATAAAAAACAATGATTTAAATGAAAAATCAAGTGTTGATGGGAAGCAAATAATTGATGCAGATTAGAGATTAAGCCTTATTCTCTAATTGTAAATGCATCATCATGGCTAGGGTTTCCTTGTTCTGCTTCTATCTCTGCAGCTACACCACCAGGTTGTTGTAACGGTCCTGCCTCATTTGAATCAAGATCCTGTTCTGATGGTGGTGGAGCTACATATCCAAAAGAATCTCCTTGAGAGTTTGTACATGATATTAATGCTGTTATAAATACAGCCAATATTAGTAAAGCTAACTTTTTCATTTATTTACACCTCTAAAAATAGTTAATAGTACTACTGTAATAATAGCAGATTTATATCTAATTTAGATGCATTAAATAGTTTATAAATTTCTTTAGTTTTCGTATAATGATGGCAGTATGTGTAAAAAAATAAGCAAATAGTAAGCTTTTAGGATTAATCATGGATAACTCTATTTCTTTAGTGCAACTGATATGGCATGCAAACTTTATAGTTCAACTTATAATGTTGGCTTTGGTTGCTATGTCGATATATTCATGGGCTATTATGTTTGAAGTAAATAATCGTGTTAAGAAGTATCGTAATGAGCAAGCACAGTTTGATAAGCTTTTTTGGGCGGGGCATCACATTCAAAAATTATATGATTATTACTTACAGCATAAGGAGAATATCTTTGGGAAATCTATAATATTTTGTTCGGCTTTACGAGAGTTTAATGGACTAAAAGAGACTGGTGTTTTAAAGGGTGATACCATCCTTGAGGGTATGGAAAGAACTGTTAGTATAGCTATCTCTCAAGAAGCAAAAGAGCTAGATAAAAAACTTCCTGCTTTAGGTACTATAGGTGCTGTAGCGCCGTATATTGGTTTGGTTGGTACCGTTTGGGGAATCATGTCTTCATTTAACACTTTAGGTGGTGTGGAGCAAGCTACTATTTCAGTAGTAGCACCACATATTGCAGAGGCTTTGATTGCAACTGCTTTAGGTCTTTTTGTAGCTATTCCAGCTGTTATAGGACATAGCAGATTGTCAAATCAGGTTGATGATGTTCTATCTAGTTATGAGTCATTCCAGGATGACCTATGTATCTTGCTTTTGAAAGAAGCGTATAGGGATGAAACACAGTATCAAAATCAAGAAAGCCTTTAGGAAAGTCTTTTAATATGAAAAAAAGAAATAAAAGATTCTTTAGAAAAAAAAGACCTATGGTAGAAATCAATGTAGTTCCTTACATTGATGTTATGCTTGTGCTTTTAGTGATATTTATGATCACTACACCAATTCTAACTCAAGGTGTAAAAGTGGATTTACCAAAAGCTCAATCAGAAAAGATACCATCTAATGATAGTAAACCTATTGTTGTGACTGTTAATAAGCAGGGTGAATATTTTGTAAATCAGGGTGTTAGTGATCCTAAGCAAGCCTTAAGTTCAGGGGCTCTTGCAAATGCAGTTGTTAATTTGTCAAAGCAGAGTCCTGGTAAGCCTGTATATGTCAGAGGTGATAGTAGCGCAAGCTATGGTGAAGTTGTAAAAGCAATGGCTCTTATTCAAAGAGCTGGGGTTGATAAAGTGGGGTTAGTCACAGAAGATGGCAAATCTTAATTATCATAAAATATTACAATATTGTAAAAAACAAATAGATCAAAACCCATATACAGCTAAGGCTATACTGGTCCATGTTGGTATAGTAGTTATATTGTATATATTATCATTAGTTAGTATGCTCAGGTTTGAGTCTAGTCAAGCTACCTTACACGCACAAGTTTCAAATTCACCTAAGAAGATACAAGTAATTCAAGCTACATCTATAAGCAGTAGTGAATTAAGTAAACAGCTCTCTGCTTATGAAGATCATCAAAAACAGCTCAAGCAAGCCCAAGCAGATGTTAAAGAAGCTAGGCAAGATGTTAAAGAGGCGAGACAACAAGCTCTTAAAAGACATCAGCAAAAGATGAAGGAAAAAGCTGAAGCAGAACGTAAGGCTAAACTTGAAGCTAAACGTAAAGCAGTACTAGAAGAGAAGAGAAAACAGCAAGCTCAAGAGCGTAAAGCTGAACAGGAAAAGCAAGAGAAATTAGAAGCTGAGCGTAAGGCAAAAGAAGAAGAAAAGAAAAAAGCTCAAGAAGCTGCTAAGCGCAAGAAAGAGCAAGAACGTAAAGCAAGAGAAGAAGCAGAACAAAAAGCTCGTCAAGAAAGGTTGGCAAAAGCAAAAGCTGAGGCTCAAGCAGCAGCTAGAAAACAAGTTGAACAGAGCCAAGCTCAATCTGCAATTTCTAGCTATATATCTGAATACCAGAGTAGAGTTGGTGCCAATTGGATTAAAGATTCATGTCGAGGAATATATAATTTACCAAGAGCGGTTACACAAAATGGTAGATTTATTAAGTTAACGGGAACATCGGGTAGTTATAGGTGTGATCAGTCATTGATTGATGCTGTTAAAAATACTCAACCGCCAAATATATCAAACACAATTGCAAAACAAACAATACAAAGAGAAAACTTAAGCTTTGAGTTTGAGTCAAAATAGGAGTTTAGAAGAGGGTTATGATGAGAAAAATTGTTACGAGTTTTTTTGTTTTTGTTTTTCTACAGTCTAGCTTACAGGCAGAGCTAGTTGCTAGGGTTACTACAGGGGTAATTCAAAAGCCTCTTGTTTCTGTAATGAGTAATAACGTTATAGATCAGTTTCCTCAGGATATTAACTCTGTAATAGTTTCTGATTTAAACCATAATGCAAAGTTACATGGTAATGATACTATCAAGTATGAGATCAAACAAAAGCAGGATGTGCCTTGGACAAAGTTAAAAGCTGATTATGTTGTTTTAACTAAGTTTACTAAGAATTCTCATAATAATTATACTGTTGAAGTACAGATCTTAAAGAGAAATAATACAAGTTATATTCAGTCAATTACGTATAGAAATATAAATGTATCACTTATGCGAACTTTAGCGCATAAAATTTCTAATTATGTTTATGAGAAAATTACGGGGGATAAGGGCTTTTTCTTAACAAAACTTGCTTATGTGAAAGTGAGTAACCCATATGCTAGATATGGTAGAATTTATGAGCTTGTTATATCTGATTATGATGGCTTTAATAAGCATGCTGTACTTAGACAAACAGATAATCCAATAGCTACACCATCATGGTCAAAAGATGGTAGATATATTGTATATTCTAGCTATAGTGGTGGAAGTATGGGTGTTTATAAATTAGAGATTAGCACTGGGAAAGTTACGCGTATTACTAATTATAAGGGTATTAATAGTGCGCCATCATTCTCTCCAGATGGTAACTCAATTGCATTAGCTTTATCAAAAGGTTATTCAGACCAAACTAATGTTTATATAATGAATTTAGTTACAAGATCGCTTAAAAGAATAACTATAAACGGTATAAATACAGCGCCAAGATTTTCTCCTAATGGTAAGAGTATAATATTTACCTCAGATAGAGGTGGTAGGCCAAATATATATGTAGCACCTGTGAGTTCTAAATACCCTCAATCATCAAGATTAAGTAGCAAAATATATCAAGGGTATGAGCCAAATTATACTCCAGATGGTAAGGATGTTGTCTTTATGTACCAGAGATCGCGCTCAAGTGGTATTCAGATTGCTGACTTTAATTTAGCTAGTGGAAACATAACCACTTTAACAAAGGGTAAATCAGATAGTTCACCTACTGTTTCGCCATATGGAGATATGATAGCTTATATATCTACAAACTCTAGAGGCTATAGCTCTCTAGATATGGTATCATTAGATTCAGATAATCATTTTAATGTCGAAACAGCAAATGATGGAAGTACACTTATTCAATCACCAAGCTGGTCGCCTAAGAACTTTTAAGGGGCTTTAAATGAGAACTACTTTAAAAATTTATATTGTAATTTTTACTAGTATAATTCTAACAAGTTGTGCTTGGTATAAAGGCCCTCCTCTACAGTCAAATGCAAATGGAAGTCTTGATGGATCATCTCTTGATGAAACAAGTGGTCCTGGTTTTATTAGTACTTTAGAATCTGCAGATAATTATGGAGCTAGTGATACAGGCTATGCAGATAATGGTGGTAATTATGTTGTTTCAAATTTTGATAATGTCGATTAATATAGGAGATTAAAATGAAAAAAAGTATCGTAGGATTAGCAGTAGTAGGCTCTATGCTTATGTTATCAAGCTGCTCTAGCACTAGACCTGATAATAGTGATTTGATCAAAGATAAGTATGCTGGAGTGGATAGCTCTCAAGCTTTAGAAATGTCATCTCAGATATTTGGCTCTGATAATATGAGCTCTGATGAAGTTGCTAAAATGAAAGAAGAACTTATGAATATTAATTGCAGATCAGTATACTTTGGTTTTGATAGTGATAATATCACAGATGATGCTAAGCAATGTCTTGATCAAACAGCTGACTATTTGATTGCTCACCCAGATCAACCTATTAAGTTATCTGGTAATACTGACCCTAGAGGAAGTGAGAAATATAACTTTAATCTAGGTCAGAAGCGTGCTGAGGCAGTTTATAATTATCTACTAGATAAGAATGTTAATAAAGACCAGCTTTGTGTAGTAAGTTATGGTAAATTAAAGCCAGCAGCAGAGCCAACACAATTTTATGATGAGTTCTGTGCTGATGGCGTAAATGACTCTTGCTCATATAAAGCATCTGAGAAAGCTTACTATTTGGACAGAAGAACTGATCTTGACTTTGGTGTTAAGTGTGATGAAGATAGTTCTTCGTCAGATGTCGCGAGTGAGATGTAATTTTCTTTATCTATTTTTTTCTTTAGAATTGTTCTAAAATAGTCATATAAATTTATTTTTCAAAACATTAATATGATTAAAATTCCTAAAATTGGCTTTGTTAGTCTTGGCTGTCCAAAAAATCTTGTTGATTCTGAGCGTATAATAACTAAGTTAAAAGCAGAAGGTTATGACTTGGTAGATAACTATGATAATGCTGATATGGTTATCGTTAACACATGTGGATTTTTAAATTCTGCTATTGATGAGTCTTTAGAAGTGATTGGTGAAGCAATTGCTGAAAATGGTAAAGTCTTAGTAACAGGGTGTCTTGGTAATAAAGCTGAGATGATTAAAGAAAAGCATCCTCAAGTTTTAAGTATTACTGGCCCACAGGATTATGAAAATCTTATCGAAGCTGTACATACACATGCACCTATATTTGCAAATGATTTTGTTTCGTTAGTACCACCTCAAGGTATTAAGCTTACACCAAGGCATTACTCATATTTAAAGATATCAGAAGGGTGTAATAATACTTGTACTTTTTGTATTATTCCAGATATTCGTGGTAAATTAAAAAGTCGTTCTATAGACAATATCATGAAAGAAGCTGAAAAACTTAAAAATGCTGGTGTCAAAGAGTTACTTGTAATATCGCAAGACACATCTGCTTATGGTGTTGATATTAAATATAAGCCTGGAATATGGAATGATAAGGAATATCAGAGTAATATTTTAGACCTTGCTACAGCTCTTGGCGATTTAGATATGTGGACAAGAATGCATTATGTATATCCGTATCCACATGTTGATAAGATTGTACCGCTTATGGCTCAAGGAAAGATACTTCCTTATTTAGATGTACCTTTACAACACTCATCACCAGAAGTTTTAAAAAGAATGAAACGACCAGCTCATACTCAAAAGACTCTTGATAGAATCAACAAGTGGAGAGATATTTGTCCAGATATAACTATTCGTAGTACATTTATAGTTGGTTTCCCAGGTGAGACAGAAGCTGATTTTGAGCACTTATTAGACTTTGCTGAAAAAGCTCAACTAGATAGAGTAGGTTGTTTTAAGTACTCTGAAGTAGAGGGAGCAAAGGCTAATCAATTTGATAATTTAATTTCTGAAGAGATTAAGCAACAGAGATTAGATGAATTTATGGGATTACAAGCTCAAATAAGTGCTAATAAGCTTGAAGGTTTTGTTGGTACAGAGCAACAGATCATAATTGATTCAATAAATCCTGACGAAAACTATGCTATTGGGCGTACAAGATATGATGCACCAGAAGTAGATGGACAAGTTATTGTAGGTGATGCAGCAGAGAGAGGGTTAAAAGTAGGTGAATTTGCGAATGTTGAAATTACTGAATCTACTGAATATGACTTAATTGCAGATTAGATTCTTTTCATTAAACTTTCTTAATATTTATCTGTGTAAAAAATCCATAAGTTTATTTGTATACTTAGAATACTAAACTTTTATTTGGGAGAGTTTTATGAGTAGTAATCTAGTTGTTATTGGAGCTTCTGGTTCTATAGGACATTCTGTAACTAAAAGATTAAGGTATTTGTACCCAGATGTGCATATATATGCTTTTTCACGCACCAAAGTAACTAATTTTATAGATGATGTGGTTTATCAATACATTGATTACTTTGATGAGTCAACAATCGAGAAAGCTGCAAAAGATGTTTATGAAAAATCAGGAGCTATTAGTCTAGTTTTTGTAGCCACTGGTATACTACATACTTCCGAGATAAAACCTGAGAAAGCTCTAAAAGAGCTATCCGCTGATAAATTTATTGAACTTTTTAAGGCAAATACAATTTTTCCAGCTTTAGTAGCAAAGCATTTTATACCCAAGTTATCTAAAGATACTAAATCTGTATTTGCAGCCGTCTCTGCACGAGTTGGTAGTATTTCTGATAATAAACTTGGCGGTTGGTATGCTTATAGAGCTTCAAAGGCTGCTTTAAATATGTTTATCAAAACGGTAAGTATTGAAACTAAGCGTGTAAATCCAAACACTGTAATAGTTGGGGTACATCCAGGAACTGTCGATAGTCATTTATCAGAACCTTTTCAAGCAAGAGTACCTCAAGGAAAGCTTTTTACACCTGAGTATTCAGCTAGTAAGTTAATTGACGTACTAAATGATTTAAAAGTAGACGACAGTGGTAAATGTTTTGCATGGGATGGTAAGGAGGTGTTACCTTAATTATGAAGAAATAGCACTTACCTACGAAGACAGTAATCAATCATTTAATTGGAATAAGATGTAGGGAAGAAGTAAAGTACTGTTTAGATATGTGTTAAAGATCAAATAAAAAATAAGTTTATCAATTTAATGTTGAGAGTTTTCCCTTTGCTTTTTTAATATCTAGTTGAAATTGTTTATTCTCTCTTAATTTTTTGAATACTGCTAAAGCTAATCTTCTAGAGGCATCAACATCGCTTTGCCAATGCACACCTAATATAACTCTGCTGTCTCCAAACTCAACTCCTCTTAAAAATAGTTGCTTTCTATATTCATCTGGGAGTATTTCTATCAGAGTATAAGCTGCTATCATACCTCTTGTTGCATGACCGGATGGATATGAGCCTGTTTTTAAGTCTTTTTTAGAACATTTTTTTATAGCTTCAGGTATTTTTTTATTTAGATATTCACATGGTCTTTTCCTATTATAAAAGTCCTTAGCGCTATTTGTTGCATTACGAGCATCTTCACTTACTTTTTCTATAATATTGACTGTTTGTTTTACGATTTCATTTTTTATATTTTCAGGAATATCGTCAATAGGCTTTATGAAACTACTTACGATATATTCTGGAGTTTTGACTCTATCTGCTTCGGCCTGATTTTTAATTTCTGGAGCAATTTTTTTACCTGTTATAAAGTCTATATCGTTTATATATGCTGTAGAAATATCTATATCTAGCTTAAAGTTACTATTGTCTATTTTCATTTCAGGGGGAGGAGGCAGAAGTTCCAAGCTCTCAATGGCTGGCCTATCTTCAGGAAAGTAGCCATCTTTGGTGAAAGAAAGAGAACATAGACATAAAAAGAGTATTTGGATAACTACTAGTTTTTTTAACATTTTTATTTTTACAAAACTTATATCTGATATTCAAAGTTATAGTTTTTGTACATAAAAGTAAAGTTTGCCAGAGAATATGAATATTTTATTGACATGTTTGTCTAAAGTAGACTAAAATGTATAAAAATTAAAATAGATAAATAAATGAAAGCAGAATTAGAAGTATATATTGGGGTAGCGGAAGCCATAAGCAAATTGTTATATCCATTTGCTGAAGTGGTAATTCATGATCTAGCTAAAAATCAGATAGAAGCAATATTTAACCCTATTTCTAAAAGAGAAGTTGGAGATTCATCGTATTTAGATCATATTGACTTTAAAACTTATGCTGGAGGTTTTCCAAATGTAATAGGGCCTTATGAAAAGTTGAACTATGATGGCCGAAAGATGAAATGTATTATTACTGTTATCAAAAGTAATGACAGCAAAGTTATTGGAACGTTGTGTATAAACTTAGATATTTCTGTTTTTGATAAATACCAAAATATTTTAAACTCTTTTTTAACCAATAATGATACTCAAATGTCTGAGCAAAAGCAGAATATGTTTAGAGATACATTATATGAAAAGATAAATAACTTTGTAAAAGAGTATTGTATTGCTAATACAATATCTATAGATAATCTAACCCGTAATCAAAAAAAAGATTTAATTTTAAAACTTAAAGAAAATGGTGCATTAGATGGTAAAAATGCAAGTAAATATATTGCTAGTTCTTTGGGTATTAGTAGGGCTACTGTTTATAACTATCTTAAATAAATTAACAGAAAAAGGAAAAAATAAATTATGTTATTAGTACTAGGGGCTATTGTTGGTTTTGTAGCTAGCTTTATTTCTACACTACTTGGAGGAGGGGCTGGGTTAATTGCAACACCAGCTTTTTATTATATTGCATTACATATATATGGTCCTCAGTATGCAATGCAAATAGCATTAGCAACTTGTTATGGTATGTCTGTTTGTTTAAGTTTAGTTGCTACATATAAGCACCAAAGAAAAGGTAATATAGCATTTGGAGAGCTTAAATATTATTTGATATTTTTAGCTATAGGAACAATTATAGGAGCTTTTATAGTTAGACATATCAATACAGAATTACTAAAGTATATTTTCTCAACTTTATTGATATTAAGTGGTATTTGGATGATTCTACATAATGATAGTAAAGTTATTAATCCTCCAGAAAAAGTTAAATACTTTGTATCAGCTATTTGTGGAACTCTTGGTGTGTTAGCAACATCAACTACATTTACAACGATGTTTTTTATAAAAATTGGTACAGAACTTAAAAAAGCTATATCAATAGCAAGTGTATGTGTGCTTATAACTTCATCACTAGCGACAGTTATCGTTGTTTTTGGAGTAAATATCGATGTGCCTAATACATATGGTTATGTAAGTATACCTATGCTTTTAGCATCAGGAATATTTGGGATTATAGGAAGTCTTTTAGCTGTTAGATTTCTCGGATTTATATCACCAAAGATATTAAAGATTTTGTTTATTGTTTTAATGTTTGTCTCTGGGATAGTAATGCTTTTATAAAAGTTTGAAAATACTTAGGGTAAACGGTATACTTTGAGTTCTTATGGAGAGGTGGCCGAGTGGTTGAAGGCGCACGCCTGGAAAGCGTGTATAGTTTAACGACTATCGAGAGTTCGAATCTCTTCCTCTCCGCCAGTTTAAGGAAGAAAATTGATGGCTAAAAATGCTCTTATTATAATTGATGTACAAAACTTTTTTATAACAGAAGATATGCATCAGTTGCCTAGACAGATCAAAGAGCTAATAATATCTAAAAATTTTGATCATGTGATTTTTTGTAAGTTTGTAAATGATCCACAAAGTAATTTTTATAAAATACTTGATTGGAAATATTGTGAAGAATCACCTGATATAGATATACATCCTGAGATGTTAGAATTTGTTAATGAAAATAATGTTTTTGAAAAATCAACATTTTCTGCATTTAAATCAGAGCTTCCTGTGTTTCTTAACAAAGAGAATATAAATAAATTATACTTATGTGGAGTAGATACTGATGCATGTATACTGGCTTCTGCATTTGATGCTTTTGATTTAGGATATGACGTTGAGATATTGATAGATTACTGTCAAAGCAGTAATGGTGATAAAGCTAATTTGGAAGCTTTTAAAATTATCAGAAGAAATTTTGTTAGAGCTCAGAATGAGAGCTTTTCTTAAGTAAGATAACTGCTGCTATCGCCAAACTAACCCAACCAAGCATAAGCGAAGTTCCACCTATTGGAGCTAATTTCATAACAGTTGGAATATTGCAAACTATAGAAATATAAATTCCAAAGCTAAAAAGTAAAGTTCCAATTATAAAAAGGATATTACTTAATTTAAGTATCAAGCAATTTGCTAAGTTTTTACTACTTAGAAGTGCTAAACCAATACCACTTATAATTATTGCATAAGCTTGATTATAGCGAACTGCCGTCATTATGAAATCAAAGTGTTCAGCTGAAAGTTGTGTTTTTAGTCCATGTTCTGCATAAGCTCCAAAAGCTACAGAGATAAAGCCCAGAATGGCTCCTATTATTAGGTGCATAGTTATTTTCAGGTATTTAGATTTTGTTTTAGGATAAATTTTATAGGTTTGAAAAGCAATATAAGAGTTATAAAATCATATAGCTTATTTAAATATTATTTTCTATTGGTTATTTTTTGGAATATAATAAATTTATGTGATGTTTGAAAGTATTTACTTAAAATTAATCACACTATTTCTTAGTAACTTCCTAGGGGTCAAAAATGAATTTTTCTAATAAAAAGATATTACTAAAAGCTATATTTATTTCATCTGCTATTGGTTTGGTAACTACTTCTGCTTTTTCAGAGAAAGTAGACATTCAAGTAAAGCCTGTAGAACAAAAATCAATAGGTAGAGTTGATCAGATGAGTCAAATACCTAAAGATTTACAGATAATAAATTTTAAATCTTTAGCACAAAATTTCGATAAAGAAGTATTTAACTGGAATGTAAAAGCAGAGCATTGGCCAGTAATATGGATGGATAAAACTCAGAAAAATTTTCCTCAAAATACATTTGGCATATACACAGCAATGGGTGATGCCCGTCAAGGACCTGATAATACTGATGGTAAGGTTCATGAAGCAGTAGCTGGTATGGGAGCTGTTTTAGGTAGCACTTTGGTTGGGGTTGATAAGAGTAATCAAGATACTTATAACTATGTAACAATGCTTAAAAACTACTATGGTGAAGATGGTGGTTGGAATATTATGCAAAATAATGTTGATGATGAGTCTGGTGCAACTGGCGGCGGTTACCATCGTGATTGGTGGTACGATATTTTTCCTAATGTTATGTTTTATGCAATAGCAGATAAATATCCCAATCAGCGAGATTTTACAAAACTACAAAAAGCAATAGCAGATAAGTTTTATGCTGCTAATAATATCTTGAAAGGAGATTATGGTTATTCTTTCTTCAACTATGCTCAAATGCTTCCTCAACATAGTGATGTGCCAGCTCAATATGATGCAGCTGCGGGACATTCGTGGGTATTGTATGATGCGTATAAAAAATTTGGAGATAAGAAATATCTTCAGGGTTCTATAGATTCATTACAAGCATTAGAGGATGTAAAAGAAGATCCTACACAAAACACTCCATTCTATGAAGTTCTTATGCCGTTTGGAGCATATATGGCAGCTAAGCTTAATGCTGAACAAAATACACATTTTGATGTACAAAAAATGCTAGATTGGAGCTTCAATGGTAAAGGCGGCCCTCGTCCAGATTGGGGAGTGATTGTTGGTGAGTGGAATGGCTATGATGTATCAGGAATGGTTGGTAGTACTTCTGATAGAGGTGGTTATGGCTTCTTGATGAACACATATGATATGGCTTGGCCTTTAGTTCCGATGGTTCGTTATGATCAAGAATATGCTAATGCTGTCGGTAAATGGATGCTTCATGCTGCGAATGTAGCTAGGTATTTCTATCCGCAATATATGAATCAAAATCATCAAGCTCTTAAAAAAGGCTATGCTGAAAATACTGGTAAAAGTGTGATAGCGTATGAAGGCTTGATTCATGATTTCCATCCAGTTACAGATTATGCTGGCCCAGATGCTGACAAATTTAATAATGATGTTGATAATATCAAAGCTCCAATTGCTCAAGGAGATGGTCCTGGTTGGATAAGAGATGAAGAAGGCAAAGCTATAAATCCAGTATCAACTGAATTAGGTGTATATGGTAGTGCACATGTAGGAATATTTGGAGCAATTATCGAGAAAACTAATGTAGATAATATTTTACAATTTAATCTTTTAGCGACTGATTTTTATCATGATCCTGCTTATCCAAGTTATTTATATTATAACCCTAATACTCAAGCTAAAACTGTAAGTGTTAATCTTGCAAACTTAACAAAAGCTAAAAAAGTATCTATATATGATACTGTGAATGCAAAATGGCTTAAAAAAGATGTTGTTGCTAGAAAAATAGATATATCAATATCTGGGGAGTCTTCTAAGGTGTTAGTTATAGTTCCTGCAAATGCTAAGATTGTTGCTAAGGCAGGTAAATTATATGCTAATGGTAGGGTTATTGATTATAACTATCAAGGAGATAAGTAATGTCTGATTTAGCTAAAAGATTTCAACAAAACCCTATATTAAAACCTGCTGATATTGTTCCATCACATCCTGATTTGGAAGTTACATGTTTATTGAACCCTGGTGTTTTTAGATTTGATAATAAAGTTTGGCTTTTACTAAGAGTAGCTGAGCGACCAGTGCAAAAAGAGGGCGTAATATCTTTTCCAATACTTAATGAGGATGGCTCTATGGTAATCAAGGAGATTGCTGAAAATGATCCTGATTTGATTGCTGATGATGCCAGAGTAATTAATTATAAAGGAGATGATTATCTTACTACATTGTCGCATTTAAGGCTTGTATGTAGTGACGATGGTATTAATTTTAGAGAAGATCAAAATTATCTAGGAATCTTTGGGATAGGTGGGCATCAAACTTTTGGTGTTGAAGATTGTCGAGTTAGTCAAATTGGAGATACATACTATCTTACATTTACAGCAGTATCTCCAAAAGGTGTCTGTGTTGGGATGAAAACTACAAAAGATTGGCAACACTTTGAGGATCATGGAGTTATTTTCCCTGCGCATAATAAGGATTGTGCAATCTTTGAAGAAAAAGTTAATAGTAAATATTATGCTCTACATCGTCCAAGTAGTGTTGATATTGGTGGAAATTATATATGGATTGCTGAATCTCCAGATAGTCTACATTGGGGTAAGCATAAGTGTATTATGCAAACACGTGAGGGTATGTGGGATAGCGCTAGAATAGGGGCTGGAGCAGCTCCAATCAAAACTAAAGATGGTTGGTTAGAAATATATCACGGAGCAAATGAAAAACATCAATATGCTCTTGGCGCTGTATTATTAGATTTAGAAGATCCATCTAAAGTACTAGCAAGAAGTGAGAAGCCTATAATGTTGCCGCAAGAGGACTATGAATTGAATGGTTTCTTTGGTGAAGTTGTATTTACAAATGGTCATATTGTTGATGGTGATAAATTGACTGTATATTATGGTGCGGCTGATGAGTTTGTTTGCGCGGCTGATTTTTCAATTCAAGAGATTCTAGATGGATTATTAAATCATGACTAGTTTACGTACAAAATTAATTAAGTTTACGATAGTCTATACATTTTTCTCATTAGCAATGTTTACAAGTGTGTTGTCTACATTTATCCTACAAGCAACGCATTATTATCATGTTTCAAATGCTAGTGCAGGGACTTTAGAAAGCTATCAAAATATTACACAGGTTCTACTTTCTTTTATCGCATTTTCGATATTGTTGAAAGGTGGTTATCGTAATACTATGCTGGTTATATTAGTATTGATGACACTAACTTGTATTAGTATGCCGTTTTTAGATTATTATTGGATACTTAAGCTTTATCTAGTGTTTTTAGGATTTGCATTAGTTTTTTTAAAAATAGGTGTTTATTCATCAATAGGCCTGGTAACTAATTCTCAAGAGCAACACGCATCTTTTGTATCTGTCGTTGAAACTAGTTGGATGATTGCAAGTATGATTGGTATGTGGGTTTTATCATTCTTTTTGCACCATATTAATTGGTTATATGCTTTTTGGATATTCGCAGGTTTTGGGATTGTAAATATAGCTTTATGGTTGTTATCACCGCTTAATGAATCCGCTTTAGAAAAAGAGAAAAATAAAAAAATATCAGAGCAATTCAAAGAAATTGGTCAATTTTGTAAGAGTAAATATATTTTAATGTTTATAGCTATGGCTTTTATAGCTGGATTAGTTGAACAGGGTATATTTGCTTGGTTACCATCATTCTATAGAGATGTTGTAGATTTAC
This sequence comes from Candidatus Francisella endociliophora, assembly GCF_000764555.1. Taxonomy (NCBI): domain Bacteria; kingdom Pseudomonadati; phylum Pseudomonadota; class Gammaproteobacteria; order Thiotrichales; family Francisellaceae; genus Francisella; species Candidatus Francisella endociliophora. Next base: position 946,914 of record NZ_CP009574.1, on the reverse strand, counting down.
CTGGAAGCTATAGTGTGCAATTGGCTAGTGCTTTTGTATTGTGTATGGCTCTAGGTAGAATTATCACTATTGCTTTACTTAAAGTTTTGCGTTGGGATAGAATACTATTTTTGAACTATATATTTGGAGTGGTTTTCTTACTTTTCTGTCTAGGGCTTATTCAACAGCAGACACATGTGATTAGCTCCTGGTCTGAAGTTCATATAGAGGCATTTTTACTGCCATTAATCGGTATATTCATAGCCCCAACTTCACCACTATTAAACTCTACTATTTTGAGCTCGTATGATAAGGCACAACATAGTTTAGTTATGACAATCATTACAATCTCTGGCGCATTAACAGGTAGTATTGCTGCAAGGTTATTGGGTGAACTATTTGATGTTTTACCAGGGATTACAGCTTTTAAAATATCAACAATTATTCCACTTGTGATAGTCGCTATAGCTATATTGCCGTATGCTAAAGTGATTAATAAAAAGAATGCAAAGACACATTAAAGATATTGAAGCAAAACGACTAATAGTATTATTAAACCAACCCAGTGGTTGTCAGAAAAAGCTTTTATACAATTTGTGATGCCTAATTTTTTATACATGAAATAATTTCTAACAAAGAAAATAGCATTCACTAAAACTCCTATGTAGAAAATAATATTGAAGTCTAAATTTATTCCTAAAAAGCATAAAAAAACTAAAGAGAAAAAGTTAAATATAAAAATATATTTAAATACTTTATCACCAAACAATACTGCGGATGAGTTAATACCTATCTCAAGATCAAACTCTCGGTCAGCTAAGGCGTATACTGTATCATAAGCGATAGTCCAGCAAATAGTTGATAAATAAAATATCCAAGCTTCAAAAGGTATATGATTTTGCGTAGCTGAAAATGCCATAAAAATACCAAAATTAAATGCTAGGCCAAGTACTAGCTGAGGAATCGCAAAAAACCTTTTACAGAATGGATAAAGTACAGCTAAAAATAATGCGATAAATGATAATAAGATTGTGTATAAGTTTAAAAATAATACACATATAAATGCAACTAATGTGAGAGCAATACAGAGCCAAATAGCATTTTTCACAGTAAGCTTACCACTAGTCAATGGACGAGTATTTGTACGGGCAACATGCTTATCAAAATCAATATCAGCAATATCATTAACAATACAGCCAACAGTTCGCATAATAACTACACCGAGTGTGAAGATTACTAAAAGCTTCAAGCTTGGTAAGCCATGATTAGCTAAAACTAAAGCGGTAAGAGTTGGCCAAAGAATTAGTAATATTGGAATAGGGCGGTGAAGTCTCATTAGCATAAAATATGCATTTAATTTTTCTCTACTAAGCATCACATTGCTCCGGTAGGATCAAGAAATATTCTGTAATCAAAAACTTAAGCTGGTTGTCATGTTTGTATTCAAATACTGAGCTACGCGAGAAAATATCTTTATCTATGATTTTACCTGTTTCATTATAAAAATCTTCAGAAGATAATTGAGAAATTATAAACTCTCCTCTTTGAAACTTTGATTTGTCAAATAGTAGATTATCTCCAATTGGTTTTGTACCTAAGTCATCTAGCTCTTGAGTGAAAAAATCATAAGTGTCATTTGGTACAATAGTTCTTGCAAAAACAAATGTTTTATCTGAGTTTGAGAGTGTGATTTGTCTAACCAGAGCAGTATCTATATTTAATAGTTTTTTCTCTAAAGAGTTTAATTTAGCAAATTCTTGAGAGATCTTTTCTAGAGCTATTTCACCGTAATGTTTAGATAGGCTAGTAACTAAGTTTTTAGCATCATTTAGCCAATATTTTTCAATTTTAGTTAAGCTATCTTTGTTGATTATAGTCATATATGAGAAATACCTTTAAGTTAAGGTTTCTTATTTTCTTTTGCATTTGTATAATTATACACTTATAAAGCTATGAAATTAATCAAAAAGGATTCCAAAAATGCGTCCAAGTGGTAGAGATAATGATCAATTACGTAATGTAAAAGTTACACACAACTTCACAAAACATGCAGAAGGTTCTGTTCTTGTTGAGTTTGGAGATACAAAGGTGCTTTGTACAGCTTCTGTAATGGCAGGTGTACCAAGATTTAAAAAAGATTCTGGTGAAGGATGGTTAACCGCTGAATATGGTATGCTTCCTCGCTCAACTCATACTCGTATGGATAGAGAAGCTGCTCGTGGTAAGCAATCAGGCAGAACACAAGAGATCCAAAGACTAATCGGTAGAGCTTTGAGAGCAAGTGTTGATCTAACAGCGATTGGTGAAAATACTATCAAGGTTGATTGTGATGTAATCCAGGCAGATGGTGGTACGCGTACAGCTTCTATAACAGGCGCTTCTTTAGCTATTAGAGATGCTATAAAGTATATGAAAGAAAATAATATGATTGCTGAAGATGCTGAGCCGCTTTTATCACAAGTTGCTGCAATTTCTGTAGGTATCTACAAAGATGAGCCAGTATTAGATCTTGATTATGATGAAGATTCAAATGCTGAGACAGATATGAACGTTGTCATGAACTCAAATGGTGGTATGATTGAGATTCAAGGTACAGCAGAGGGCAAAGATTTTTCAGAAGAAGAGTTTGCTAAAATGTTAGGTCTTGCTAAAAAAGGTATAAAAGAGATTTTTGATACAATTTTTTAAAATTTAACTCTTTTAGTTTGGTGTTGAGCTAGTCCAATTTATAACTGATCCATTTATGATGTTTGGGGCACATGTTGGTATTATTTCAGATGATTGAAATATTACACTATTCCAATTTGTTACACCGGTTGGTACGGTATCTGTTACAGCAGAGCTTTGTCCATCATTTTCAATTATTATCATATACAGAAGAGCATCTTGACTAGAATCATCTCTACTAATATTATAATCTGATCCTGCTGTTAGGGTAACGGAACTTGTATGTGGTAGTGGGGTAAAGTTAACAGGGCATGTTATTCTTATTGTGTTAGATGAAACCTTAACATTCATGCCGGGTAGTTCACTATTAAGGTAAGTTCCTGCTTTAAAGTTGGCAAAATTACCTTTAATTATAGAAACATTTGTCGTCTCTTTAATACAGCTAGATAAAATTAGTAGTGATGGTAGTATTACTGAGAATAATGATTTTCTTGCTAATTTCTTCATTTATCAACCTATTTTTAATTATTTGATTACTTAAAAAAGTCTATATAGTAATAAAATATAAAGCTGTTTCAGCACTGTAACAGTGTGTAACAATTTTGATACAACGTATAAGATTTAGGTAAATGATTAACATAGTTAGATTGCCTAAACTTAGGTGATTTGATTGGTTAGGAGTCATTTGTTGGATTATGAGTTTGGTAGATAGTATAAAAGGTTAGATTGTGCTCGCAATATATTCTTCTGATTCCAGGATTTATCTTATTAGGTTTTATTTTTCTGATAAAAAGTCTATTATTAAGTTTGATGATAAAATTTAGTGGTTATGTTGGTAAATTTATATAATTAATCAGAAAGGCTCAAATAAAAACATGACTACCTCTAAAAAAGATATTTTCTATACTTTTGTATTTTTATTAATAGCTTTTTTCTTCAAGTTATAATTACCTCGAGATTATCTAGCTTAATAACTAATGTTAATATTTTGGCAGATTTTTTGGCTTTTACTCAGATCATTATGATTATAGCCGTATATATTTCTCTAGGTTATGACTTATCTGTTGATAAGTATGTCAAATGGTTTATTGTGAATAAAAAATTTAATACTCTAGATCACTATGTCAGTTTATATGCGAATATAATTCTTAAAACATCAGCTTTAGTTTGCCTGATTATTATATTGCACTATATTTTAATCTTTTGCTTTCCAGCTTTATACAAACTTTTTAGCGGGATTAATTATTTTTACTGTAATTTTGTTTTTATTGGTGTAATTACTGTAATTCTTAACATGATCTATTTTACAGGAAGGATAATCCGTTGTTATTTAGGATCTCGATATTATGTTCTAATAGCTCAGATGCTGCCTTTTGTATTTATATGTTTAGGACTAGTTTTTATTCGAAGTAGTTTAACAAAAGATGATTTATATGTATTGGATCTTTTGTATATAGCAAGTTTTGCACTTACTGCAGGTATTGCTTTTTTAGTTCTACGTAAGATTAGTAAAAAGCGTATAGTTATAAAATATAAACCATTTGATTTTAAGATAAATAACTTTGTGAGAACAGGTTTTGCATTTGCTAAATCAGGCATATCTGCCTATATTTGATACTTTATAGTACCAATAGCAGATGTCGTTAGTTATATACGATCTACTCCCTATGTTGCATATGTTTCGACTAGTATAGTGCTTAATATTTTCATAGAAATTTTAGGTAGGACGATTTCTGCTGTAATTAAGCCAAATATTCTTCTTGCTTATAAGCAAGGAAAGGATACTTTTGTCACTAATATCCATAAGTTAGAAGCTTATATATTATCAATATGTATTGTATATCTTTTTATTGTAGTAGTATTTGGACGACAAATTTTAGTTTATCTTTATGGACAAGCTTTTGCACCTGGATACTGTATATTGTTTTAATAAGCTTTGGTGCTGCGATAGATTTACTCTTCTTACCATTTAGGCTTTCTCTTGAAATATTAGCCGCACGTATTTCACTTAGGGTAAGTATATTAACATTGATTACCTTGGTTATTAGTGGCATCTTTGGGGTGTATGCTGTGTGTATAATATATCTTATAAACCGTATAATTTATAGTTTGACCTTGTATCTCTATTTTAAGATGCAACTTAATAAGCCCAAAGCTTATCTATATACAAACTAACATCAAAAAGAAATCATTTTTTCAGGAAAAATTTTTGATTTAACTTCTAATGCAGCTGTTAAAGTTGGTATTAGAACAGGTGATAAAAATCTACCCATAGGTATATTAATGTTTGGTACTTTGCAAAGCATATCAAAATCATCGCATTGATGAACTATCTTATCACTAATGGCTTTTCCAATACGAACGGTTTGAGCTACACCATGACCACTCCAACCAAAAACACTGTATATTTTATCTCCAATATTATAAGCAGCAGTTGGCCCTTTAACAGTTAAGTCAGTTGTACCACTCCATACAAAATCAAGATTTGTTTGGGATAAACTAGGAAAAACATCTGTTATTCTTTCTTTTAACATAGTTGATGTTTTCTCGAAATCCCATCTTGAACCAGTACCAGCAGCGCCAAAAAGAATTCGATTACCTCTTACTTTGCGAAAGTAGTCAATTTGTAATGATGTATCATATACTGGCATATTAGTTGGTAGAAGTTCATTTGAATCAAAACTTAGAGGTTCTGTAACGCTTACATAACTATAAAAAGGTATAGTAGCTTTTGCTTCTTGAGAAAGTATTTCAAATGTTGATACATGAGTTGCAACAATCACTTTATTTGCAGTGATTTTGCCTCCTTCAGTCTCAACTATTATTTTATTATTGTGCTGGTTTAGGTTTAATGCTTTAGTATTTTCGTATACATTGCCTTTATTTTTTTTAAATGCGTATACCAATCCTAAATTTAATGCTAGTGGGTGGATATGGCCACCAATACTATCAAATATACCACCATGATATATCTCCGATTTTATATGCTTTTTTATACCTGTAGTACTTAGTATTTTAGGAGCATTATCTCCTAATTTCTTTCGTGAATTAACAGATTTCTTTAAGGCAGTAATATGTCCCGGATGGATAGCTGCTGTTATATGCCCCTGTTTATAATCAACATCAAGATTATATTTTGTAATAATATCCTGAATAGTTTGCATTGAACTGTGAGATGTAAATTCCCAGAGTCTTTTTGCTTCATCTATTGTGAAGCTTTTAGCGATATCACAAGCTTCCCAACGAGCAAGCCCTGGGGTGAGTTGGCCACCATTTCTACCAGAAGCATTTACTCCAATTTGATCTTGGTCAATTAATATTGTATCAATATTGTTTTCTGAGAGGTGTAGGGCTGTAGAACTACCAAGTAGACCTGCTCCAATAACTAGCACATCGCATTTTGTATTTCTTGCAAGTCTTTTATGTTGTGGTAAATCTTGTAAAGATGCTTGGTAATAGTTTTCAGAATCTTCACGATTTGGTAGATTTGATTGCCATGACCAATCACCAATAGTGTTTGACCAACTTTGAGAGTTTAACTTTGGAATATCTAAGATTTCTGGTTTATATTTAGTGGAGTTCATGGTGAGTGTTATTTAATGTTATTCTACAAATACACTTATATCATAGAAAATATATAAAAGATAATGGTATTTAATTAGAGCTAGATATATATGAATTAATTTTAGTAAGTAGTTCAAAATCTTTTGATTTTAATTCAAATAAAAAGTCTTGAAGGGGCTCGCTTTTTGCAAAAAGAAGTCTTTGTTCAATTTGTTTTATTTGATGTTCAATAGTTTTTCTTTCTTGATAAAGATTATTTAGAGCTTTATCAGCATTTTTGAAAAAGTTTTGGATATTATCTTCTTTTTTAGCTTGTAACTTACTTTTAAGATTACTGCTAAGGCTTGAAGTTCTATCTGTAGAAAGTTTTTTTCTACCTAATGAAAGTTTTTTACGAGGTTGTTGATCTGACATTTTGTTTACTTCTTTATTGTTAATTTGTATTTGTTTTTTTATAGAAAAATAAAATCCTGAATGAAATTCATGATCATTATAGTATATTTGATACTAAATTTATAGCCTATACCAATTACACAATACATCAATATGTATTTATAGTTTATATTAAACGATTTCACCTGGTGTTATTTTTAGGGTTTCTAAGTCAATAAGAGCACCATAACTTTCATCTTCGCCTGCTTCTCGTATTGAGAGCTTACTAGATTCGGCATTATCAACATTTGAGAGGTCAATATTTATTGTTTGCCATTCTTGTGAGAAATCACTATGTGTATAAACTAGCTGATCTCCAAGGTAAACTTCAAAATTACTCGAGTCATCACCAGTTCTTGGATAATAGTCAAATGTTAAACTCATATTCTCGAAGTTGTGTGAAGATAAGTCGTGAGAAAGTTCTACTATTTCATTACTATCACCATCAAGCTCAGCTACTGTATCACGGCGGTCAGATATCCTATCAAAGTTATTCCAAAGTTCTATCTCTTCATCACCCCCTGAAACTTGCCAATCTCCTAAAAATGGATGATCTTTACCAATTTTTCCCCAGTCATTATCATTAACAGGTACATTTCCAAGGTCAAAATTTTCATCTGAGCTAAGCATATTGTTGTCCTTTAGAATCCTAAAAAAAGTATCAGAGCCAAAAATACAATGATTAGGTACACTAGATTGAGATAGATTCTCTCCGGATACAATACAACGCCATTTAATAGAGTCTGGAGGTACAGCTTCTGGGCGAATCATAATTTCAGCATTTCCCTTAACAACATTTGCTCCAGCTTCACCTATATTTTTAGTAATAGCTCCGTATTTATTAATTACAGAGTGTACGCCAGCAATATCATCGAACTCTTTACCATCTTTTTTGAGATCATATATTTGTCTAGCTTGGGCAGAAAGGACTGAGACTTGATCCGCTATTTTTGCACGAGTAACATAATTTGAGTATGTGGATGTAGCAAAAATAGCTAAAATTGCAATTATAGATATAGCTATAATAAGTTCAATAATCGTCAGACCTCTATTTTTTTCTGATGATTTTTTTGTTTTCTACACATATCTAAATCCTATTAATTACATATAGAATTATATCTTATTTATAAAGTTATCATCAGGCTAAAGTATTGTATCTTGGGCGTTTAGTAAGAAGGAGAAGTTAATTATTGTGATTTGACACCGATTGATGAGAGTCTTTTTTCGATAGATGGATGAGTAGAGAATAAATCTGACATATCACCACCACTGATTCCCGCACTTAGAGGATCAAATATATATGATGCTCTTCTTAGATTTTCATTTTTGTTATGTTTATAGCTATATTGAGCTTCAGCAGTTTTGCTATCTCCAGATATTTTAAGTAGGGCATTTGCCATCGGAACGTTTGTACGCATTAACTCAACAGCTCCGGCATCAGCCATATACTCTCTGGTACGGCTTAAAAATAGCATCATAAATATTGTAAATATTTGTAATACATAGCGTAAAATCATAATTATTATGAAAAAAGCAGCAGCATTATTATTACGATTGTTACTATTTCTGTTGTTTCCTGAGAAAAGAGCCGAGTAGAATAAGAAATCCATAATAATAAGCATCATATTTGATAAAACCATTGTGAAAAGGTTTAGCTTAATATCTTGGTTTCTAATATGCGTAAGCTCATGTGCCATTACAGCTTGTAATTCATCACGAGTAAGAGCATTTGCAAGCTTTGTTGTGATAGCAACCATAGCAGACTTTTCAGAATATCCAGAAGCAAAGGCATTCATGTAGTTAGCATCTATAAGAAATACTTTAGGCATATATCTCATACCAGCAGCTACTTTCATTTCTTCTACAACATTGTAAACTCTACGAGCTAATGTATCTTGATTATCAGCTGTAATTTCTTGGTATTCTGTACCAGATAGCATGATTTTGTCATACATACTAAAGGTTACAAATACCCAAATTACAGCTACACCAGAGATTATCATAGTAGCATACGGTGGAATTTGAAAAGTTGCTAATGCCCAAAATACTTTTGATATGGATAATTGTGTACCTGTATGGCTATAATAAGCATTTGCAAGCTCACCATAACGCCAAAAAGTATCTACAAAAATACCTAGTAGAAAAAAAACTACTAAAAATGTTGCAATCACAAAGTATGTGCGACGAGTGTTTTTGCGAACAACTTCTCGCCAATTTACTGAGCCATATTGCAGATTATCAGTATTTGACATTTTATAGTTCCACTCTTGATTCTTCTAGTTGAGCTTTTTTCTCTTCTGAAATATTCCAGTAGATGAAATTTTCATTTAGCTTCTTGAAGAAGCCAACAATCATGCCTGCAAAGAAAGATTTCTTATGAGCGTTATATCTCTCAATAGAGTCATTTAATGCTTGCTTTGCAAAAGCTAGTTTGTTCTCTGTAGATGTAATCTCTTCTTGAAGTTGGATTACATTTTGATTTGCTTTTAGCTCTGGATAGTTTTCAAATTGAACATTTATGCCTTTTGCTAAATCAGAAATTTGATTTTCAGCATTTATTCTTTCCTTGATATCACCATTTGCTTTTGCAAGGTTAGCTTGATTTCTAAGAGCTACAACTTGTTTTAGAGTTGTTTGTTCATAGTCCATATATTTTTTTACAACATTAACTAGTGAGTCAAAAACTTTTGCTCTACGATCAAGTTGCACATCTATTTGCTTTTCTGAATTCTTAACTGTTTCTATCTCTGCAATTAGTTTGTTATATGTCATTACAACATATACCGCTATTATTGCTACTACTATTAGTATGATTATTCCAATAGACATTTCTTCTCCTTTTTAAGTTACCTAAGTATATAAGTGGTATTAAATTTCATATTTTCAAGTGGCTTTTATGCACCTAGTTAATTTCTTGTTCCATAAACTCACAAAATGCTTTTGTAAGAGCGGTATGGTATTTCTTTTTATGTAAAAGTTTATAAAAGTTTCGTGTTAGATCTAGGTCTTTTACTTCTAGGATACTGTATTTATTTGTATCCCAAGCTTGTTGAGTAATTATCTCTGATAAGCATGCCAAGCAATCACTATTTGCAATATATTGTTTTATAGCTTCAGAGCTACGCAATGTTATAGCTTTTTTTATACTAGATACTTTATCTTCAAGAGCATTGAAAAATATTTCAAAGGTTCCTGAACCTTGCTCTCTAGTTACCCATTCATATTCTAAAAGATCTTTGAGTTTAATATTTTTTTTACCATATAGCGGGTGGTCTGCTCGGCATATAACTTTTAGATTGTCTTTTCTCCATAGGCTAGTATCAATTGCGGGACTATCACATTCTCCCTCAATAAAGCCAATATCACAAGTTAGAGACTCAACATCATGAATAATCTTTTTAGTATTGCTGGATATTATTTCAAACTCTGTTGTGGGATATAGATTTCTAAATTTAGCTATATATTTTGGTAAGATATAGTTTGCTATAGTTGTACTAGCTCCGATAGTTATTTTTCCCGATAGTTCAGAACTGCCCTCACTGAGAGTCTCAAATTCTTCTATCTCATCTAGTATTTGGATTGCTTTTGCTAAAAGGTTTTTGCCGTTATCATTAAGTTTCATACGTTTGCCAATACGATCAAATAGGGTCGTGTTGAGCATTGTCTCAAGCTGAGATAAAGACATGCTTGCTGCAGCCTGAGATATGAAGCATTTTTCAGCACCAATACTTATTGATTCAGCTTTTGCTGTATTTACAAAAACCTGCAGTTGTTTTAAGGTGATTCTCATTAGTATCTTTTAAAAATCTTATGTTTAGTAATCTTATTATAAGTATTTCTGATATTCAATATTTGAATATTTATTTTATCCAATAGTGGAGAATTGGTTATACTAAATAATCTTTAATAAATTTCTATATATCATATTTCATGAAGAAACATATTAAATATAGATGGGCAATAGTCGGTGCTGGACCTGCTGGAATGGCGGCTGTTGGTGAGCTATTAGATAACAATATTAAACCAAAAGATATTATTTGGATTGATCCGAGTTTTAAAGTAGGAGATTTTGGTGAAAAGTGGGGCGAAGTCAGTAGTAATACAACGGTAGAATTATTTCTTAGATTTTTAAATGCTATAAAATCTTTTGAGTATGAAAAAAAATCTAAAATTTTTGAGCTAGATGGTTATGAAAGTCAAACTTTTACACAACTAAAAGAAGTTACAAAAGCATTACAATGGATTACTAATAACCTATTAGAAAAAGTTGATTATAGTCTCGATACAATTAGCGATATGAAGGTTTCACAAGGTATGTGGAATTTGGATGGTATAGAATCTTCTTATATGGCTGAAAAAGTTATCTTAGCTACAGGGTCTTTACCACGATCTTTAAATATTCATAATTTTGAAATTACGAAAGAAATACATATTGCTAAAGCCCTTGCACCTAGTAAATTAAAAGAAGAACTTTTAGAGGGTGATAAAGTAGCAGTTTTTGGATCATCTCATTCAGCAATGATAATTATTAGAAGCTTGCTAGAGCTAGGAGTAAAAGATGTTGCTAACTTCTATCGTCAGCCATTAAGATATGCTGTCAATATGGGTGATTGGATACTTTATGATAATTCTGGATTAAAAGGTGAAACAGCTAAATGGGTAAGAAAGAATATTTCTCAAAATTTAGATAGTAGGGTTAAAAGATATTTATCTACAGATGAGCAAATAAGTAAACATTTGCATAAGTATAATAAAGTTATCTATGCTACAGGATTTGAGCAAAGAGTACCGAGTGTTGAAGGAATCGATGCTAGATCTTATGATCCTACGACTGGAATTATTGCACCAGGGCTTTTTGGAGCAGGTATAGCATTTCCTCGAGAAATAACAGATCCAAATGGTAATGTTGAGTTAAATGTTGGATTGTTTAAGTTTATGAACGATATTAAACATTTTTTACCATTATGGATGAAATATGATATCTAGCTTATTTTAGTAGTCGAAGAGAGTTTATTATAACAATAAAAGTTGCTCCCATATCTGCTGCGATAGCCATCCATAGAGTTGCTAAATCAACCATAGCTAGAGAGATAAATATAGCTTTAATAGCTATAGCAAAAGTTATATTCTGTTTTATTATTTTAAGAGTTCTTCTAGAGTGTTTGATTAACCATGGTAATTTTGCAATATCATCTGACATCAGAGCAATATCTGCTGTTTCTATTGCTATATCATTACCAATAGCGCCCATTGCTATACCAAGATTTGACCTTGCCAAGGCTGGAGCATCATTGATACCATCACCAATCATAGCGACACTTTTGTATTTGTTGACTATTTCCTCAACTTTACTAACTTTGTCTTCTGGTAGAAATTCCGCATAGAACGTATCAATACCTGCTTGTTTAGAGATAGTTTTTGCTGTTCCAGTATTATCACCAGTAAGCATTATAGTTTGTGAGATTCCTAACTCTTTAAGTTGAGCTAAAGAGTCACGAATATTAGTTTTTATAGTGTCTTGAATAGCAATAGCACCTAACATTTTATGATTGTCACCAACAAAAATTAAAGTATAGCCATCATTTCCAAGTTGAGAAGCTTGTTGATGTAAGGCCTCATCTAAACAAAGATTTTTTTCATGGGCAAAAGCATGACTTCCAAGCCAAAATTGTGAGTTATTAACTTCTCCAGAAATTCCTTTACCACTAATAACATTAGTATTTGCAGCATTTGCAAAATTTATACTGTTATTATTAGCATGGTCAATAATTGCTTTGGCTATTGGGTGATCAACAGAATTTTCTAAGCTAGCTGCTATAGCTATTAATTGATGTTCCGAGAAATTATTTGTTGCTAATATATTGGTAACAGAAGGTTTGCCTTGTGTTAATGTTCCAGTTTTGTCAAAAGCAATCGCTTTAAGTTTTGCTGGGATTTCTATAAAACTGCCACCTTTGATAAGAATACCATTTCTAGCAGCTCTTGCTAAGCTTGAGACAATTGAAATAGGCGTTGATATGACTAATGCACAAGGACATGCTATAACTAATATAACTAGTGCTTGGTATATCCATTTCAGCCAAGAATCTGCTAATAAAAGAGGAGGGATAATAGCTACTATTAAAGCAAATATAATCATCGTAGGAGTATAAACTCTGGCAAATTTATCTACCCATTTTTCAGACTCAGAACGCTTTGATTGAGCATGTTCAACTGCTTGAATAATTTTTGCAACAGATGAGTTATCAGCAGTTTTTGTAGTTTTGATTTCAATTGTCGCGTTGCCGTTTATACTACCAGCAAAAACTTCATCATTGATATTTTTTTCTACAGGTATTGATTCACCTGTTATAGGAGCCTGATTTATAAAACTATTACCTTTGATAATAACTCCATCAAGAGCAATTTTTTGTCCCGGTTTTATAAGCACTCTTTTGCCAACATTAATTTCAGCAATAGGTTTTTCTTCAAATTGCTTATCATGACAGCAGTAGACTAAGGCCGTATCAGGAGTTAGATTCATTAACTTTGTTATTGCAGAGCGTGCATTACCTACACTCCATGATTCAAGTAGAAGGGAAAAAGCAAACAAAAAGCTAACTACAGCAGCTTCAAAAAACTGTCCTATAATAATCGCCCCAAGTATGGCAATTACCATAAGTAGATTCATATCCGCATCGAATCTCTTGATTGCAGAAAAAGCTTTAGGAAAAACAAACCAACTCCCAAAGAAAATAGCTAGAATATAACTAACCTGTGAGACCAGAGGAGATGTTTGAGAGCCTGCTTCATCTCCAATAAAAGCATGTGTAAATCCATGATCTATGCCATGATAAATATAAGCTAATATAATCAATAAGCCACTAATGGAAGTTGTTATTAATTTAGCATATTTATTCAAAAAATTACTATTTTGATCCTTGGTGATATAGTCATCCCATGATGAAGCATTTAATCCAGATTTTTTTATTAGAGAGATAATCTCTTTCTGAGAAATATCTTGATCTTTAATTGAGAGCTTACCATTTAATAGATCAAATTCCATATTATCTTCAGGAATTTTTTTATTTAGAGCTTTTTTGATAATGTTGACTTCTTCAACACAATCTAGACCATATATTTTGAATCTTAAATATTGATTATCACTCATATAATACTTTCCTTTGCATGTATTTCAGGTAGGTGCTCAAAATCTTCTTTGATCATTTGTTTTATTAGCTTTTGATCACTTTGAATAGTTTCATCATCAGTAAGCATTTTAAATAGCCAATTTAACTGCTCTTGATATACAGAATTAAAATAAAAGTAGTGAAATCTACCTTGTTTTCGCTTATGAATAAAACCATTACGTCTGAGTATGTCTAGATGTTTAGATATTGTTGAATTGGCAAGTTTGAATATATGTGCGAGATGACAAAGACATACTTCATGCTGATATATTACCATCAAAATTCTAATTCTAGTTTCATCACCAATAGCTTTTTGGAAGTCTACAATGTTTGCTAATTTCATCTTCTAAAACTATATTTCGCTAAATAACGAAATGATATTGATTATCAGAACAATAATCAAGACCTTTATATAGCAAATTTTTATTTCATTTTTTAAAAATAGTGCTAAAATCCCCTCACTTTAAATTTAGGAGTATCTTAAAGTGCCTAAAAAAATTATCGGATTGATATTGTTTGTTTTTATATTAGCAACTAGCTATGCAAGTGGTAATTATGCAAATGATACATATATAAATAATGTTGTAAAAACCTTTGGTTTGCCGAGTAATCAAAATATAAAACTTTTAGATATAAAAGATCACCAGCAAACTACAGATTATACATGTGGCCCAGCTGCTGTCATGAGCTTACTTAATTACTATGGAATGCTTAAAGACTCACAAATGAATCATGCTACAGAGTTAAAGATAGCCAAAGAAATGGATACGGATGAAGATTATGGAACAAACGCTGAGCAAATTGCAAATTGGCTGGAAAAAAATGGTTTTGAAGTGAAGTATGGCACAAAAGGAGATGTTAAATTACTCTATCAAAATATAGACAAAGGTATACCTGTGCTAGTCGATTGGATAGATTGGGGAGGGCATTGGACTTTAGTCTCAGGCTATCAAAAACTTGGTAAGTCTATTGATGATGACAAAGATACTCTTTTTATGATCGATCCAGCGGTACATTTTAATAATGTCAAAACAGTTTATGGGCTTAGTACAATAAACCCCGATAGATTTCAATATATGTGGCAAGACTCAAAAGGTGTAGAAGGTATATATGTGATAGCTTACCCTAAAGACTCTAAGCTTGTTGCTGGTGAATAATCCCCAGGTTTGTGGATATATCTTGGATATTATTTAATGCTTCACAATCGCCATTTAGCTCGCAATTTGAATCGATATATATTTTGTCAGATTCTTGACAGGTATTGTCGATAGTACACTGTAAACCATCTTTGATAATATAAATTCTTCTTCCATCAGCATCTCTATAGAATTGAAAATTTGATGGATCTACTGCATTTGCACCATTACCGTTTGTATTATTATTGTTTCCATTTCCATTGCTAGGGCTATCTGTAGTATTCCCATTTCCATTTCCAGAAGTGTCAGTCTTGTTGCTATTCCCATTTCCATTTTTGGTGGTATCAGTTTTATTACCACCACCTTTTTCATTATTGGTTTTTTCTTTCTTCGCAGCTACAGAAAGATTTATAGAAAAGATAATACAAAATAAAACAAATAGTTTTTTGAAGTGATTTTTCATTTAAACACCTGTACTTATTTGATTAAGAATGTTTCCATCTAAATCTTTTATATATACATTAGTTGTCGTAGTAACAAATTCAAGACCATATTTTATAACTATATTTTCAATAGTTTCTCCATTATAAGTTTGCTCTTGTGGAGTATTAAGTGCATTTGTACCAAAGGTATAAAGATATTTATATGAATTACTACTATCATAAATTATTACATAAGAGCTATATTCATCTTTTTTAACTATAATCGGTTTATTTTCAATTGGAATTATAAGTGGTATTTCTGCGCCTAACGTTAGGATATTATTATCGGTATAATTAAGCGGTATAAAGTTATTTCCAACAAAAATAAAAATAGAAGATTTATCAAAGTTTGAATTTTGATCTAATACGGAACTATAAACATTATCTTGAGCTCCAATATTAATAGCAGTTGAGTTGACTAAACTTGTAGAAAACAAATTTGTATTAGCAATATATTTTGAACTGTAAATATCTAAAGTTTTCTTTTTTGTCTCATCTAATACTAGTAATTCAGGTGTATTTGAATACGTTGGATAATACCAGTCAATATCCAATATTTGATTGAATGACTGCGAGTTGTTTATAGCTACTCCAAGATCATACTTAGCTTGGGTCGGGTTATTTACAAGATTATTAATAGTTGTTTTAAGTACTTTAATATTAGTGCTATCGTATAGTGTAATTAAGATAGTCCAATGACCATCTTCTAAATTCCAACCAGTTTTTATTTTATAGTCGCTACTAAGATTTAATGATGATGTTGATATCGTATCTACCGTGTTACCGATGTTAATTATAAAAGAGTCACTGGATTTTTGTATATAGCCAACAAAACCTCTTTCAGAATCTAAAATACTATTTTCACTAAGGTGGTAATCTTTTTGACTCTGAGACATTCTCTTAGTGCTTATATAAGGGATGTTAATAGGAATATTATCACCATTATAGTTTATCATTGAATTTTTGGGCAATTGATTTAGAACGAGATTCTTACTGTCTTTTAGAATATCTCCATAATAAAGCTTATGAGAAATAGTAGAGCTAACGTATAGAGGTTCTGTATCATATAAGAGACTATTTATATTATTAGTAGCGAATAGGGGATCTATTGAAGTAACAGTATTCACAGATTTATAGTCACCAAACATTTTTTCACCAAGGTGATTATAGTCGATATCTGGAAGTTCTGTTTCATGGTTTTTTTTAATAATTGCCTGATTAATTCTATCTGTTTCATCTTTTGATAAAAGGCTATTAATAGAAGTTACATTTTTTTTTGCAATGTATGTAACAGTTGATGCTGTAGCTAATACTGCAAAACCAATAATTAGCATAGATGATAATGAAGAGCCTTTTATTTTAGAACTTAATTTCATTTATAAATGCCTTATCATAATAAAACTATTTTGCTAAAGTTTTCACTATTTATTGTAAACGAGAATTTTAGTGCAGAAGTATCCAAAGTGTCAACATCAACATCATTAGATACATTATTCCAAATAATACTGTTATTATCTACAGTTGCATAACTAACTTTTAGGTTATTAACTCCACTAACGAGTTCATAAGCTTGCCCTGCATTAGCACCACTTTTTATATATAAAAACAATGAGTATATGTCATTACCATCACTATCAACTCTACCACTGTCACCTATGTAAAATAAGAGTATTTCAAACTTCCCGACATAGTCACCTGTAATATACTGCCCAGTCGCAGGATTAGTTAATGTTATATCATTTTGATTGATAGTTGAAACTTTTACTAGATCTACTTGCTGGCTATTGCAGAGAGTTAAGTAGTCGCCAGTTGCTATACCTTCAGATGAGTCTAGGTTTAATGTTGAATTAATTAGATTTCCTGACAATGTTGCCGATTTAACTTGTCTTTTTACCATGATGTAATCTGTGTCATTTTGATAACACGTTCCTAAACATTCTGCTCCTAGGTTTGTTTCTAGATAATCTGAGATATTTGGAGTAATATTTCCAATACGTATGTTTGAGGAGTCTGTTAAAAAGCTATCACCAGATAAGTCATCTCCAGTATTGTTTGTATAGGTTTGAGAGCTTGTTCCATAAGCACATGATAGTCCAGAGCCAATGATGCTATCATAGATAGCTTGCTTAACAGTCAGTTCTTTGACATCAGCATCAGCTTTTTCAGTTGAGCTCTTATAAAAATCTTTGATATTTAGGTAGATATTGATAGCTATAGATGATGCTATGATAGATAGTGTAACGGCAACAAGTAGCTCAACAAGACTTAAACCATAGTTTTTTTGCCGGCTAATATTTATCACAACGGTTATACAATAGCATTAATATAAAAATATATTATAGCATTTGTTGCTCTTTGTAGAAAACAAGTTAAATTTAGCTGATTTTTGATACTTCTCTTGATACCTGCAGATTAAAGTCAGTGTTATTGGCTTCAAATTTAATTAAGTCAGGATCTTCCTCAACATCAAATTGGGAGAAAGTCATACTACCAGAAGAGCTAGTGTTAAATGTTCCAAGTATTGCATATTCATCGATTCTTTCATCTAGAGCATCTGTGAGTCTTACCTTCTTATCTGCTAGTGTAGAGGTTGTGATAGTAGATGATATGACTAGTGAGAAAGTAGTCATAATAAAAAGCATAATAGCAATTGATATAACAGATTCTATCAAAGATATTCCTTTAATACTTTTATACTGTTTTAACTGCATCTATGCTATGGTTTAGAAAAAATTATTAACGATATTAACATATTTCTTTAATATAAAAAATTGCTATCTAAAATATGCATTAAGAGGCTAAGGTTAATGTTGGTGCTGAAAAAGTTTGACTAGAAAAACTATTTACTTGATATAAACCATAGCCGTAAGATGACGAAATAATTCCTAAAACCGTAACTGCTGCTAAAATAAATTTTTTCATTTTTCTTTCTCACTAAGTACTATTTAATTTTATGATTCTATTATTTCATTAGTATTGTTAAATGTTAAATATATTGATTTTATGAGTAGTATAAGGAAAAGTTATTGTGTTTTGGTGTTTACTCTTTAGCAACTATCGAATATAGTAAAAGTAATGTTGTCTTTATATTTCTTTTTATGCAAAAAAATATACTTGTTTTAGGCGCTGGTGCTTGGGGTACAGCGTTAGCGTTACAGTTAGCTTATAAAGGACATAATGTGAAAATAAACTCTTGGCGAGCTGAGCATAATCAACAAATGCTAAAAGATCATAATAATGCTAAATATTTACCAAGTATTGAAAAATTTCCAGCAAATTTAGAAGCTGTATGCGATTGGCAAGCAGGTATAACTAAGTTTGATGATATTTTGGTGGCAACTCCTAGCTCTGGATTTAAGAAAACTATTTCTGAATTAAAAGAATATCTTCAACCTCATCAAAACATAATTAGTGCAACAAAAGGTTTTTGTCATGATACTTATGCTCTTTTAAGTGAAATAGTAGAGGACATTTTACCAGCAACTAAGTTTGCTTTGTTAACTGGTCCAAGCTTCGCAAAAGAAGTTGCTAATAAGCTCCCAACAGCGGTAGTTATAGCTTCAAAAGATATTGAATATGCAAAGTATGTTCAAGAACTTTTTAGTAATGAGAATTTTAGATGTTATACAACTACAGATATTATTGGTGCCCAAGTTGGTGGAGCTGTAAAAAATGTTTTAGCAATTGCTGCTGGTACAGCTAGTGGTATGGAATTTGGTGTAAATGCTCATGCTGCACTTATAACAAGAGGTTTAGCTGAAATTAAGAAGTTGGGGCTTAAACTAGGTGCAGATGTTGAAACATTTATGGGGTTGAGTTGTCTTGGTGACTTATTATTAACTTGTTCAGATAATCAGTCGCGTAACCGTAGATTTGGCCTTTACTTAGGGCAAGGTATGACAATAGAGGAATCTCTTAAAGAAGTTAATAATGTTGTTGAGGGTTATTCTACTGCGAAGGCTGTTTATAAGCTCGCTAGAAAACATGATGTTGATATGCCATTAGTTTTTGCAACTTATAGAGTTTTATATGAAGCTGTTGATCCAAAAGATATGGTCAAAGAGTTAATGACTCGCCAATTAAAAAATGAAAATTAAAGCTAAGTTTTCAGTATCTATACAGTAATCGCCACTGCATAAAGTTATAACTATCCTCCCGCGACTTCTTTAGGAACATAATCTTTTAGATTAGTTTCTTGCATTCTAACTCTAGTATTAAATGCATAATCACCAACTTTGACAAGTGGTTTTACAAAAGCTGAATTTTCCCATAGAGAACTATCTTTAACAGAATCAAATGAGTTCAGCGTTGAACAAATTATTGCAAAGATGAAACTAAAACGAACAAATGCTATAAAGAAAGCAAATAGGGTATTTGATAAGCTTTCTTTTTCTTTATTATTACGCATAAAAATTTTCATAACTCCAAATATTATTAAATATGCGCAAATTAAAACTAGAACAAATGAAACAATATAAGCTGTATTTGGGTCAGTTATTAATGAGTTTATATATGTCTGCTGTATTTTTTGAGCTAATATACCTGCCATTACAACGGCGAATATCATAAGAATAAATAAAACTATATTCTTAAATAAACCTTTTACTGCTGCAAAAAGACTTAATATGAAAATGACAATAATTATTAAAATATCTAAAAAATTAATACTTTCTAGAAACTCCATATATTTTATCCTATAGTTATATCTTTTATTTGATTTAAGTTTGTAATTCCAATTACTTCTATACCTTCGGTTTTAAGTGATTTTGAGATATTGGCTTGAGGAACGATAATCTTTTTAAATCCATGTTTTTTTGCTTCATTGATTCTCTCTACTCCATAAGGAATAGGACGAATTTCTCCAGATAATCCAACTTCTCCCATTATAAGCATATCATGAGGAATCTCTATTTCTTTTATGCTAGAATAGATTATCAAAATAAGTGCTAGATCTATACTTGTCTCAGATATTTTAATCCCTCCAACAACATTTAAAAAGACATCTTTATCATATAAATCTAAGTGCATATAGCGTTGAATCACCGCTAAGATCATTGCTAAACGATTACTATCAATACCGACACATAATCTACGTGGAGGTTGATTAATATTTTTATCAACAACTAGAGATTGTAGTTCTACTAAAAGAGGGCGAGTGCCTTCCCAAACAGATACTATTACACTACCAATTAGATTTGTGCGACCATTATTCAGGAATATCGCTGAAGGGTTTTTGACTTCTTGCATTCCTTTATCTGTCATTGCAAATACGCCAATTTCATTGACAGCACCAAATCTATTTTTAAGAGCTCGCATCATGCGATATCTACCGTTATCTTGAGATTCTATAAATATCACAGCATCAACAATATGCTCAAGAACTCTTGGGCCTGCAACCTCTCCTGATTTTGTTACATGACCAATTAAGAATATAGAAATTTCATGTTGCTTAGCAATTTGGGTGATATATGCAGTTGACTCTCTTACTTGAGAGACACCACCAACCATAGATGAGATTTCGGGGTTATACATAGTTTGAATCGAGTCAATCACGATAACTTCAGGCTTCTGTTCAATTATATAACTAGCGATTTGTTCAATATTTGTTTCGCACATAACTAGCAGGTTATCTTTTGGTAGATTTAACCTTTCAGCTCTTAGTGCAATTTGTTCTAGAGATTCTTCACCACTTACATATAGTACTTTTTTATTTAAGGATAAAAATGACATTATCTGTA
This sequence comes from Candidatus Francisella endociliophora, assembly GCF_000764555.1. Classification (NCBI taxonomy): domain Bacteria; kingdom Pseudomonadati; phylum Pseudomonadota; class Gammaproteobacteria; order Thiotrichales; family Francisellaceae; genus Francisella; species Candidatus Francisella endociliophora. The sequence continues at coordinate 925,747 of NZ_CP009574.1, read as the reverse complement.
GGAGTATTGAGGATTTACCAATGCCAGGGTCTCCACCAACTAATGTTACTGACCCTCTAACAATACCTCCTCCGAGCACTCTATCAAACTCAGATATACTAGTTGTAGTACGAGAATACTCTTTACCTTTGATATTTGATAGAGCAGTTGCTTTTGAAGTACTTCCAGAAAAACCTGAACGAGCTTTAGGAGTTTTTTTAGGATCAGCTTTTATCTCTTCTACAAAAGTGTTCCATTGATTACAGCTATGACATTGACCTTGCCAACGAGGAGAAGATGCTCCACATTCTTGACAAATAAATACTGTTTTTTGTTTTGCCATAATAGTTTATTTTACTTTATAACCTAATAGGTATTTTGAGAGAATTCTATCTGTTTCAGGAGCGTTTGGGCCAATAAACTGGACTATATAACGATATTTGCTACTATTTTCCTCTGATGAGGCACGTAAATTAGGAGGGAATACAGAAATAATTCTTGCTTCACAACCAACTTGCTCTTTTAATTCTGTTAAAGTCACGGATATTCTTATAATATCGTGTAGCTTTAAAAGTCTCTTTGCACCAATTTCCATGCCACCATGCTTGATTGCTTTAACATAGTGATTATATAGTTGATCACGCTGGTCAAATGTATATTCGACCTCTAGCTTAATATCTTCTTCAGCATAATCAACACTTAAATGCCCCTCTACTATATCACTGTTTTCATCTTCATGATTGTCTTCTTCTACAGTGGTATCAGCTTTAGTTACATTAACATCTTCTTCAGATTTTATACTATCCTCATCCTCATCTTCAACTAAAGAAGGGTCAAGATCTAAGCCACCATTACTACTATCTAGGTCAATTTCGATAATATTGACATTTTCATCATCATTTTCATCTGGATCTTCAGAGGTATCATAATCTGTGTCATATTGAGTAGCTGGAGAATCTTCTAATTCATTCTCAAAATCATCATCTGATAAAATATCATCAGTTAGATCATCTTCTCTTTGTGGTATTTTTTTTGTTTTTTCTTCTAGCATACCGCCTCTAGGATTATTGCTAGAAGGTTTGTTTTTATTGTTGCTTGCAGTTCCTTTTTTTAGAAGATCTAGTCTACTCATTTACCTGCCTCTTTGATCTTGATCGAAATATTCTGTAGCTTAGGTATATAATACTTGAAACTAAGATAAGTATAAATATTGATGGGTATTTATTATGAGATATCCAAAGTTTAATATCAGCATGGTCAATAAATCTCAAAATAGTATGGCCACATAAATATCCCAAAGATATATAAATAACAGACCAAAAAAAACTACTTATACTGTCAAGAAGTACAAACTTGAGTTTATTAACTTTACTAAGTCCAACAATTAGGATTGTTATTGTTCTAAGTCCATACAAGAATCTTATGCTAAGTATTACTATATTTTCATGTTTTTCTAAGAGTTTAAGAGAGTGTTGAGCTTTGTAACTCCATGAGGCTTTTTTTTTGATTATTTTCTGACCCACAAATTTCGAGAGTATAAAAATTGAGTTATCATGGAAAATTGCGCCAATTGTGGCAGCGATGATTACTAATGGATAGTCAAATAGTCCAGCTGCCGCAGCAACTCCAACCATTATAAGAAAAATTTCTCCTTCAATGAAAACAGCTAAAGCAACAGCCAAGTATCCCCAGTCAATTAAGAGCTTCCAAAACTCATGTTCACCCATATTTATCTCTTATATGATTTTGTAATGAGAAATTCATCTACTATGACAAGAGCAAGCATAGCTTCTGCAATAGGAACACCTCTTATGCCGACACATGGGTCGTGTCTACCTTTAGTTATAACAGTGGTATCATTACCATTTATATCAATACTTTTACCAGGTTGTAATATGCTTGATGTTGGTTTAAATGCTAACTTAGCTGTTATATCCTGGCCTGTAGAAATGCCACCTAAAATACCGCCAGCATGATTTGAGAGGAATCCTTTTGCTTTAGTGATTTCATCGCGATGCTGACTACCTTTTTGCGCAACACAGTCAAATCCATCTCCGATACTGACTGCTTTAACAGCATTTATACTCATTAGAGCATGAGCAATATTTGCATCTAGTCTATCAAATACCGGTCTACCTAATCCAGCCTCTAGTCCTGATGCAATTACTGTGACTTCAGCACCAATAGAATCACCTTCTTTACGTATCTTATGGATTAAGTCTTCACAGCTTGATATAGCACTTTCATCTGCGATGAAAAAAGGGTTTTGGTTTATAAAAGTTTTATCTTTGAAATTTATTCTAAGGTCACCAATTTGTGAGCAAAAACCAAAGATTTCTATATTATGATGTTTTAATATCTTTTTAGCGATTGCTCCAGCAGCAACACGCATAGCAGTTTCTCTTGCTGATGACCTTCCACCACCACGATAATCACGAATACCATATTTTTGGGTATAAGTATAATCAGCGTGACCAGGACGAAACTTATCTTTGATATCACCATAATCTTTTGATTTTTGATCTTGATTTTTAATAACAAGACCAATTGGTGTGCCAGTTGTTCTACCCTCAAAAACACCTGATATAATCTTAACTTCATCAGGTTCTTTGCGTTGAGTTGTGAATTTGGATTGACCAGGTTTACGTCTATCTAGTTCTAGTTGAATATCTGCCTCACATAATGGAATATTGCTAGGGCAGCCATCTATAATTGCTGCAAGCGAGTCCCCATGGCTCTCACCACAAGTTGTTACTGTAAAAATTTTGCCGAAAGTATTTCCTGACATGCTTTGTAATAGTATGTAATTTATACATTTATAATAGCATAAATATGGAATCATTTTACCTATATAAAGAAGTATAAATTATTTAAAGATATTTGAGTTCAGTCAACGATATGATTTTGTCTTAACGAGTATCTCAAAAGAATCATTACAGATTTTATAATTGCATACTTTATTTATGTTCTACTAAAAATGTAATAGCTTATTAAAATAGCAATTTCTATCTTCTACTATTCTTATGGTAGTATAATTTTTGAAGAGCAAGTATTGATATGATTACAAACATTGCTATGATATTTGTTTTTACAATAATAGGCCAGTTTAGAAGAAAGCTACTACACAAGTCGCATATAACTCCAAGCCATGCAAATATTATAAACAAATCACCATATCCTACAAATATCTGCTGTTTATAATTTTTATATATTTGAGGTAACCAATATAAAAAGTGGACTATTAGACTTATAGTTCCAGCAGCCTCAAAAATAAAATATGATTTTGAGCTTATAGCTAATATAGTAATAAAGAAAAGCATTACAAAGATAATATTAAGGTTCTTTGATTGGTGTTTATTGTTAAAAGAAATCTGTATCTGTTGGATAGTTATACCTATAAGATAAACGACAACTATAGTTAAATATTGCCAATTTAAATTAAAACCAATAGCTTGGATTAAATTGCATAGAACTACTATTAACATTCCAAACTGAGTAAGTAGACTAATATTGTTTAAAGCATGTTTTTCTCTAAAATTATGTATTATCTGAGGTACGAACTGTATCAAATAAATAAGGAATGAGATATTTAAAGTTATTTTACCTAGTGTTTGCATGTTAGTGACTAGGACTCCTATTTGAAAAATTAGCTGTCATAACAACATGATTTGTATCTTCAGCAACACTATAGAATGATTCTTTTATAAATTTTATTACCTCGATAAAATCACCTCTAAGATAAGAGCAGAAATGTTTATGTTTGTAGTTTAGGTTACTAGATTTTAGTTTATTGATTATCTTATATATTTTATCCATATATTCTGTGTTTTTTAGTGGCATAATAGCAAATTGAGCAGCTGTATCAAACTTAGTCTTTATATTGATTTCTTGGCATTCTTGGCTTGGGTGGCAAAGTTTATCATCTTCCTCGCCTGGGCAACCAATTGAAAATATAGTGCTCATAGCAATATGCCCATCAAATACTTCTAAGCATTTAGTGTATACATTTGAAATATAATTAAAAACATTATCAATGTTACCTATCACGGTTGTGCTAACATCATCAGTAGATGTTTTAACTTGATATGGTTTAATTTCTTTTAAAGCATTGATAATTACATCTGTATAATTATCCGTCATTGGATATATTGAAAATTGACAACCAATAAACATATGTATGAGAAGTTTATTATGATAGGCATAGTTTAAATAAAGTTAGTAACAAATGAAATGTTAGAATTTAATTTCTTTGTACTGAAACTTCTGTAGCAGTAATAATGATATGATAGGGAACATAATTATAGCATTTAATATAAATACTAGATCCCAAGAGAGTAGTATTGCACTTAGTAAATATAAAATAGTTCCTATAAAAGCAATTAATATAAATATTAAGCTAAATCCATCAGCACGTTTTTGTTTGTAGTTTTTATAAATTTGAGGGAACCAATATAAAATATTTGTAGCAAAACCTATATGACTAATGATGTTATATAATTTGGTATTGTTTGATCCCATTGCAAGCATAGCTAGGGCAAATAAAGCAATAAAACTCAAATTTATAACTTCAGGCATCTTCTTGTGATAAAAAGATATTTGAAGCTGTTGTGTACATACCCCGATTAGATAGATCATAGCAACTGCAGCATATTGCCAATCATATCCAAAGCCAATAGTTTCGACAATATCGCATAGTAATGTAATAAATATACCAAATTGTGTTAAAAGACTAATGTTCGAGAGGTTTTGCTTATTTCTGAAGTTATGTATTATCTGTGGCACAAATTGAATACAATATATCAAGAAAGAAGCATTAAGAACAATCTGTCCTAAGAATTCCTTACTGATAATCAACTCCACATGATAAAACTTAAGTAGATCATATCATTTATTAAAATTAGGACAATAGTTTTAAGTATTACTTCGAATCTTTATTAGAGAAAAGGTGCAAATATACTCCGTAGCCTTGTTTTTTCATATCTTCTTTAGGAATAAATTTAAGTGCTGCTGAGTTCATACAATATCTTTTACCCGTAGGTGCTGGACCATCGTTAAACACATGTCCTAGATGAGAGTTTCCATATTTTGATAGAACTTCTGTACGACTCATAAACCAGCTATTATCTTTTTTTATTTTGATAAATTTTTTATCAATGGGCTTTGTAAAACTTGGCCAACCTGTACCAGATTTATATTTGTCAGTAGAGCTAAAGAGTGGTTCTCCAGAGACAATATCTACATATATTCCTTGCTTATGATTATCCCAGTATTTGTTGTGAAAAGCTCTTTCTGTACCACCTTTTTGAGTTACGTAGTATTCTTGCTTAGTTAGCTTTGTTAAAGCTTCTTGTTTATTGAAATCCTGCCAAGAAGCAGTAGCACAGTATGCTAACGTAGGAATTATTAAAAATATACATAGAAATAGTCTTTTCATAAATATTCCTTAAGAGTTTAGTTCAGCTAAAGCTTTTTTAACTCCTTCTGCATAACTAGAATCTATCTTAGCAAAGTGCTCCAACTGTCTTTCTATGATAAAATCAGGCACACCATCCATGGCTTCAGCAATATTGCTATAAAGACGCTGTTTTTGACCTTCATCAAATAACTTATAAAGCTCTCTTGGCTGAGCATAGTCATCATTACCAACCCTGTGATCGTAGTAATCTGCATCACCATTAATTTTTAATGGTGGCTCTTTATAACTTGCATCCTCAGCAGGGCCGTTGAAACTATTTGGCTCATAATATGCATCTGGATTTTTAGCAAAATTATCAAAAAATCTCATAGATCCATCTTTATGATAATGATGTACTGGACATTTAGGTGCATTTACAGGTAATGCTTCATAATGAGTGCCCAAACGATAACGATGAGCATCAGCATAAGAAAATATACGTGCTTGCAAGACTTTGTCTGGAGAAAACCCAATGCCAGGTACGATATTTGATGGGCTAAATGCAGCTTGCTCAATCTCAGCAAAATAATTATCTGGGTTACAGTTTAACTCTAAAACTCCCACATCCATTATAGGGTAATCGCCATGTGGCCAAACTTTTGTTAAATCAAATGGGTTGAACTTAGCTTTTTCAGCTTCTTCTTCAGCCATTATTTGAACCTGCACATTCCATTTAGGGAACTCGCCTCTTTCAATAGCGCCAAATAATGATTCTTGATGTCCTTCACGTGTTTTACCAATAACTTCCGCAGCTTCTGCATTAGTGTAGTGCTCATGACCTTGTTGAGTTTTAAAATGCCACTTCACCCAATAACGCTTATCGTCTGAGCTTATCAAACTTAGAGTGTGGGATGAGTAGCCATTCATATGCATAGGAGTTTTTGGACAGCCTCTATCAGAAAATAGTATCGTAACTTGATGTAAACTCTCAGGAGATTGCGACCAAAAATCCCACATTGCAGTAGCACTGCGTAGATTTGTTTTGGGATGGCGTTTTTGTGTATGGATAAAATCTGGGAATTTACGCGGATCTCTTATAAAGAAAACAGGTGTGTTATTACCAACTAAATCCCAATTGCCTTCTTCAGTATAGAATTTTAGTGCAAAGCCACGAACATCACGCTCATTATCAGCAGCCCCAAGTTCTCCAGCAACTGTAGAAAAGCGCAGTAAAACTTGTGTTTCTTTACCATTCTCAAGAAACTTTGCTCTACTATATTTAGCTATTTCTGGATTGGTAACTTTAAATGTTCCATAAGCTCCCCAACCTTTAGCATGTACCACACGTTCGGGGATACGTTCACGATTTTGATGCGCTAACTTCTCAATAAGTTGATAGTCTTGTAATAAAACTGGACCACGCTCACCAGCAGTTAGTGAGTTTTGATTATTTGCTACGGGACAACCTGCAGTAGTTGTCATAGTTGATTTTTTGCTCATATTAATCACCTTTACTTATATATGATTTAATAAATTATCCTTCATGAATTTCATTGTATAGAGATGTTTTTAGAAAATAAATATAAGCATGATATATCTTATTTATGTAAACAATATATTTTTATTATGAGATGGTTTATAAAACCAGTTCAAAGGTGGCTATAAAAATTAATTGCTCTTGAAAACATGGATTATACATATAAATATTTGTATGATGGTAGTGTGTCAGACACATATTAACTAGAGGTATAGGAATGAATAGTTTTTGTAAAGTGTTAGGTATTAGTACATTCATGGTGCTTATGTCAGGGTGTTCTTTATTTGAGAAAAAACCGTATGATCGTGGTCATGATGGTGAGTTAATTGTACATCTAAAGGACGTTAAAACTCATAAAGAAGTCGGAACGATTACAATATCACCATATATCCATGATGGTAAAGAGGATGGTATGTTAATAACACCGCATCTATACAACTTGCCTGGGCCAAACACTCATGGCATGCATATCCATATTAATCCAAGTTGTGATAACAATGGTCAAGCAGCAGGGGGACATTGGGATCCTCAACATAATGACAAACATCTTGGACCATACAATGACAATGGCCATAAAGGAGATTTACCTGTATTAGTTATTGATGCTGATGGAACATCTACAAAACCCGTTGTTGCGCCGAAGTTAGATTCTCTAGAGGAGTTGGTTGGACATAGTTTGATGATTCACGAAGGTTCTGACAACTATTCTGATAATCCTAAGCCTCTAGGAGGGGGCGGTGATAGAATGTGGTGTGGAACTATAGGCGATTAGCTACTCTTATGACAAGTAATCTAAAATGCCTTTTTTAAGAAAGTAGTAGGTCTTATTAATTTAGTAGTTTTCTTTTTTGATAGATAAAAGTATACGCAGCAAGGAATGAGCATTGCAGGTACGCCAAAGTAAAATGCACCTCTTAATTCATCATTAAATAATGTTAAGATTAAGCATAAAACTTGTATCCATATCCCAAATAATGAAATATATGGAAATAGAGGAGCTTTAAATAGCATTTTATCAGTAGCTTTTTTTCTTATAAGCTGTTTTCTAAAGTTATATTGCGACCAGCAGATACAGATCCAGCAAATTGTAGCTGTAAATCCAGACATTGCTAACAAGTTAGTAAAAGCAGCTGATGCTGATAATTTAAAAGAGAGTATTAAAAATACCCATATTGCTGCAATACTTACATAAACAGAATAATGAGGAATAGAAGCTGAGTTTAGCTTTCTAAATATGCTTGGAGCCATTCTTGATTTAGATAAACCATATAATGAACGAACAGCCGCATAGAAGCCACTATTTGCACAAGAAAAAGCAGCTATTAAAACTACAAAGGCAAATACAGCAGCAAATTTATCTAAGTGATAGTGTTGCAGAGCAGCAGCAAAGACTGAGTCTGTTAAATCCATTTTCTGCCAAGGAAAAATTAGTGCTAATAGAAAAACAGGTATTACATATAAGCCAACTATTCTTATAGCAACATGTTTTGCTATTCTTGGCATCTGTTTTTCAGCATTATTTGATTCACCCGCCGCTAGACCTATAATTTCTGAGCCTTGGAAGTTCACTAATAGCATTACCATAGTTGTTATTAAGATAAGTTTTCCTTTAGGGAAAAAACCTTCTTCTCCAACTATATAAGTAGTGCCTATAGCAGTATTAGTATCATTTTGTATAACATTAAAAAATATCAATATTGCCACGACACTAAATAGAGCAAGAGCAATGATTTTTATTAATGACAGCCAAAACTCAATCTCACCAAAAATTTTAACCTTTGTTAGGTTGATAACTGTTATAAATAAACCAAACAATGTTGCCCACATAAAAGTAGGAACTGATGGTAGAAATGTATGCATAATTATCCCACCAGCAATACATTCCGATGGGATATAGATTATCCAGTTAAGCCAGTATGACCATCCCATGCCACAAGCTATAGATGGGGATACATATTTAGCAGTATAGTAAATAAAAGATCCAGAGTTTGGGGAGTTAGCTGTTAGCTCTGCTAAGCACAAAGTAACTGCATAAACTATAATACCTGCTAATATATAAGCTAAAATAGCTGCTGGACCAACCTCTGAGAGAACATATCCTGTACCTAAAAAGAAACAAGAACCAATGATACCGCCAAGAGCAATTAGCTCTATATGGCGAGGTTTTAGAGTTTTAGCTAACGCCATACTACTACCTCCAAAATTGTTACACAAAGTACCTGAAAATACAGATTATTATTTTTTTAGTTTATTAAGTTTTTAGTACTTTGAATTTTGCTGATAGCTAGTTACTATCGGTAGTTCATAGCACTAAACTCATACAAAAATACTTAGATATGATTTCTGTATTCTCATGTACTTCATGTATGAGGTGAGCGAATTATATGCCTGTTTTTTACTTTGTCAATTAAAATTTACACTTGGAGAAAACTTGAATTAATAGTGCTTTTATTTAATAATGTTACCTAGCTTAAAATACTATAAACATCGGAGTTAAAATGTCTAATTTAAATGAGGTTGGTAAAGTTTATGAGCGTCCTTGGGGAACTTATCAAACAATTAATTTTACAGATAAAAGTCAAACTAAAATAATCACTGTAAAACCTAAAGGTCAGCTTTCGCTACAAAAGCATTTTAAAAGAGCTGAGCATTGGGTAGTTGTAACGGGTAAACCTACTATAACAGTTGATGAAAATGTAAAAGAATATAATGTTGGTGAACATATTTTTATTCCTAAAGAATCTGTGCATAGATTAGAGAATTTTACAGATAGTGATATTCAAATTATCGAAGTACAGGTCGGTGATTATCTTGGTGAAGATGACATTGTTCGTTTAGAAGATATTTATAAACGTGATTAATTTTTAAATATTATCCTAAAAAGTCTACCTATTATTTCTCTATCATCTAAAATACTAGTTATAAAGATTTTTGAATAATCCGGAGAAATAATGTCTATAAAGTCAAAAGCTGCTGTTGCTTATAAAGCGGGAGCACCACTTTCAGTAGAAATGGTAAACGTTGCATTACCTAAAGATAATGAAGTTTTAGTTGAGATTAAAGCTACGGGGATTTGTCATACAGATGCCTTTACATTATCTGGCAGAGATCCAGAAGGACTTTTTCCTGCTATATTAGGACATGAGGGAGCAGGTGTGGTTGTAGAAGTTGGTAAAAATGTAAAGTCAGTTAAAAAGGGTGATCATGTTATAGCTCTCTATACACCAGAATGTAGAGAATGTAATTTTTGTCTAAATCCAAAAACCAACCTATGTCAATCAATAAGAGAAACTCAAGGTAAGGGTTTAATGCCAGATGGTAGTTCTAGGTTTACAACACAAGATGGTAGAGATATTTTCCATTATATGGGTTGCTCAACTTTCTCAAACTATACTGTTTTACCGGAGATAGCGGTTGCTAAAATTCGTAAAGATGCACCTTTGGATAAGGTTTGTTATATTGGTTGTGGTGTGACAACTGGAGTCGGTGCAGTTGTTAAGACAGCAAATGTTGAGGCAGGCTCAAGTGTAGTCGTATTTGGTCTTGGTGGGATTGGTCTAAATGTGATCCAAGGAGCTAAGCTGGTTGGGGCAGGACAGATTGTTGGAGTTGACCTTAATAATGATAAAAAAGAGTTAGCTGAAAAGTATGGCATGACAGATTTCGTTAACCCTAATGAAATTGACGAGGATATAGTTCAGCATCTTATTAGATTAACAGGTGGTGGAGCGGACTATAGTTTTGAGTGTATTGGTAATACTGAGGTTATGCGTCAAGCTTTAGAATGTGTGCATAAAGGTTGGGGTGAAAGTGTGATAATAGGTGTTGCTGGAGCTGGTGAAGAGATTTCTACTCGACCGTTTCAGTTAGTTACAGGACGTACCTGGAAAGGTTCAGCTTTTGGTGGTATGAGAGGTAGAACAGATGTACCTATGATAGTTGACTGGTATATGGATGGTCGTATTGACATTGATAATCTTATTACATCAAATATTAAGATAGAAGATATTAATAAAGGTTTTGAAGAAATGCACAATAATATTAGAACAGTTGTTACTTTCTAAAATCAAAAAATCTTTATTTTTCTAAAATATAATCGCCACTAATATTATATTTATTCAGATATTTTGTGCTTCCTGTTACATAGAGAGCATATTTATCTGACTTATCAGGACTAGTTATTTTGATTGTGTAATTGGTATCTTTAGGGGCTAAAAACTGTATAAAGTTAATATACTTACGACTATTTGACTCAGCGATTAAATTCCCATTAGAACTATATAATTGTATATCAAAATAATTAAACAATTGTTCTGGAATGACCAGAATAGTAACAACTTGCTTTTCATCATTATTAATAACATAGTCATCACTATAATTCTCTTTTAGATTACCTAAAGTTACAAAAGAAGTGTCAAGATCTTTTTTACTAGCAGCATACTCTGCTTTATAAAGTTCATATAGATCAAATGATCTTTTTGAATCACTATCAAAAGGTACATCTATCTTTGTTACAATATGTCCATCTTTGTCAGTATAGTTGCCTTGTTCATCTCTAGAGTAGCCATGAGCTCCAATTGGACCTAGAGGCCCAAGAGCACCTACCGGTCCAAAAGGTCCAACAGTTCCTAATACTCCCCATAATCCTAGTGCGCGGACATGAACAGCAAAATTATTTAGTTCAAAAAGATCACCGTAATAGTAGCTATTTTCAGTGTATGGGCCTAAGAATCCAAGCGGGCCATCTTCGGAGAGAGGACCGTAAAATGATTTAAAATAATCTGTGAAATAAGGATATGTGCTAGGATCAAAAGATTTTAGCTTTTGCACGGGTCCATCTTTACCAAGAGGTCCTGCTGACCCAATAGGACCATATTTCCCTAAAGGACCATTTTCATATAAATAAATGATATTTGTAATATCAACCGTAGGTTGTATAGAAGAGGTGTTATCATTAAGGTTCTCAATGCTTGATGCAGTTACATATTTAATATTTGAATAATCATCTTGCCAATTGCTATTTACATCAGATGCGTTAGCTAATGTATAGCAAAGCGTTAAAGCTATGGTAGGTAACAAAAATCTTAGTTTTTTCATAATATAAAGTAAAATTTTTACAAACTATATTAGAGATTAACCTGTATGAAAAATTAAGGCAATAAGTATTATTTAGAATTGTAAACTTTAATAGCTTTATCAAGAAGCTCTAAAGCTCTTCTTAGTGAGTTTTCTTCAAGGATATATGCTATCCTGATTTCATCTTTACCAAGGCCTTTAGTAGCATAAAAATCAGCTGCTGGAGATACCATAACTGTCTCTTTATTATCCTCAAAATCAGTAAGTAACCAAAGAGCAAACTTCTCAGCATCATCAATCGGAAGTTTAGCTACTACATAAAAAGCACCAGTAGGCTTCTCACAAACAACACCATCAATATTTGATAGAATTTCAAAAGTTACATCTCTTCTTTTTTGGTATTCTTTATTTACTTCTTGTAAGTATTCTTGTGATACTTCATATAGTGCAGCAGAACCAATTTGCTCAAGAGTTGGTACACATAGTCTAGCTTGGCATAGCTTTGTAACTTCTCTGATAAAATCTTTATTTTTTGAACAAAGAGAACCGATTCTAGCTCCACATGCACTATATCTTTTTGATACAGAGTCAACGATTATTACTCTATCTTCTACGCCTTTGATATTGCCAAATGAAGTACAAGTAAGACCATCATAAGTAAACTCACGGTATACTTCGTCACTAATGATAAATAGATCTTTCTCTTTAGCAACTTCTGCTAGAGTTTCTAGTTCTTCTTTTGTATATACAACACCAGTAGGATTACCTGGGTTTGAAATCATAATTGCACGAGTTTTATCGGTTACACATGCTATGATTTCTTCTTTTGATGGTAGATGAAAACCTTCTTCAGCTTTTGTGGTAATTGGTTTTATAGCAACATCAACAGCTGTGGTGAAACCATTATAGTTTGTGTAGAAAGGCTCTGGAACTAATATCTCCTCACCAGCATTACAAGTAGCAATTGCTGCAAATATAAGTGCCTCTGAGCCGCCATTTGTAATTAGAATTTCATCTTCTGCAAAATCCATATCAAATCTTTTGTAGTATTTTGAAATAGCTTTGATTAGGCTTGGTTCACCATTAGCTACAGAGTATGCAATAGTTTCTTCATCAAAAGCTCTGATTGCATCCATAAATTCGCTAGGAGTTTTGATATCAGGTTGTCCAATATTCAAGTGAAATACTTTTTTACCTTCTTTTTGAGCTTGGATTGAATATGGTACTAATTTACGTACAGGAGAAGCTTGCATCGCCTGTACTCTTTTTGATAATTGCATTTTAAAATCCTTTTAGGTTTGAAATTAATCTAAGAATTGCATAGCGATTATAATATATTTTCTAGGTTGATAAAATATGTTTTGTTACTATTAACGGAGTTAGTATGATAAATAATAATAGTTGTATAACTACTAAAGAATAGATATATTAATCTAGGTGTAATATCAATTATTTACAAGATCTATGCTACTACATTTATCAATAAAAAACTTTGCAATTATAAAATCTACAGAGATTGATTTTAAAGAAGGAATGACTGTACTTACAGGTGAAACTGGAGCGGGTAAATCTATATTACTTGATGCTCTTAGTTTTGTATTAGGTGCGAGACTTGAAAAGACTTTCTTACAGGATGACAAGGTTACAGAGGTATCGGCCACTTTTTGCATTAAGGATAATGCAAGAGCTAAGAGATTGTTAGATGAGCTTTTTATTGATTGTGAAAATAATGAGTGTACCTTTAGAAGAGTTGTAAATAAATCTAAACAAAGCCGACTTTTTATAAATGGCAGTGTTGTCAAAGCGTCAGATGTCAAAAAGGTATCTGATAAACTGATAAATATTTATAGTCAAAACTCACATCAAGATTTATTAGATCCAAAATCGCAATTAAGTCTCCTTGATAGTTTTGCAAATAATGATGAGCTTCTAAAAAAAGTATCTAACTCTTTTTATCAGTTACAAAAAATAAATACTGAAATTGTGCAATTACAAGAGCATATTGATAGTCAAAACAGTCAGAAAGAGCTTTTAGAATATAAGCTAGATGAATTAGTAACTCTAGAACTTGCAGAGAATGAATTTGAAGAGCTTTCTCAAAGACAAAAGAGTTTATCTAGTGTTGATGAGATTAGCTATAGTTTGAATTATATTTCTAATCTTATGTACGATGATGAAACTAATATCACGGCTATGCTTACAGAGCTAGAAAAGGAAGCCTCAAAACTAGATGATATAGTTTTTAAGAACTTACAAGAATTGATATCTCAAACCAAAGTTTATGCTCAAGAGGGTTACGATGAAGCTCAAATCCAGCTTGAATCATTAGAGCAAGATCCAGAGGAGCTTGCAAAAGTAGATCATAGAATGAGTGAAATATATGATCTTGCGCGTAAGCACAAAGTCGAACCAAGCTATTTGTATCAGTACATAGATGAGTTACAAGTGGAGCTGGAAGGTTTTAGTCAAGATAGTACAAAATTAGCAAAACTTACAGAGCAAAGGCAGGTTTTAGATAGTGAATATAATGAACTTGCAACAAAGCTTAGTAAGGCTCGTAAGCTAGCAGCTAAAGAATTTTCGAAACAGGTTGAGAAAAATATCCGATCTTTGAATATTCCAAAGGGTAGTTTTGTCGCGCAAGTTTTAGATAGTGAAACAAAAGCATCTAAAGGAACCGATGAGTGTCAATTTATGATTAATTTTAACCTAGGTGAGCAATTAGCACCTGTCAAAAGAGTTGCTTCTGGTGGCGAACTTAGTAGGATAGGACTATCAATCCAGGCTGTATCAGCTGAGAAGAGATCTTATCCAACCTTGGTTTTTGATGAAGTCGATGTTGGAATATCTGGCGCCACAGCAGAGATAGTTGGTAAGCTTCTCAGAAAATTATCAGAAAAATTACAAGTGCTATGTATCACACATCAACCACAAGTAGCAGCACAAGGACAAATACATTTACATGTATCTAAGAAATATCTTAAAGATTCTACAGAGTCAAAAATTATAGAGCTTAATCAAGAGCAGCGAGTTCAAGAGATAGCTAAGATAGTTGGTGGTGTTGATATTTCAGAGAAAGCTCTTTCTCATGCTAGGGAATTGTTAGGTTTGTATTAAATACTTTATGAACTACTTTTTTAAAAGAACTTGAGTAAGGATTTAAGAGTTGTTGAAGAATGTTTTGTTTGAAAGGTGTAGCCTTGTGAATATGATGAGAGGAAAGTTGAGAAAATTAACTAGTAAAGGTATTTTCACAAGCTTTTGGTGTATTTCTAGTAGCAATATCTGAAGCATTTGCATTATGTAGGCAAGTCCACTTAAAAATTGCACCATTAATTACACCAACTAATCGAAGTGTATCATTGGAATTTGTAAATATATTAGAGTTTCTCTCATGCATGTTTATTTCAATGGTTGCTCCAGATATGCTGCTATTTATCACAGAAATTCCTGGAGGGGTATTATATGTCATAGTAGAAGGGTCTTGAGAATTGCTAATATAATCTTCTATCTGCGCTTTAACACCACCAGTTACATTTATAGCCTCTGTCATAATAGTTCTTTCTTTATAGTTTGAATAAATGGGCGTTGCTATAGCAGCGAGTATTGCAATTACTCCTATAACAACTATTAATTCAACTAAAGTAAAGCCTTTGGTGTTTCTCATATATGGTATATAAAGCTTTTAATATGCTATTATAATCATTATATATGAAAAACACTAGAAGATAAATTACTGAATATTAGATATAAAAAAAGTCACTTAAGTGACTTTTTTAGTTTTAATAAGGTATATATATGGATTTATTAGCCAGTACAGTTTGAAGGTTTAACTGATGAACTAACGCTAGATCCAGATACGTCACATGTCCAAGTTATTGCTCCTGATACTACAGAAGGAGACATTATGATATCAGCATCTGATCCAACTACACTGTCAACAGGTAACTTAATTGTACCATCAGCATCAACGCTAGCACCTGATGGTATGGAGCTTGGAGCTGTAATACCACTAGGAGTACTACCTACAGATGTGTTAGAGTTAGATATTTGCTCAGCAACTTCCATTTTAACACCACCTAGTTTAGCTAACTCACTGCCTAATTTAGCACGAGTAGTATAATTAGAATACATAGGGATAGCTACAGCTGCTAAGATAGCGATAATAGCAATCACAACCATTAACTCAACTAGTGAGAAACCTTTTTGCATTTGTTTTTTCATTGTTATTTCCTTTTTCTTTTGGTTTTATATTTTATAACACTTTAAAGCTTTAAAACTTATGCTTCCAGCTTTTAAGTACTTCCATTATATTTGGAAAAAACTGCTATTCAAGTATTTTTTTAAAAAAAAGATAAATTATTTTTTTGGAAAATGATACAAAAATGGTAACAGTTTTGGTGCGGTAATGTATATATTAGTATGGTTAAATAATGGTATTTTGATATACTTTCCGAATATTAAGATACTAAGTAAATGAGGTCTCTGATTATGCCTAACAGTGTAGTGAAAAAGAATTGGTATGCTTTTAAAAAATCATTTAAAAGTCCTAGAATAACAGAAGTTAATATACCAAGACTTATACAGTTAAAGTATACATTTGTACCTATATTGTTAATAATTGTATTTTTGTACTTTAATATTGATGCTTATGTTGAGAAGTATGTACAAAATGGATTTTTTTCAGGCTACTGGTATTATCTTGATAAGATCACTCATTTTGGATTAGCTTTATATTTATTAATTCCTTTGGGATTGTTTGCTATAGTTAGGTTATTTATTGATACAGACTCTTTATTAGAATCAACGAGAGATAGAATTAATGCCTTAACAGCTGCAACACTTTTTCTTATAGCAACTGTTGCAATTAGTGGTATTATTGGTCAAATACTGAAGTTTATGATTGGTAGGGCTAGACCAAAATTTTTCTTAGAATATGGGTCGCAATACTTTGAGCATTTTCATAAACCTGGTTATGATTTTGCTAGTATGCCATCTGGTCACTCTATTACCGTTGCAGCATTCTATGTTGGCTTGATATATTTATTGCCAAGGTTCAGAGTATTGTGGGTGTTTTTAGCGCTGTTAATTGCTTTTAGTCGGGTTGCTTTAGGGTCGCATTATCCTAGTGATGTGATTTTCGGTTTGGCTGTTGGAGCATATACTACAATTTTTATCTATTATTGGATGAGGAATAGAAATTTTCTAAAACCAACAAATACAAAGAAATTATCCTAAAAAATTCCCAAACATAATTGAAGTTTGATATCATATAACTATCTTTACATTTGTAAATTTTAAGCAATCAAATCATGACTTTAATCGATGGTAAAAAACTTTCAAAAGATTTGAAAGATAGGCTGGCCGAGCAACTTCAAGAATACAAAGAGCAAACGGGTATAGTTCCCAAGCTAGTAGCTATAATTGTAGGTGATGACCCAGCTAGCAAGACTTATGTTGGTTCCAAGGAAAAGGCTTGTGCAAAAGTTGGTATAAATTCTGATGTAATTACACTACCGGAAACTACTACTGAACAAGAACTACTTGATCTAATAAACACTTTAAATAATGACTCTAGTGTACATGCTATCTTAGTGCAACTTCCATTGCCAACACATATAAATAAGCAAAAAGTTATTTATGCTATTAGACCTGAAAAAGATGTTGATGGCTTTCATCCTGTAAATATAGGTAGATTACAGCTTCGTGACAAAAAAGCTCTTGAGTCATGTACTCCTAAAGGTATATTGACTATGTTAAAAGAGTACGATGTACAAACAGAGGGTGCTCATGCAGTAGTTGTAGGGGCTAGTAATATAGTAGGTAAACCAGTATCTCAGTTACTTTTAAATGCAAAAGCGACTGTTACAACTTGCCATAGGTTTACAAAAGATCTTAAATCTCACACCATTAAAGCAGATATACTTGTAGTAGCTGTAGGTAAACCAAACTTTATTACAGCTGATATGGTTAAAGAAGGTGCTGTGATAATCGATGTAGGTATCAACCATGTAGATGGTAAGATTACAGGTGATGTTGATTTTGATACTGTGAAAGAAAAGGCTTCTGCTATTACTCCAGTACCAGGAGGTGTTGGACCTATGACAATTACAGAGCTTTTGTATAATACTTTTCAGTGTGCTAGAGAGCTGAATAGGTAATTATTAAACAAATATAGTTTACATTTATTGTAAGATCCTGAAGCAATTTTAGGATACTGATTTATTTTAGAAAGGAAATGAAATGGCAAGCTTAAAATATGAAGATGCTGGTGTAAATATCGAAGCTGGAAATCAAGCTGTAGATAGAATGAAAGATCATGTTAAAAAAACTTTTACAAAAGAAGTTTTAACAGGTTTAGGAAGCTTTGGTTCACTTTACTCACTTAAGAGTGTGATAAATAATTATGATGATCCTGTGTTAGTGCAGTCTATAGATGGTGTTGGTACCAAGACAAAAGTCGCTGTTATGTGTGGTAAGTTTGAGAATCTCGGCTATGATCTTTTCTCAGCTGCAACAAATGATATCGTTGTGATGGGTGCTAAGCCAATTACATTTTTGGACTATGTGGCTCACGATAAGCTTGATCCAGCTATTATGGAAGAGCTAGTAAAAGGTATGAGTAAAGCTTGTGCTGAATCTGGTGTATCTCTAGTTGGTGGTGAAACTGCCGAAATGCCTGGCGTATACCAAGCTGGTGAGATTGATATGGTTGGTGTAATCACTGGCGTGGTTGATAAAAACAAAGTTATCAATGGTGAGAATATCAAAGAGGGTGATGTAGTATTTGGTCTTAGTTCATCAGGTTTGCATACAAATGGTTACTCATTTGCGCGTAAATTATTTTTTGATGTTGCTGGTAACAAGCATACTGATACATATCCGGAGCTAGATGATAAGACTATCGGCGATGTTTTACTTGAACCACATATTAACTATACAAATATTATCCATGACTTCTTAGATAATGGTGTTGATATCAAAGGTATGGCACATATTACAGGTGGTGGGTTTATTGAAAATGTTCCAAGAGTGCTACCTAAAGGCTTAGGTGCAGATATCTCTAAAGATAGCTTTGAAACTCCTGCTGTCTTTAGAGTTATGCAAAGAATTGGCGAGATTAGTGAGTTTGAAATGTATCGCTCATTTAATATGGGTATTGGTATGGCAATCATTGCTAGTCAAGATCAGTTTGAAAAAATGCAACAGCTTGCTCAAAAACATACAAATACTAAGCTATATCAAATAGGTAAGATTACAAATACAGGTAAGGTGGAAATCATCTAATGATTGATAAACAAATCATCATCAATAATATAAAAAACACTCTAAAATCAACAAATCTTGATATCAAAGATAAGTACACAGGCAAAGTCAGAGATATGTACTTTACTGATGATAAAAGTATCTTGATATCAACAGATAGACAGTCAGCATTTGATAGATCGCTTGGATTTATTCCATTTAAGGGTCAGATTTTAGCGCAGTCATCTATTTGGTGGTTTAAAGAAACTGCTCATATTGTTAAGAATCATTTCATAGCTTCTCCTGATGCTAATGTCGTAATTGCTAGAAAGGCAAAAGTTCTACCAATTGAGTTTGTAGTTAGAGGATATATAACTGGCTCAACTTCAACATCTCTTTGGACTCATTATAAAAGTGGTAGTCGTGATTATTGCGGTAATATCTTGCCAGAAGGTTTAAAGAAAAACCAAAAGCTACCAAAAAATATTTTAACACCTACAACAAAAGAGCAGGATCATGATAGACCGATCTCTGCTGAAGATATTGTCAAAGAGGGCTGGCTAACACAAGAGCAATGGGATTTCGCTTCACAAAAGGCATTAGAATTATTTGAGTTTGGTCAAAAGAAAGCATTAGAACATGGCTTGATTCTTGCTGATACTAAATATGAATTTGGTGTTGATGAACAAACTGGTGAGATTATCCTAATAGATGAGATCCATACTCCTGATAGCTCAAGGTTTTGGCTTAAAGATAGCTACGCTGAGAGATTTGAAAATGGCGAAGAACCGGAAAATATTGATAAAGAATTCTTTAGATTATGGTTTGCAAAAAACTGTGACCCATATAATGATGAAATTCTACCACAAGCACCACAAGAGCTAATCGTAGAGCTATCACAAAAATATATAACTCTCTTTGAAATGATAACAGGACAAAAGTTTGAAGTGCCTGCAGATATCGAGAACATCAACCAAAGAATTAAAAATAATGTTACAAAGTATCTAAATAAGGAAAAAACAATGAATATTCTTCTAGTTGGTTCTGGAAGTAGAGAGCATGCGATCGCAGAGGCTGTTAAAAGAAGCGAGATTAATAATAAATTATTTTGTATAAGTGGAGCGGTTAATCCTGGTATTGATAAAATAGCACAAGGTTATAAAGTTGCAGACATTTGTAATACTCAGGAAGTTTTAGAATATGCAAAATCTCAAAATATTGATATAGCTATCATAGGTCCTGAAGCACCGCTAGAAGTAGGTTTAGCTGATGAGTTAAAAGATGACGGCATTGGTGTCGTTGGTCCAACTAAAGAACTTGCTCAACTTGAAACATCTAAAGGTTTTACAAGAGATTTAATTAGAGATTATGATATTGGAGCTAATCCATTTTTTAGAAAATTTAATTCTATGGATGGAGTGAAAGAGACTCTTAAAAAGTATGAAAGACAATTTGTGATTAAGGCAGATGGTCTGTGTGGAGGCAAAGGTGTTCTAGTATGGGGAGATCATCTTCATAGTATGGATGAAGCTATTAAGCATTGCCAATCACTAGTTGACTTGGATAAAGAGTTCGTAGTTGAGGAAAAGTTGGTTGGGCAAGAGTTTTCTCTAATATCATTTACAGATGGTGAGAATTTTATACATATGCCAGCTGTTCAAGACCATAAAAGAGCTCATGAGGGTGATAAAGGGCCTAATACTGGTGGTATGGGTACTTATTCAGATGCTAATCATAGTCTACCTTTTTTATCAGATAGTGATATTGTTAGAGCTAAAGAAATTAATGAAAAAGTTGCTCATGCATTAAAAGATAAGTTTGGTCAGCCGTATCAAGGTATTCTTTATGGCGGTTTTATGGCTACAAGAAATGACACAAAAGTTATTGAGTATAATGCTCGTTTTGGTGATCCGGAAGCTATGAATTTGCTCACTCTTTTGGAAACAGACTTTATTGAAATTGCTCAAGCGATTACTCAAGGAACTCTTGATCAAGTAGAAGCAAAATTTAAAAATAAAGCTAGCGTGTGTAAATATTTAGTACCGCTTGGATATCCGAACCAATCAGTAAAAAATTTTGAGATAGATATTTCACAGTGTTCTGATAATGTTGAGCTTTTCTTAGGAGCTGTAGATTTTAGAGATGGTAAACTTATAGGTACTGGTTCTAGAGCCATAGCAGTACTTGGGTTGGGTGATACTATTGCAGAAGCAGAGCAAAAAGCTGAAAATGCTGTGAAAAATATTTATGGTAAACTTTATCATCGCCCTGATATAGGTACAAAAGAGCTTATCAATGAGCGTATTAAGTTCATGAATATGCTTAGAGGCGATAAATATCAGGAGCTATAAATTAAATGTCTGAATTAAAGCTTGTAGTTTTAGGGTCAACTCGTGGTACTAACATGCAAGCTATTATTGATGCCATAGATTTTAATCAAATTGATGCAAGTATTGAGCTTGTTATATCTAATAGAAAATCAGCGTATATCTTACAAAGAGCGCAAGAGCATAATATCTTTAATAAGTTTGTTAGTGCAAAAGGTCTTACTAGAGAACGATACGATGAATTACTTGTCAATGAGATACAAAAGTACAATCCTGATATAGTATTGTTAATTGGTTTTATGCGTATATTAAGCCCTGTATTTATCAAAGCATTTAAAGGTAAAATTTTAAATATACATCCATCGCTATTGCCAAAACATGCAGGGTTGATGGATTTAGATGTACATCAATCAGTTATAGATGCCGGAGACGATAAGTCAGGCTGTACGATTCATCAAGTCACAGAAGAGGTTGATGGTGGAGATATTGTTTTGCAGCTTGAGTGTGATGTAACGGGAAATGATACTGCGGAGAGTTTAAAAAAGAAGGTGCAAGCATTAGAAAGTAAGGCTTGGATCGAAGTTATTAAGAATTGGAAAGATTGATAACTTAAGCATTTGGAGGAAATTATGAGTGTAGATGTTGGTGTAATAATGGGCTCTAAATCTGATTGGAGTACAATGAAAGAGTGTTGTGATATTTTAGAGCAATTAGGTATTAAATACGAATGTGAGGTTGTATCAGCTCATAGAACTCCAGATAAAATGTTTAGCTATGCTGAAACAGCAAAAGATAGAGGCATAAAAGTTATCATTGCTGGAGCCGGTGGGGCAGCACATTTACCTGGTATGGTTGCTGCAAAAACTGATCTGCCAGTATTAGGAGTACCTGTTAAATCAAGTGTATTAAGTGGTAAAGATAGTTTATTGTCAATAGTACAAATGCCAGCAGGTATTCCAGTGGCTACTTTTGCAATCGGTGTTGCTGGTAGTAAGAATGCTGCTCTTTTTGCTGCAAGTATTTTACAACATATAGATTCTAAAATTGGTCAAGCTTTAGCTAAATTTAGAGCAGATCAAACACAAACAGTGTTGGATAATCCTAACCCGAGAGAGCAATAAAATGAAAATTGGTATTATTGGGGCTGGACAGTTAGCTAGAATGCTAAGTATAGCAGGGACACCGCTTGGCTTCGAATTTCATTGTCTAGGTAAGGCTGGTGACTGTGCGCAAGAAGTTGTGAAAACAGTTACAGATATCGATCTTGAGAAGGTTAATGATGTTGTAAACTGGGCGAAGCAGTTTGATGTGATAACTTTTGAAAATGAGAATATCTCTGATGAGCTAATAAAAACTATTAATCATGAGGTTAATGTTTATCCATCGGCTAAAGCTATAGCTATTTCTCAAGACAGACTTCTTGAAAAATCTTTTATGCAGGATCATGGTATTGCTACTGCTAAATTTGTAAATATTGATAGTTTAGAGAAGCTTGAAGAGGCTGTAAAAAAGCATGGGCTACCAGCTATAGTTAAGACTCGTAGATTTGGTTATGATGGTAAAGGTCAATTTGTGATAAAAACACAAGATGATATTACAAAGGCTTGGGATACTTTAAAAAATGCTCCAGATGAACTTATCTATGAGGCATTTGTTAATTTTGATTATGAGGTTTCACAAATTTGCACAGCTGATATTAAAGGCAATATAGCATTTTATCCATTAGCAACAAATATTCATAAGCAAGGTATAATTGTTGAATCTGAAGCACCTTTTGAAAATCAAACTCTAACCGAAAAAGCGCAACAAATAGCAAAAAAACTGATCAAAGAGTTTGAGTACGTAGGAACTTTAGCGATTGAGTTCTTCGTAAAAGGAGATGATCTGATTGTTAATGAAATAGCTCCCCGAGTTCATAATAGTGGACATTGGACTATTGATGGATCTGTTACTTCACAGTTTGAAAACCATGTGCGTGCTATAGCTGGGTTGATTTTGGGAGATACAACTAGCCAAAAAACTATTATGCTAAATTGTATTGGTGGTATGCCATCTACAAAAGATTTATCTGCTTTAGACAGAATAAAAATACATAACTATAATAAAGAGCCTCGTAAAGGGCGTAAGATAGGACATTTGAATTTGAATTTGAATGATGAAACTGATGAGTATCAGTTATTGCAAGCTAAGAAGTTAATTGCTCTTTCTGAGGAGTTGTAAGAATAGTTTGTGAAATTAAATTAACGATGCTTTAAAGTTTGACAATTGACAATTGATAGCTTAAAATTTGCCTTAAATTTATTTTTCAAGGGCGTGAAAAAATGAGAAAGTATAAATTATTAACAGTTGCATTAGCAGGTTTAGTATTGGCTAGCTGTATAAATGAACAAGATAAGGGAGTAATAAAATCCTCTACAGCAGGAGCTACTATCGATGGTACAGATTTGCGTACTATATCAGGATGGACTGGTGGAACTACAGGTAATGCTGCAAATATTGGTGGATTTAATGTATTAATTAGTAATAATGGTACTATCGTAAAGAGTACTTGTCCAGCTGGAATGGTTTCATTTATAGGCGAAAAAACTTGTAATAATGCTGCCGATGGTTGTGAATATCGTTATCTTCAGGTTGTCTATGGATCAGGTGGATCTGGATATCCATTGGGGTGGTCTAGTAATACTATTCCTGTAGGTAATGGAGAATCTAGAGGTTTTGTTTTTAGTAATGCACCTATTGGTGGGGGTGACTATGTTACAAATATGAGATGTGTTCCTATTAGTCAAGTAGGCTACTGGTCATAATCCTTTAAATGACTTGAGAAGCATTCTTTATCCAATTAATATCATCTTTATTTATCGCTACTAAATCAAAGCGAGATTCATGACCCTCATATTTAAGATTTTGCTGTAAAAAGATATTTGTTGTATTTATAAGCTTTTGTTGTTTGCTATATTTGAACATTTTTTCAGCTTTGGCAAAATTAGTTTTTCTGCGATATTTGACCTCGACAAATATTAGAATATCTTTATCTAATACAATAATATCAATCTCACCATAAGGTAAAGCTTTGAAACTCTGAAAGAGGATTTTCAAACCTTGAGATTTTAAAAATTTGCAAGCTTGTTCTTAGGATTCTGAAGACGAATTTGACGGAGTGACACAATACTTTTTTAGTGTATTGTTGCCTAAAGAGTAGTTTTTAGAGGTATCCATAAGTGTTTGTACTTAAATCTCTACAACTAAAATCTCATCAATTGACAATTGATAGCTTAAACTATGCCTGTATTAATTTTTGAATAAGGTAAAATAATGAAAAAATATAAATTTTTAACGGTTGTATTAGCAGGTTTAGTGTTGGCTAGTTGTATTAATGAGAAAAGTGATAATCCACAATCTGGCTCAGCATCTCTAGTTGGTAGATTTACAGCAGTACAAGCTCTTGTAGGAAACAATGCACCTGCAAATGGAGGGTCTGTTGCGCCTAGTACAATTATAGTAAATGCTATAGGTACATCTATCAAGTTTAGTTGTCCTGCTGGTGAAGTAGGCTTAGTACCTATGCCTACAGTAGGAGGCGTTAATGCCAAAACTTGTAGTAATTCAGCTGGTTATGATTATGATGCTGTAGGTCTTCAATATAATAGTGCTCTTGGAATGGGCATGTGGGCTGGAGCTAGAACTACAGTAAATCCAAATGAAGAAGCAGGGGCGCAGAATAGTGTGAATTTGGGGGGTGACGGCTATCAGGTTTTCTATACATATACCTCAAAATCAAGTTGGCTTTTGGTCATAGGCTCTAAACTGTAAAAGCATCTTTTATCCAATTAATATCCTCTTCATTTATAGCAATTAAATCGAAGCGACATTGATAATTTTCAAATTCCAGATTTTGTTGTAAGAAAATGTTTGCTGTATTTATAAGTTTTTGCTGTTTGCTGAATGTAAGCACTTCTTCTGCTTTAGCAAAATTAGTTTTTTTGCGATATTTCACCTCAACAAATATTAGAATATTTTTATCTAATGCAATAATATCAATTTCACCATAAGGTAAGGCTTTGAAATTCTGAAAGAGAATTTGCAAACCTTGAAATTTTAAAAATCTGCAGGCTTGCTCCTCTGCTTTGTTACCTATTTTAGTTGTTTGCATATTTTGAGGTGTTGTTTATTTAATTCCACTATGTCTAAGAAGAGCCTCCTCATTTGGCTTACGACCCATAAATGCAACAAAATTATCCATAGCATCACGAGAAGAACCTTTTGAGATAATGTTTTCTAATAAATTCTGCCCAGTTTTATTGCTTAATATGCCTTCTTGCTCAAAGCGAGAAAACACATCTGATGATAATATTTCAGCCCATTTGTAGCTATAGTATCCGGCTGCATAACCGCCAGCAAAAATATGTGAAAAACCATTTTGGAATTTATTATAGCTAGGGACTGTTAATAAGTTGATTTTAGCTCTAACATCATCAAGTTCTTTTTGGACCTCAGCAGCAGTTGTTAGCTTTTTATAGTGGATATTCATATCAAATATACCAAACTCAAGTTGTCTAGCCATCATTAACGCTGAGTGGAAATGCCTTGTGCCAATCAGCTTATCTATTTGTTCTTGTGTCAGGTCTTTACCATCACGAGAACCAGAAATTAACTCTAATCCCTCTCTACTCCAACAGAAATTCTCCATAAATTGGCTTGGAAGCTCAATTGCATCCCATTCAACACCATTTGTCCCAGAAATTGAAGGGATACTAACTTGTGATAGTATGTGGTGCAGAGCATGACCAAATTCATGAAAAAGTGTTACAACATCGTTATGTGTTAGATTAGCTCCATCTTTTGCAGGTGGTAGGAAGTTGCAGTTCACATAAGCTACAGGCTTTTGAGCTTTGCCCTGAGAGTTTATAAAAGCTGTTCTTGAACCATCCATCCAAGCACCACCGCGTTTGTTATCTCTAGCAAAGAAATCACAAATTATACTACCAACATATCTATCATCTTTATAAAAATCAAAAGTTTGTTGCTCATCTATATATTTTGGATATTCTGTGTTTTCTCTAATTTCTAAATTGTATATTTCACTTAAGATTTTAAATAAACCTTGTTGAACTTTTTCAAGAGGGAAGTACTCTCTTAGCTCTTCTTCTGTAAAATCGAATTTAGCTTTCTTTAGCTTCTCAGAATAGTATGCTGTGTCCCAAGGTTGTAAAGCATCTATTAGACCTGCATCTTCAGCAAATCTTCTTAGTTCATCAATATCTTTTTTTGCTTGCGGTTGAGATTTTTCTAGAAGGTTGTTTAGTAGTTCTAAAACTTGTTCTGGTGTTTCTGCCATTTTTGTAAATAGAGAATTTTCTGCATAATTTTTAAATCCTAATATTTCTGACTTTTCAATACGCAGTTTTAGAATCTTTTCGATAGTTTCATCGTTGTCAAATTCTTTATTGTCAGCTTCTTTAGATGCTTTTGTGCAGTATGCTTTGTAAAATTTTTCTCTAAGCTCTCTATTATCAGCTTGTTGCATTACCGCAAGATAGGTCGGTATGTCTATACCTAGAGCGTATTTTTCAGAAAGCTCTTTTTGTTTAGCCTTGGCTTGTGCAGTCTCAATAGTATTTTTAGATAATCCTTCTAGCTCTTTTTCATTATTGGTTGTATAAATCCAATCCATAGTTGCGTCAAGGACATTATTTTCAAATTTGGATGTCAATTGAGCTAGCTCTTGAGATATTTCTTGTAGCCTTTTTCTTTTTGCGCCATCTAAATTTACACCAGACTGCTCAAAACCGATTATAGCTTTACGTACAGCTTGCTCTTGCTCGTTATTTAGGTCTTGCTGTTGTACTTGTTTGTAAGTGTTGTATAAGTCTTTATTTTGTCCTACTTTTGTATAAAATTCGGTTAGCTTGGCTATTGCATATTCATAACTTTCTCTAAGTTCCTTTGTATTACAAACTGCATTCATGTGTGAGATTGATGAAAAAGCTTGTGTGATTTTTTCATCATCTTCTTCTAACTTAAGTAGAGTCCGCCAAGTTGGATTTTGCTCTTTTAGAGCTTCTTGTAAATTTTCATCTGCTACTTTTAGTAAAAAATCTATAGCAGGCTTTACTTCTTCAACTTTAAATTGTGCAAAATTAGGAAGTTGAGTGTTTTGTGTTATTGAATTCATAATCACCTTAAAATGTTTCTTTAGATATATTGCATATAAGTTATAATTTTATATATGATAGCAAGATTATATTAATCAAGGTTTTTATTATGATGAGTTTGCAAGAGGAAAGAATAACTGCTCCAGTCTTTTTCAAAGAATATGCTGATGGTAAATTTACACTCAATGTTGGAGAATATAATCATCCTCTTATTTTATCCGCTACTGATATATTAGAGTATCAAAAAAATATTGATAGTTTAGAAGATATAGATGAATCGCATCTTAAGTTAGCTCTTGCTAGTGATCCAGAGATTATATTGATAGGCACTGGAGCTAAACAGATTATTCCATCAATTGAAATAATCAATATGGTAGCAAAAGCAGGTAAAAGTATTGATTTTATGGCTAGTAATGTAGCTTGTAAAACCTATAATTTATTGGTAAATGAAAATAGAAATGTAAGCTGTATAATTATATAAGATTTATGTTATTTTTATTTTTGTCAGTGTTATAATGTAAGCGATGTTATTTATAAATCGCAAAAGGAGAATTAATATGAAAAAGATGATTAAATTAGGTCTTATTTCTTTATCAGTTGCTGGGTTAGCTAGTTGTTCCACTCTAGGCTTAGGTGGTAATGATGATACTTCTCAAGATCAGGCTGCTCCAACAGAAACTGTGAGTGGTGAGACAACAGCAGCAACAGATTCAACAGTAGTATCTGACCCTACAGCAAAGATAAGTTTGAAAAAAAATGATCAGGATCAGATAATAGCTACTATCTATACTAACTATAACAATAATCCTCAAGGAAGTGTGAAATTACAATGGAATGCTCCAGAAGGATCTAAGTGTTATGATACAAGTTTTCCTATCACTAAATATGGTGAGAAAAATGATAAAACCTGGGCTTCTGTAGAGGTTAAGCAAGGTGATAAATACTGTAGTGGTAACTGGACAGCAGATGTTGTTTATGATGGTAATGTAATTGCATCTGATTCTATAACAGTATAAATTTATTCTATTTCTTTAGTAAAGAAAGAATAGATAGTTGATTTAAAGATTTTGGCTATAGAAGGGTTCTTATGAATAAGAAAAATATATTAATGTTTATTTCACTGCTTGCTGTATTAACTCTTAATTCATGTACATCGAGTAAAGCTAAACAGATAGAAGAGTTACAGCAAACACAAAAGCAGTTAAATGATCAGGCTTCAGAGAGTCTTGCAAATATAGATAGTCTAAAAACAAAAATTGCTAAATATAGATTGCAAGCCGATGATTTACAAAAAACATCAGATTCTCTAGCTAAAGATATAGATGATCTAAAACAAGCTTATAGTAACTTTAAAGATCCAAATAATGATAGCGCTATAGCAGTTAGTAAAGAGTTGACTCAAAAAACACTTCAAAAAGTGAAGTTGGATGAAAAGATAAATCAGTATAGGTCTCAAGCTAACGGTTATCAAGCTCAAATAAATGACTTAAAAGCAACTTCCCAAACACAAGCAAATAAAGCAGCTGAAATTTCAGAGCAAATTAGTCAGTTAAAATCAACTGATAAGTAGTAGATTTGTTTTTTTATTCTTTTAATATTCTTTACTTAATGTCTCTCTAAATGTTAGAATATAGTCCAGTACTATAGGGGCATAGTTTCATGAAAAAAAATATTTCAAAATGTTTCGTTATTTTTGTATGTTTGACTGGTTTTTTATTAACTGGTTGTATGGCAAAAACTGAAAAATTAGCTGAGTTGGAAAAAACTCAGCAGCAGATGCAACAAGAGATTGATGCTATTAAAAAAGAAGCTGATGAGGCTAAGCAGAGGGCTGCACAGTATGAAAAGCTTTCTGATAAATATCAGACTCTTGTACAGAATAAAAATCAAGAATTGAATAAGCTTCAAGATACATATACAGAAATTGATAAAAAAGATGGTACTCAAGTCAAGGCTGTGAAAGAAGTATTGAAAGATAAGCTTATAGAATCAGCACAAGATTCTATACATTTAGAAAAAAGGTTAAAGCGCTATACGGATCAAGCAAAAGTTTATAAAGAAAAATCTCAGCAATTGGAAGAACAAGCAAAGCAAACTGAAGAGTCTGTTCAGAAAACTAGTCAAGAGATTAAACAAATTAAAAAAGAAATAGTAGACGAGAAAAAATCGCAAGAAACTAAAAAAAACGGATAGGATGATGAAAAAAATATTTTTGTTAACAGTATTGGCAGCTGGATTGGGTAGTTGTAGCACTTACAATTCTTTTATTGATAAGTTATATGGTTCTGATGATTCTATAAAAATAAATCCAGATGATAATCTGGATAATCCTGATCAAGATGGTGAAGTTGTTTCTAAAGATAAGCCAACAGCATCAGTTAATCTGAAGTATAAAGCAGATACTCATGAAATAGATGCTAAGTTGATAACGAACTGGAATGGTGCTCCTCAAGGTACTATTTATTTGACATGGAAGGCTCCTAAGCAAACTAATTGTTATAGTACATCTTTCCCTATAACTAAATTCAAAGAGACACAAGACTATACTGTTGATACACAAAGTGTTCTTAATGATGATAAGGTTTGTAAAGGAAAATGGACAGCTGTCATAGTTGATAAGTCTGACAATTCAGAATTAGCAAATGGTTCTGTAACAATTAAATAAAAGTTTTCTTAAAAATTTGTTTCTTAGAGAATAAAGTTTATATTTTTGCTAAACTATCAAAAAACTTATGATAATTTGAGCAAATGAAACACATAATTAAAAATATTACATATGCTGATTGCATTTTTTATTTTTTAGCATTATCTATATTTTTTGTATTCTTAATGCCATTTATGCATTATACGTCTTTAAACTTAGTAGATGTTTCTTCAGGTGGGCAGGCTAAATATTTAAATGATACTATGTCAGCAAATATATACTTGTTTAAAGATAGGTATTATATATTTTATTATACTCTATGTATCGCAAGTGTCGCTATATTATCTGATAAAAGACTTGTAGCTAATATTATAGATTTGTATAAGAGCTTTAGTAAATTAGTTCAAGCTGCCATTGTAGCTTTTTTTATTTTTGGAATTGTTTCTTCGGCATTTGCGATATCTCCCTCGATAGCATTTAAGGGAGTTAGTGTAACTTTTTTACAGTTATTTTGTGTATTATTTATAGCAAGCTATATTAGAGAAAATCAAAAAAGTATTAGATTTTTTTATATAGTTATTTTGCTGTCTTTAATATTCTTTGGTGGTTCTTTATTTCTACAGCTTTCATTAGCTAATTATTCTATCTATGGTTCTGTAATCGCAGGTAATATTCAAAAAGTTCTGCTATATATGTATAACTGCTTAAATCCTCGTTTTTTAGATAATTATTTTAGTTGGTTCATCCCATTATTATTATTGCCGTGGTTTGTTAATTTACGGCCTATTTATAAGGTTGGATCTTTTATTGCATTAACTATGGTCTGGTTTGTTCTAGTTAACCATGCTTTTAGGACAGTATTTGCAGAGTATTTAATTATTTTACCTTTACTTTTTGTTTTTGCTCGTAGATATTTTAATCTAGTATTTGTAGTACTTCTATCGACGCTAATTTGTGGTTATTTGTTTAGTATGTTTTATACTGATTTCATAATGGCATCTGTGAATTCAGGAGTAGCATCAACAGATGATATTTTAAGATCGGGGGATAGCGGTAGATCCTTAATTTGGAAAGAGGCGTTTTGGGTAGGAATTAATCATCCATTAACAGGTATCGGTCAATGGAATTATTTGGCAGTTACAAAGCGTCCTGATGGATATCCCCATAACCTATTACTTGAAATATGGTCTCAATGGGGAATACCTGCGTTTATAGCAGCCTTGGTAATTATTGTTACTACAGTTAGAAATTTATTCAAGAGAAGAATAGAAATATGTGCTAATCCTTATCATTGTATATTTATAATGATGTTAACCGCTGGCATGATAGATGGTATGTTAAATGCTATGTTTAAAACATCACTAGGTTTGTTTGGCTGTATTTTTGCTTTTGGATTTTGCTTATCCATATTTGTCAAAAAACCTATGCAAGAGCCGAAAGTTTCTGTTGTTAGCTATTCAATCTTAAGTTTAATAATACTAGCTAGTTTATTTTGTATCATAATTCTGCCTATTATTTTTCCTCCTTGGTGGTTTTAATCAAAAGATTAAAGATTTAAAATATATTTTTTATTATTGATTTTAATAATTTGATTAGAAGAGATTTTGATCTTATATAAGGTGAAAATTGATCAAACGCTAAATAATAGAAGTTTCTTATCGTTTATGAAAAATTAGAAAGCTATTTCTCCTCCCATGGTACAGCATAATCACATTCAGTATTTGGACATGCCTTTTGCTCACCATCTTTTTTAGTGGTTTTGTGAAGTAGTATTGGTGAGTTACATTTTGGACAAGGTTCTTTTATTGGTGGATACCAGTAAGCATTTTTACACTTAGGAAAACCAGAGCAAGCATAAAAGACTTTACCTTTACGTGATTTTTTCTCAACGATAGGGTTTGAGTTGCATTTAGGGCAAGTTACTCCAGTATCTTTTGGCTTTTCTAATGGTTCCATGTGCTTACATTTTGGATAGTTAGAGCACCCTATAAACTTACCATAACGTCCTTGTTTAATATGTAGATCGGATTCACATTTTGGACACTTTCTATCTTCAACAATAGTAGGTTCTTCTTTTTCTACCTCTTTACCATCAGCATCTATACGTCTAGTATATTTACAAGTAGGGTAGTTTGTACAACCAATAAATCTACCATTTTTGCCAAGACGAGAAGAGAGTTTGCTACCACACTCTGGGCAATCTTCATCAAGCTCTTCTGTAACTACATCTTTACGTGAAACATCTTCAGCAATTTTATTGATTCTTTCAATAAATGGTTTCCAGAAGTTATTTAGAACTGTTAAGTAATCATTTTTGTCATGAGCAATTTCATCAAGCTCTTTCTCCAAACCAGCAGTATACGAATACTCAACATATTTTTTAAAGTATTCTGTTAAGAATTTGTTTACCACACGACCTTTATCTGTTGGAATGAAACGGCGCTTCTCGACATCAACATATTCTCTTTGTTGTAGCGTAGAAATAATTGTCGCATAAGTAGAAGGTCTACCTATACCATATTTTTCAAGAGCTTTAACTAGTGATGCTTCTGTGAAACGTGGAGGTGGCTCAGTTGAGTGAGCTTTCGTAATTACATCATTTAATTTTACTTTTTCACCTTTTTCAAATTTAGGCAAAGTTTGTTCATCATCTGAATCTTTTTCATCTTCGTCTTTTTCGACATTGTAGATTTTTAAGAACCCAGCATCTACGATAACAGTCCCTGTTACTCTAAATTTGTGTTTAGTATTTTCAGTTATTAAGTCTACAGATGTACTATTTAAGGTTGCATGTTTCATCTGACATGCAATAGTTCTATTATATATTAGACTATATAATTTAAACTCATCAGCTGTTAAATGCTGTTTGATAGCCTCAGGAGTTCTCGCAGCTGCTGTTACACGAATTGCTTCATGAGCCTCTTGAGCATTTTGTGATTTTTTACCAAAAACTCTAGGTTTAGCTGGCAACATATCTTTGTCATATTTTGACTCAATAAAGCTTCTAATATCATTAAGAGCATCGTTAGAAAGATTAGTGGAGTCTGTTCTCATATATGAGATAAGACCAACAGATTCACCATTACCTAAATCCATACCTTCATAAAGCTTCTGGGCTGTAGACATTGTTCTACGCGCTGTGAAACCTAGTTTTTTAGATGCTTCTTGTTGAAGTGTAGAAGTTATAAAAGGAGGGTATGGGTTTCTTCGAGATGTTTTCTCAGTTATTCCATCAACAATTAGGAATCCATTGGCATCTTTTAGAATTGTAGCTTTTGCATCTTCAGCATCTTTTTCTTTTGTAAAAGTGAATTGCTCAACTTTTGTATTATCGAACTCTAGTAAGCTTGCAAATACTTTTTTCTTTTTAAGAGCTTCTGCGGTCAAACTCCAGTAATCTTTTTTTACAAAGTTTTCACGCTCTATCTCACGCTCAACAATCATTCTTAAGGCCGGGCTTTGTACTCTACCAGCTGATAAACCACTTGTGATTTTACGCCATAACAAAGGAGATAAATTGAAACCAACTAAAAAGTCTAAAGCTTGACGAGCTTTTTGAGCATTTACTAAATCCATTGAAAGTTGCTTTGGATTTGCTATAGCAGTTGTTACGGCAGATTTTGTAATCTCATTAAAAGTAACACGATAAACATTCTTATCTTTTAGTAGGCGAGCATTTTTAAGTACTTCTTGTACATGCCATGAAATAGCCTCTCCTTCTCTATCTGGATCGGTAGCAAGGTATATATTTTCTGCATTCTTTGCTGCTTTTTTGATTGCGTCAATATGCTTTTTGCTTCTATCACTAGTTATGAATTTGATCTTGAAATTGTCTTCTACATCAATAGATGTATCTTTTGAAGGGATCTCGCGTACATGACCAAACGAAGCAAGTATCTCGAAATCATTACCAAGATACTTTTTTATAGTTTTTGTTTTTGCAGGAGACTCTACGATTACTAAATTTTTTGCCATTTTTAACCTTAGAAATATATTTATTATAAAAAGAGCATTTTTGAAACACTCATCGAGTTGAGTTAATAAAATATAAGAAAATAGCTCGCTTATCAATAGTTAATATATAAAAGTTGGTTTTATAGAGAAAGAATATAGACTATAATCTCGTATGTATTTTATATAATAAAATAAGTTATAGATTTCAAAGGTTTAAAAAAATGAGTCAAAAAAATGCAAAAGTAATTTCTTTACTACAACAAAAAGGTGGTTCTGGTAAAACAACTACAGCTATTAATATAGCATGTGGATTAAAGGAGCTTGGATTTAAAGTTGCTATAGTAGATATGGATAAGGATAAACCTGATGCATATATGTGGATGACAAAAAATAATGACTCAAATGATTTTGTTTATAATTTAGATGAAAAAGTTGTCAGAGAAAAGGTCACAGAGCTTAAAAGTAGCCATGATTATATAGTTATAGACACGCCTCCTAACTTTCAAACGGCAGCCTTAAAATCAGCGCTACTGTCTGATCTAGTAGTGATACCATGTTCACCAAGTGGCATGGATTTATCAGGACTTATTGAAGCCAAAGATTTAGCTTTAACAGCAGATAAGCCTTATAAATTTTTTGCAAATAGGGTGCAAATGCAATCTAATATGTCAAAAAGCCTACTTGAATTCTTTGAAGAGGATGGGAACTACTTTAGAGCTTTTGTTTCACAAAGTGTTAAGTTCATTGAGGCAGAGGCAGAAGGTCTATATATTGGAGAGTACGCAAAAAAAAGTAAAGTGCATCTTCAAGTACAAAAATTAGCTAGACAAATAAAAGAATTTTTTGGAGATAGGTAATGGCTAAAAAAGTATCTTTGATGAATAGAAAGGTTAACCCTAAAATTAATGATACCGTAGGCCAAGAGAAAAAAGATATTCTTAGAGCCATGCAATTACAGGAGTTAAATGAGCAAGCTAGTAAAACAGGCCAGCTTTTTGAATTACCTTTGAGTATAGTTCAGCCAGATAAAAACCAACCAAGAAAAACTTTTAGAAATATTGATGCGCTAGCACAAAGCGTAAAGGAAAATGGTGTAATTCAACCAATTATTGTTACAGCTAAAAAAAATGATGGTACTCACTATATAATAGCTGGTGAGAGAAGGTATTTAGCAAGTAAAGAAGCTGGATTAACGACTATACCTTGTATTGTTCGCCAAGAAGAATCTGATGCAAATATTGTGCTTTTACAACTTCTAGAGAATGATCAAAGAGAAAATGTTTCTCCATTTGAAGAGGCTGATGCATTAAGGGATTTGATAGAAAACAAAAATGTCAAAAAATCTGATATAGCAAAAGTTCTGGGTAGAGATAATAGTTGGATTTCAATGCGTTTGAAAATAGCAGATGCTGATGAGCAGATTCGTGAATTATCTGATAAAGGTATAATTGAAGATGTACGTACGCTTTATGAGTTAAAAAAATTTGCTGAAGAGATTCCTCAGGGGGCTCAAGAATTTGTTCAAAAAGCATTGGATAATAAAATTTCTGGCTCATATCGTAGTGCTATTACCAGGTATAGAGATAATTGGAAGCGTAAGTCTGAGATTCTGGATAGCGAAAAAATGGATGTGATAAGTATCAAAGATATAGCTAAAGATGGAAATTTATTGAAGATAAAAGGAGCTCGTTCTGGTTCAAAAGCTTATACATATACTTTTGAGATTTCAGATCAGTTTAAGAAGATATTATTTGATGCATTAATAAAATAATAAAAAGTATATAAATGAAAATAGCTATTTTACAAACAGACCACATTCCAGAGCACCGTAGAGGAGTTGCTGGTGGGAACTACCCAGATATGTTTGCTAACCTTTTCTTTAAATTATCTGTAGTCGTTGATCTTGATATTTTTGATGTTACTGAGCAAGAGTATCCAGATGATTATGATGTATATGATGGTTTTATTATTACAGGTAGTAAAGCCACAGCTTTTGACAATTTAGCTTGGATTGTTAAATTAAAAGAAGAGATAGTTAAATTACATAATAAAAATAAAAAGATCATTGGTATTTGTTTTGGGCATCAAATTTTAGCTCAAGCTTTAGGGGGTAAGGTAGCTCGAGGACCAGATGGTTTTGCTGTTGGGGTGAGGAATGTTGAAGTACTTCATCAAGCACCATGGATGACTCCATTTCATCATTATTTGAGTCTCTTGTTTTATCACCAAGATATGGTAGTTGATTTACCAAAAGGGGCAGAGCTTATAAGTACTAGCGATTACTGCAAAGTACAAATGTTTTGTATAAATAATCATGTGTTAGGAATACAAGCTCATCCTGAAATGTTAAAAGTGCATAATCATGCTCTTATAAAAGAGTATCAAAATGATATGAAAAATGAGTTTCAGCATGCTTTAGAAAGTTTGCGAATTAGAGATAATAGTCTAATAATAGCTCATTGGATGGCTAATTTCTTTGAATATAAGGATTGAAAATGAAACATGTTAATAGACTTGTAGTATTTGGAGATAGCCTTCTAGATGGAGGAAATCTTATCCAAACACTAGATATACCTGGAGAGCCTTATTTAGGTGGCAGATTTTCTAATGGTTTAGTCTCTACTGAATACTTGTCTGAAATGTTAGCTAAAGAGCAGAAACAAGAACAAGTTAAACACAAAAACTATGCTATAGGTGGAGCTTTCACTCATGGACCAAATCCATCATCGTTGTTGAAGCATCATTCATATTCAGTATCAGATCAATTGGTTAGATTTGAAAATGAAGAAGGTAGATTCGCTGATGATGATCTTGTAGTTATAAATGGTGGTGCTAATAACTTTATGTTTATGGTTTATAATGAGATACCATATATAAATCTAATGGCAAAGTTTAGGGTAGCTCGTGATCTTAATAAGATAGTTAGAAAAGCTATAAAAATGGGCGCTAAAAATATAATAGTGTGGAATATCCCAGATGTAACAAGGGCTCCAGCTTATAAAGATTATCTTTCTAATTGGGTAGGTAAATTCTTTAAGTCATATTTGCAAATGAACATAGGTTTACAAAATGGACTATTAAGAAATCGTATTTCTGAGCAGCAATTGTTATTTCCTAAAGTTGATATTAAACTTTTTGACTTTTATACTTTGCTAAATGATTGTATCGACAACCCTGTTAAATATGGTTTCAAAAATGTTACAGATGTATGCGTTGATAGCTATGGTGGTGCAGATTCTCTTGGCAATATTCAGTATGATATAGAGGTTACTGGTGACCCTGATACATATTTATGTTGGGATTACTGTCATCCAACATCAAAAGCTAATCAGGTAGTTGCAAATAGGATGTTTGAACTTTGGAAACATAATGTATGAGGCACTATTTAAGCATATCTCTATAAGCGCCAGGCCATGAATTTTCTATTTTCACAGCACCTACTGCTTTTTCATAAAATTCTGCAGGTCCTACAGCACCTATGATTGCATAAGCATATCCTTTTAGCTTCATATCTACTAAGCAAGCTTTTAAAAGAGCTTTACCAACACCTAATCCTCTAGTAGATTCACAAACACCTGTAGGACCAAAAAAATTAAGGACAGTCGCATCATAGCAGGCAAAACCAATTAACTTATTCTCTTTAGTTGCAATAAATATGGATTTTGGACTATTCATAAATGCTACTTCTGCTTCATTAGCCCATGCTTGTGCAAAATTACCCTTTATCCAGTTAAGAATTACAGATTTTTCAGGAGCTATCGGTTTACGAATGATTACTTTTTCTTCTTTTAGTTTGTCTATGCAATTTAGGTTGGTGTCTAATTCATATAATTTAACTAACATATCAAAGTGTGACATTGCAGGCTCTTTATTGAGTATTATTAATAATAATTCTAATGTTTTATTTTAAATTAGGAAGCAAAATAACTTTTAATCTTTTTATTCTATTTAGAAATAGTTTATATTTAAGTTCAGATTCTTTTTTAAAAGTTGATATATGAAAAAAGTTTTGAACCTTAAGAGTCCCTGGTTATGGGTTCCTTCCATCTTTTTTATGGAAGGATTGCCAGGAAGTATGATAATGCTTGTACTCGCTATAATGTATAAAAATTTTGGTGTTTCGAATACTGATATTACCATTTATACTGGTGCTATGGTTTTACCATGGGTTATAAAGCCATTGTGGGCATCTTTGATTGATGCTGTTTTTACTACAAGATGGTGGATATATGCTATGGAAATAGCTATAGGTATTTTATTAATCGTTATGGCTCTTTCTTTAAAGAGTCACAGTTTTTTTGTTTTTAGTCTTTGTATCGGCTGGGTGATTGCATTTTTGTCATCAAGTCATGATATTGCTGCAGATGGTTTTTATATTCAGAATTTAACACCTGAACAACAATCATTTTTTGTTGGTCTACAATCAGCTACTTATAACTTAGGTAAGATTTTTGCTACTGGATTTATTCTAATGCTATGTGGTGTGCTTTATAGCAGTTCAAAAAGTTATGTTTTTAGTTGGAGTGTTTGTTTAGTTCTCTGTGGAGTGATCTGTATAGTTGTTGGATATTATCATAGATTTATGCTGCCAAGATCAATTAAAACAAAAAAGACAACTTTCAAGCAAGCTGCTATTAATTTTATTGATGTATATACTAGCTTTTTGAAAGTTAAGAACTTATGGTTAGGGGTTAGCTTTATTTTTTTATTTAAGTTTTCTGAAAGTATGATTGGTGCAATATTACCACTGTTTTTGATTGATTCTACAGTTAATGGTGGGCTTGGTCTTAGTAATACATTTACAGGTCTTGCTTATGGTACTATCTCTCCTTTAGCTATTATTTTGGGTGGTCTGATTGGTGGGTACTATATATATCGTAAAGGTTTTGCTGCAACTGTATATATAATGTTCTTCTTGGTGAATATGCCTCATATTCTGTATATTATTTTGGCAGAATTTCATATTTCTAATCATTTTGCTGTATTGGCGTGTATTCTCGTTGAACAATTTAGCTTTAGTGTCGGGCTTACAGCTAGTATATTGTTTGGTTATTTTATGGTTAAAGATAGTCAACATAAAACTGCTCACTATGCTTTCTTTACTGGCGTTTTGCTTTTAGGAAGAATGATCCCTGTTATGATAAGTGGTCCTTTGCAGGAGCTGATTGGTTATACAAATTTCTTTATTATAGTTTTGATCTCAGCATTACCTCTGCTATTTCTACTTAAAAGAGTCAAGGCTATGGTTGGAAATTATGGTAAGACAGAAGTTCGTGAGTTAAAATTTAGTTAGTTTTTAAACCCTGTTGCTATCACGTAGAATTCTCTCGATTTTGGTCGTGAAGACTTGGGTTTAAATTGAGTGACTTTGCTAAAAGACTCTCTTACTTGCTTTAGGAAATCATCAGAGCCTTCTCCTTGAAAAACCTTAGCTATAAAAACACCTTCTTTTTTTAGGTTTGAGTTTGCAAAATCTAAAGCAAGTTCTAAGAGGTAAATTGATCTAGCTTGGTCAGAAGTTTTATTACCACTTAAGTTTGGTGCCATATCAGATATAATACAGTCAATTTTCTCATTATTTACCAGTTCGTTTAATTTCTCATACGTTTCATCACTTGTAAAATCTCCTTGAATAAAATCTACACCAGCAATAGGAGTCATATCAAGCAGATCTAAAGCAATAAGCTTACCATTTTTGCTAATATATTTAATAACTTGTTCAGACCAGCCACCAGGCGCAGCTCCAAGATCTATCACAAACATGTTTGGTTTGAAGATTTTATATTTCTCATGTATCTCAAGAATTTTAAAGCTTGCTCTACTACGATAGCCAAGCTTATTTGCTTGGATTACATAATAGTCTGAAGTATGATCTTGCATCCATTTTTTTGTATTGGAGGTTTTTGACATTTTGTTCTGAATAGTCTTTTTTGTTTATTGTATGAATATTTTAGTTATAAATAAAGTTTTTTGCATAAGGTCATGTGACTTAATCTTGAGGTTATAGATCTTATAAAATAAGCACTTTACAGGTATACTAATCATAATACTAGATTTATGAATGAAAACTCTCTTATGTATAAAAAATTTTTGACATTCTCTTTAGTGGCTTTGTTGTTAGGGGCGTGTACAGTTAAAGAAGAGATTGAAGATAATATTGAGCACTATCATAAGCTAACTAGAATTCATAATGTTAAAGATTTAGATTATGCTAGCTATACAAATGATATAGAAGGTGTTAGGTTTTTAGTGGCAAATCATCCCGATCAGGTTATACATCTTGAAGGTAAAGATTTTGATAAAAGATATGATAAACTGCTTAATTACCTTAAAAACAGTGGTTATACTGTTATGGTGGCTGAAAAGCTGCCTTTAACAGCGACAGTGATAGCTGAGCTTGATAAACCTTTACCTGATCTTAAATATGTTGGTATTACAATGGAGCAAAATACCAGAATGGAAGATACAATATACAGTATTTCTTATGGAGATAATAAGTTTAAGGCTAGACAGCTATATAATAACTATAAGAAAAGTTTATGATTTCTTTTTAGTAAAAAGAGAAGCTAATATCAATAAAATAACTCCACATGTAATCGCAGAATCTGCAATATTAAACGCAGGCCAGTGATAGTTGCCAATATGAAAGTCTAAGAAATCGATTACATATCCTTGAAAAGCTCTATCGTAGAAATTTCCTAATGCTCCACCTAAAATCAATGAGAATGATAATAAGTTTATTTTAGCATTGGCAGGTTGTTTGATAATTAGGTATGTCAATATAATGGCTGCAACTAATGATACTATTGAGAACATTATCATTTGCCATGAAGTTTGGGAATTACTAAGTAAACTAAATGCTGCTCCATGATTATACAAAAGCGTTAAGTTGAAAAAACCGGTTATTTTCATAGGTTGAGCAAATTCTAAAGTTGTATTTGCTAAATGCTTTGTATATAAGTCAGCAACTATAATTAGTATGGCTAGGGCAAAGTATTTTAGCTTTGGCGCAAAAGATGATTTAGGCGAACTCACGAGACTCTCCAGTTTCTGTAGTTATATTTTCAACACAACGATGACATATTGTTGGATGCTCTTCATTCTGTCCAACTGTAGGGCTACGATGCCAGCATCTTTCACATTTTGTTTCTTCAATTTTGCTGATTTCTATAAATAACCCAGAAATATTTGCTTCTGTTGCATTGTTAGTTTTTTCTTCTAGAAGTTTTAAGTTGGCTTTTGAAGATATTAATAAGAATCTAAGCTCATTACCTAGTTTCTCAATTAGTTTATAGTTATCTTCATCTGCATAGAGAGTTATTTCAGCTTCAAGAGATGCTTTGATAAGATCTTCATTTCGTTTAATCTCTAAGACTCTATTAACTTCTGAACGGATTTCTTGAATTTTTGTCCAAAAATCTAGATCTAGTTCATCTTTTGAATCAAAAGATTTAAGTTCTGTATACCATTCACAAAGTTGGATTGGTAAATCTGTAGTTTTTGGAGTAGCTTCCCAAATCTCATCAGCGGTATATGACAGTATTGGGGCTATCCATCTAACAAGCGCATGCACGATGTGGTAAATTGCAGTTTGAGCTGATTTACGCGGATGTCCATCTGTTTTAGCGGTATACTGTCTATCTTTGATAATATCAAGATAGAAACTACCCATTTCAACAGAACAGAAGTGATGGATTAGCTGAGCTACTGTATGAGTTTGATATTTCTCATAAGCATCAATAATTTTATCTTGAAAATCTTTTGCTTTTGCAATTGCCCATTGATCAAGCTTAACTAATTTATCAAACTCAATAATATCTGTTTCTGGGTTAAAGCCATTTAGATTTGATAATAAGAATCTAGCTGTATTACGTAATCTACGATAAGTGTCAGCAGTTCTTTTTAAAATTTGATCAGATACAGCCATTTCGCTTTTATAATCAGTTGAAGCAGTCCATAAACGCAGAATATCAGCACCAAGAGTATTATAAATATCTTGAGGAGATGTTACATTGCCTAGTGATTTTGACATTTTACGGCCATGCTCATCAACTACAAATCCATGAGTAAAGACTTCTTTATATGGTTGGCTACCCTTAGCAGACATACCAACTAGTAGAGATGTTTGGAACCAGCCTCTATGCTGGTCAGAACCTTCTAGGTAAAGATCAGCTGGATATGCAAGTTGCTTGTCGATATCAAGGATACACATACTAGATGAGCCAGAGTCAAACCATACATCTAGAGTATCTTTTACTCGTTTATATTGATCAGTTTCTGATATAAAGTTACTATCTTCAGAATTAAACCAAGCTTCGATACCGCCTTTTTCAATTTTCTCAGCTACTTTATGTAGTATTTCAATAGTATTTGGGTGTAGCTCCTCGGTATCTTTGTTGATAAATAACGGTAATGGCACCCCCCAAGTTCTTTGGCGAGAAATACACCAATCAGGTCTGTCTTGAACCATGCCTTCTATACGAGCTTCGCCCCAACTAGGAGCCCAGCTAGTTTCTTTGATCGCTTGTAGAGCTTTATCACGAAGTCCTTGTTTCTCCATGCTAATAAACCATTGAGGAGTAGCTCTAAAAATTAGAGGTGTTTTGTGTCTCCAGCAATGAGGATAACTATGTTTAATTTTGTCAAAGTTCATTAAGCGTTTCTTTTCACCTAAAAGCTCAACGATTCTGTCATTTGCTTTGAAAACAAATTCACCTGCGAAAAGTTTTGTATTCTCACCATAGCAACCGTTTCCTTTAACAAAAATTTCCATAGATAAACCATGC
Organism: Candidatus Francisella endociliophora; assembly: GCF_000764555.1. Taxonomy (NCBI): domain Bacteria; kingdom Pseudomonadati; phylum Pseudomonadota; class Gammaproteobacteria; order Thiotrichales; family Francisellaceae; genus Francisella; species Candidatus Francisella endociliophora. Next base: position 882,652 of record NZ_CP009574.1, on the reverse strand, counting down.
TCTTTACCTAGGGCGAAATCTTCTACACCATGAGTAGGAGCCGTATGTACCATACCAGTACCAGAATCATCAGTTACATGATCTCCATGTAAAATTGGCACATGGCGATTATAGAAGGGGTGATCTGCAAAGATACCAACTAACTTATCGCCAGCAATGGTTGCAATTACTTTAGCATTTTCTAGAGCATATCTTTTTAGTGTAGGCTCAACTAAATTTTCTGCAAGAATTATATAAAAATCCTCTATTTTAACTAAGCTATAGTTTAGCTCATTATGTACAGCAATAGCTTGGTTTGCAGGTAGTGTCCAAGGAGTTGTAGTCCAGATAACCGCAAATGCTTCATGATTTAGTGATTCAAGTCCAAAAGCTTTTGCTAGTTTATCTTGATCTTTGATTTTGAATTTTACATCAATTGCTGGAGATACTTTATCCATGTATTCAACTTCTGCTTCAGCTAGTGCAGATCCACATGCGGTACACCAATGTACTGGTTTAAAGCCTTTACTTAAGTGACCATTATCTATTATTTTTGCAAGGGTTCTAATCATATTTGCTTCATAGTCGAAGTTCATTGTTAGATATGGTTGTTCCCATTGTCCTAACACACCAAGTCTTTTGAAGTCTTTCTTCTGAATTTCTACTTGTTTTTTTGCATATTTACGGCACTCTTTTCTAAAAGCATCTTCTGATATTTTTTGACCAGCTTTACCGTGTTTTTTCTCGACTTGTAATTCAATTGGTAAACCGTGACAGTCCCATGTTGGGATATATGGAGCATCATATCCACTTAGTGTTTTTGATTTAACTATTATATCTTTGAGGATTTTGTTTACAGCGTGACCCACATGGATACTTCCATTCGCATACGGAGGGCCATCATGAAGTACAAACTTATCTCTACCTGCAAAATGCTCTCTAATTTTTTTATAAATACCTTGCTTTTCCCATTTGTTAAGAATCATTGGCTCTTTGTTTGCTAAGTTTCCTTTCATTGAGAAGGATGTCTTTGGGAGATTTAATGTGTCTTTATAGTCACTCATTTGGTTTCCTTAGGTATTTAAAATATTTATATTGAGAAATCTAAACTACTTAAGCTCAAATTATAAAGTACAAAGGTAATTATGTTAATAGATAAATTATATAAATAGGTGGATATTAAACTAACTTTCTTGATAGCTCTTTTTATATAGAATAATCATAGTTAAATAAATAGCTATAGACAGGTAGAGAGAGTTTTCATGAAATTCTTTAAATGTTAGAGCACCAATAAAAGAGCCTAGTAAAAAAGATAATATTAATATTACATATAGTTTAAATTTCCAGGCTGCAATTTTTTTATTCTTGATCTTATAAGCTATAAGTAATCCTAGATCTGTTGTAGTTCCTGTCATATGAGTAGTTCTAATAATTGCAGAACCATAGTAAGTCGTCATAGCATTTTGTAATCCCATGCTCATGGCAAGTAGATATTCACAGTACCTTATATGATATTTAAGTAACAAAATAGCAATAGCCACTAAAGTTAGTTGTAATCCTAGATTGGTGGGGTAACTATAGTCTTGATTGTAATGAGGTTTTTTTATTATTAAACCACTGATTATAGCGCCTCCTAAGAAAAATATAACTAATAGAAGCATTCTTAGAAATATTAAATATTCTTGATCGGCTAGAAAAACACCAGCAGAAGTTAGATTTCCTGTTACATAACCTACAGAATTTTGTAAAAAACTTATTAGAGCAATAGCGTTAATATAGCCCCCATTAAAAGGTAATAAGATAGCTGCTATATAAATCCATGAGGTTGGCTGAGATATATAATTTTTCATTTTAGAATATAGTTATTTGAAATATTCTATCAAGACTTGAAGGATACTCCTTTCTTTAAAAAACTAAAATAGTTTATGATAAATTAAGAAATTAATTTTTTTGCAGTTTCTGTATCTTGAGTTATTTGAGATTTAAGTTCATCAAAAGAGTTGAACTTCTTTTCAGAGCGAATGAAAGATATGATCTCTGTAGTTATATGTTTACCATAGATTTCTTTATCAAAATTAAAAATGTGAGTTTCTAGTAAATTGTTTTTTCCATCAATAGTTGGTCTGGTGCCTGCATTGGTTACACCATAGTATGTATTGTCATCTAAGTAGACTTTAGATAGATATACTCCTTTTAATACGGAATTTTTAGGTAATTTTTGGTTTGCTGTATGAAAGCCAATTTTTCTGCCATTTTTTTGTCCATGAATTACTCTAGAATTAAATCGTAATGTTTGTCCAATCAGTTTGCAAGCCTGGGTTAAATCATGATCTGTGATAGCTTGACGTATTTGGCTACTACTTACACGATGATTATCAATATTTAGTGTAGAAACTTTATCAACCGTGAAATCGTGTATAGTTGAGAATTTTTTAAGAAGGTTATAATCCCCCACACGCTTTTTGCCAAATTTAAAATCATCACCTACAATTATGTGTTTTACATTTAGTTTTTTTACCAAAAACTCTTCAATGAAGTCTTGAGCCTCAATATTTGCAAATTTTTGATCAAATTTGTGGCAAATTATATTTTTGATACCAAACTTGTTTAGGTTTATGACCTTATTTCTAAAATCATATATTCTAAGAGGAGCTTTTTCTTTCAAGAAAAATTCCTTTGGTAAAGGTTCAAAAAAAAGGATATAAGGTGACAAATTATTAGTTTTAGCGATATTTAGCAGTTTACTAATTATTGCTTGATGTCCTGAGTGTACTCCATCAAATGAGCCTATTGCTACAGCTTTGGGAGTATTATCTATTGTTTTATTTAAATTTGTAATAATTTTCATTATATAAATAAAGAAGGTTTAATCTAATATTTCTTGGGAGTATAATAGCGTATAGTATTCATTTTTTGTTGAAAAAAAGCAACTACTGTTAGATACTTATCAGTTAGATGTTTTTTATTGTATTTTTAAACTAAATATTTTAAGTGGTTAGTCATGGAAAGACGCGGAAAAAAAATAAGAAAGTTACGTAATAAAAATGGAAAGGTTTTTGCAATAGAAACCAATCTTACAGGTAGGCAGCTACTAAACAACAGGGTGTTGAACAAAGATGTTGCCTTTAGTGTTGAGGAGAGATTAGCATTTAATCTTTTGGGGTATCTGCCAGAGAAAGTTGAAAGCCTTGAAGAGCAAGCTATTAGAGTTAGACGTCAGTTTGATGCAAAACCTAATTCTCTGGAAAAATATGTTTTCTTAAATAGACTTCATGATTTAAACACTACGCTTTTTTATCATTTCGTGCGTGAGAATTTAGAAGAAGTGATGCCTATTATATATACTCCTACGGTTGGTGAAGCTGTACAGAAATATAGTAGCCAATTTAGAAAGCAAAATGGTTTGTTTATATCTGTGAACCATAAAAGGCATATCGCTAAGATGCTAGAAAGATACGAATATAACAGTATAGATTTAGTTCTTGTAACTGATGGTGAAGCTGTACTTGGTATTGGTGATCAGGGTATTGGTGGTATGAACATTAGTATTGGTAAGATCATGGTTTATGTCGCTGCTAGTGGTATAGATCCAGCAAGAGTTTTACCTGTTCAGTTAGATATGGGAACAAACAATGATGCATTGATAAATGCTCCTGGGTATCTTGGTGTACGTTTGCCAAGAATTTCTGGTGAAACTTATGATGAATTTATCGAAGAGTTTGTGACTCAAGTTAAAGCAAGGTTTCCTAATGTCTTTTTACACTGGGAAGATATGGGACGTGATAATGCAACCCGTATTTTACAGCATTACAAAGATAGACTTTGTACATTTAATGATGATATTGAAGGTACTGGTATTGTTGCAGCAGCTAACTGTATCGCAGGCGTTAAAACTGCGAGTACAATTAAAATTAATGCCGGCGAATTAACTGCAGAGGAAGCTATAAGCACTATTTGTGACATTAAAATAGTAATTTATGGTGCAGGCAGTGCAGGCTGTGGTATTGCTAGGCAGCTTGCAGATGTAATTGCTGATAGAGCAGGTGTATCAATTGAAAGAGCTAGAGAAAGTATCTATCTGGTTGATAGATATGGTTTAGTGTGTGATAAGCTTAAGACTAAACGAATTACTCCAGAGCAAAAGCCTTTTGTGAAAACTAGTGAAGAGATCAATAACTGGAACGTTGAAGATTTTGACTATATAACTCTTGAAGAAGCTGTTAAAAATGCGAAATGTGATATTTTGATAGGAACTTCTGGACAACCAGGTTCATTTACGGAAGAGATTGTTAGAACTATGGCTGAAAATAATAGTTATCCTATTATTATGCCTTTATCAAACCCTACATCTCTATGTGAGGCTTTACCTGAAGATATAATCAAGTGGACAGATGGAAAAGCTTTAATAGCAGCTGGCAGTCCATTCCCAGATGTTATGTACAATGGTCGTGAATATCGTATTTCTCAAGGGAATAACGCGTTTATTTTCCCTGGTCTAGGGTTAGGCTCAGTTGCAGTTCATGCTAAAACTTTGACTGACGGTATGATTAGAGCAGCATGTTATCGTTTGAGTGAATTATCACCGATGGTTATCAATGAAGATATTACTCAGCCACTACTTGCTAAGATAACGGACTTAGTTGAAGTAAGTAGAGAAATCACAAAAGCTGTAGCAAAACAAGCTATATTTGAAGGTGTTCATGGGGTGGATATAGATCTAGAAGATCTAGATGAAGAAGAGCTTGATGCAGAGATTGAAAAATTGATTAATCTTTCTTCTTGGACTCCTACATATGCACCATATATGCCTATCTAGTTATTTATTAAATTATTCATTCTTTTTCATATCTAATTATAAATAAAATTACTACTTTGCTCCGTATAATTTTATTGAAAGTAAACTAAGTATTGTGCTAAACTCAGGAAGTCATTTGTTGCTGATTTTAGAAGGTGCTTGTCTGTGGTGCGTAAATTAAAGAAAACTTGTATTGTTTTAGGTAGTGTTTTAGCCTGTTGTGGCTATGCATATTCTGATGATTCTCCTGAGGTTGTTTCTCAAGGCGGACCACTTGGCGCAACAAGTATTGGTGACCAAAATATTGGAAGTAGTAAAACAAATTCTAAGTCAAGTTCTCAAACACAGACAACTAATAGTAATCAAGGGAATGAACAAGCTGCTAATGAAAGAGAGTTACTTTTAAAACTACAAGAGCAGGTTCAACAATTACAAGGTCAGTTACAGCAGATAAAAGCACAGAAAGGTGGCCTGCAAAATACTTCTAACGGTAGTTCGCAATTTACAACATATAGTTCAAAAGTAGATGGTAACAAAAGTCCTCGCTCAATTGCAGCAGCAGCTGGCGCAGGAGGTGATTTAAGTCAAGCTCTAGTTGGAGGTGAAAGTGCCTCTGATATTATGGAAAATGTCAATGCAAGTGACTCAATTGTAAATCTTGGTGATGCACCTGTTGGTGGTGTGTTTAATCAAAATGGAGGTATTGACGTTGGTGGTGCGCCTGCTATTACAACAGGAGGCCAGATTACATACTTAGGTGCCTACTCTGGTAACAACAGTAATCCTATTGGACAGATTTCATCAAACTTATTTGCTTCTACATTATTAGGCCAAAGAGAGAAGTTTGATGACTACTCGGTATTTTTTGGTGGTCTTATTGAGGCTGATGCCCAGGCGTGGTTTGGTAATAGTTTGCCAAGAGCTCCTGTTGATGGAAAAACTCCTCCAAATTCAAATGCTAATGGTCAAAATATATACCTAACTGGTGCAAACTTATACTTCCTGTCAAATCTTGGTCACTATGTAACAGCGCAATTTGATTTTGATACTGATGAGTCAGGATCTTTTGGGCTTGGGAATGCTTTTGTAATTTTTGGTAACTTAGATACTTCACCATTCTTCGTATCTGCTGGTAGAAGTAAGCTTTCTGTCGGTACATATGCCGGTGGTGGTACTTGGACATCTGGTATAACTAAATTCTTATCACCTGGTAATGTTACAAATGTAGCTGTTAACTATAAAGATCAAGTCTGGAACGCGAACATTGCTGTATTTGGTTCTAATGATAAGCGAGCGAATTTCTCTACGGGTCTTTTCTATGCTGATAGTTGGACTCAAAATTTAGTTGGAGCTTTTAACGTTGGTTATGTATTTAATATAGCTGGTGCAGGCAATTCATCTATAGGTTCAGCTCTAGATAATCTGACGGGACATTCAGAAGATAATGTCGGTGCCTTTAACGTTGATGGTAACTTGACTTATACAATTGGTGGCGGTTTCCTTAACTTAGGTGCAGGATGGGCGACCACCAGTAAGAAGGAAGACTTTAATGGCACTGGTGAGGGAGTTTTATCTGGTGCATGGTATGGCGCAGCCAACTATTCATTAGTTTTAGGAGGCAGAAGTACAAACTTTGGTGTTACTTATGGTCAGTCATATAACGCTAAAAATATACCAATGGTAACAGCAAATGCTTCTCCTAGTTTTGGTAAGAGTGCTGTTGGTATTAAAGAACAGCTTGTTTTCTCTGCTCAGAGGGCTTATTTTGATGATAATGTACTGTTCGGTCCAGAATGGGCTTACCAGAAGCTGTATACTGGACAGTATATGAATACACTTACTTTAGATATGTCGGTATATATCTAGTAAATATTTCATGTTTAAAAGAGTTATTACCCTAATAATATCTTTTATTTTCTTTGGTGTTAGTTTCTCAGCTAGCAAAACCTCTAGTGTTAAAAAGTCAGAAGTAGATAGACTTACAAGTCAAATTGAACTTCTTCAAGCACAGATACAAGAGCTTGATAATAAACAAAATAACGATGATATAGTAACTGAGTTTGGCTCTCATCAAGAGGCACAGTTTAGAGAAGATATAAGCGCAGATCATGAAAATGATAAAATCCGTGAGCAATATTTACAAGAGCAGATAGCATTAGGGGATTCTAATGATGATAAAGGTGTCGATGTTGCGAATCAGGTTAAGATCACTACTCAAGGTGAGGTTACCTATGTGGGATCATTTTCTAGTAATAATACTGTACCTATAGGTCAGTTACCAAGTAACCTTTTTGCATCAAGTATTTTACGCCAAAGAGGTTTTTTTAATGACTACTCAATTTTCTTTGGTGGGTTTATACAGGCGGATGCACAAATCTGGAGAGGTTCAGATATTACTATGAATAATGGTAGTACATTTGATGGTAGTGGTGAGAATGTATATCTGACTAGTGCAACTTTATATTTCTTAGCTAATTTAGGTCATTATGTAACAGCCAACCTTGATTTTGTTGCAGACCAATATAATAACTATGATTTACAAGATGCTTTTGTAATATTTGGTAATCTTGATACAACTCCAGTGTTTGTTTCTGTCGGTAAATATAGACCATCTGTTGGTTCGTATGGTGGTGGTGGACCATGGACAAATAGTATTACAGCAAATATGTTTCGCCCACTTAGGGTGACAAATGCGGCTGTTAATTATAAAGGAGATACTGCCAATGCTAACTTTACGCTTTTAGATTCAAAAAATCATGCGACTTTCTCATTAGCTTATTTTGATGCTGTTAATTTTCAGGATATTGCTCAAGTTGGTTTTAACATAGGATATATGCACGATATTCGTGGTGCTAGTGGAAGGTTTAATTTTATCAATAAAAGGGTTGGTGAATTTAATGTAGATACAGCATGGAGCTTTAATGATATCCCATTTTTACCAGGCAGTTTAAACCTAGGTGGCGGTTGGGCTACTACAACTACACAAAGCACACAGTTTAATGGTTATAGTAATGCCTTTGCAGGTGCTTTTACTGTTCAGGCAGCATATGCGTTTAAGTTATTTGGAAGTGGACAGAATATTAACGTCAGTTATGGACATTCATATAATGCTGATAATATACCAATGCCATTATCTGCTGAAGGGAGTTATTTTAAAGCAGAGTCGGGTATCAAAAATCAGGTTTTGATATCAACACAGAGAGCATTTTTTGATGATAATGTTTTATTAGGGCCAGAGTATTCTTGGCAAAGTCTTTATAATGGTCAATATATGAATACTTTCACACTTGATCTTTCAGTTTATATTTAATTTTTAATTTTACAGGAGTAGGGAAGTGGATTTTGTAATTCTTAAAGGCTTAGAAATAGATAAATTCTTAAATGATGTGATTGATCTTAGAATTAAGGTCTTCAGAGAATATCCTTATTTATATGATGGTAATCTTGAATACGAAAGAGAGTATTTTAAAGATTTTATAAAAGATTCAACAGCTAGAGTGATTTTGGTTAAAGACGCTGATAAAGTAGTAGCAGTGGCTACATCTATCGCATTATCAAATGCTCACTTATGTGATGATACTCATAAACCGTTTGTTGAAAAAGGCTATGATGTTGAGAGATTTTATTATTATGGTGAAATTATGATAGATCAGGACTATCGTAATCAAGGTATATCAAAGCAAATTTATCAACTTAGAGAGAAAGAGGCTAAGTCTTTGGGGTTTGATAAATTATGTTTTGCTACTATTATTAAAGATTCTGATAATATTCCAGCGGACTACTTTGATCCTAATAAAATGTGGAAATCAATGGGATTTGTAGAGCGCTTAGATATGCGGGTAGAATGTAGTTGGCCAAAGATACAAGCTGATGGCTCAACTAAAGAGCAGACTAGTGGCTTAAATTTCTGGATTAAAGAGTTTTGATAAGCATACTTACCTTATTTTATCAATTGTTTTGTAAATATAGCCTTAAGATGAACAGCAAAAAGACTATTGACCGACTTATATAATTGAGGGTTAATTCTGTGCATATAGGAGGTTCAAAACCTATATTTCATCTATCGCTTTATAAAATCTCTCAAATAGAGTAACATTAGCATAATATTTTAATTATAAGATTTAAGAATAATAATGTCTTTTTTAGTTGCAATAGTCGGTAGAGCAAATGTTGGGAAATCAACGCTCTTTAATGTACTGACAAACTCTCGTGATGCCCTAGTTTTTGACTTTGAAGGTGTTACTCGTGACCGTCAATATGGTCAGGCAAAATATGATGGTTTAGACTATCTTGTTGTTGATACCGGTGGTATATCTGATCAAGATGCTGGTTTTGACGAGTTCATGGCAAAGCAATCTGAAATGGCTATAGATGAAGCTAATTTGGTCTTTTTTGTAGTAGATGGTAGATCAGGTATTACATCAGGTGATGAGTATGTTGCTAATCTTTTACGTCAACGAGATAAAAGAGTTATTGTTGTCGTTAATAAGGTTGATGGTGTTGATGAAGAAGGTGCAATGGCAGACTTCTATAGTTTTGGCTTTGATAAGGTCTTTGCTATATCGGCAGCACATCGTAGAAACACTCAAAAGCTTGTAGATAAGTTTTTAAAAAAACCTTTGAATGAGTATTATCAAGACTATACACAGTCAGGCGAGCATAAAGAGCAAGCTCGTCATGGTATCCATTACTCTCTAATTGGTCGTCCGAATGTTGGTAAATCAACTCTTACAAATAGAATGTTGGGTGAAGATAGAGTGGTCGTATTTGATATGCCTGGTACGACTATTGATAGTGTTAGTATTCCTTTTGAGCGCCATGGTAAGAAGTATACTATTGTTGATACAGCAGGTGTACGTAAGAGAGGTAAAGTAAAACAAACTCTTGAGAAGTTCTCAGTTGTTAAAACTCTTCAAGCTATTCAAGATTCAAATGTTGTTGTAGCTGTAGTGGATGCTCGAACTGGTATATCAGATCAAGATTTGAGCTTGATACATTTTGCTATCAAAAATGGTAGAGCCTTAGTTTTAGCCGTCAATAAATGGGATGGCATGAGTGAAGAAGATAAAAATCAAGTTAAACAAGATCTAAAGAGGAAGCTATTTTTCTTACAAGATTATGTAGATATCCATTTTATTTCAGCACTACATGGTACAAATGTAGGACATATTTTTGAATCAATAGATACTGCTTATGAATGTGCAAATAAAAAAGTAACTACAGCAGATGCTACACGACTGATGCAATTAGCCGTTGAGGCACATACTCCTCCGATGGTTGGTAAATTTAGAATTAAGCTAAAATATGCACATGTTGGAGGACATAATCCTCCTGTAATTGTGATTCATGGAAATCAAGTAAACAAATTACCAAATTCATACAAAAGATATTTGGAAAACTTCTTTAGAGAAGCTTTAGAGTTTAGAGGAACACCTATAGCATTTGAGTTCAAGCAATCAGAAAATCCATTTGCAGATAGAAAAAATAAGAGAGCAAAAGATGAAGGCAGTAAGAGTAAGAAAGCTAGATAAGATTGCTGATGAAATAACTATCAATATTAGTGGAGCAAAAAATGCCTTGCTTCATTTAATTTTTGCGAGTCTAATTCCTGACTCAAAAACAAAGTTTACAAATGTTCCTACAACTCTTTTGGATTACAAAGGCGCTAAAGAAATATTAGAAAGTGTAGGTGCTAAGGTTGTAGAAAAAGGTGAAAATGTCAGTATTGATACATCTGGTATTACTACAGATATGCTCGAGTTATGTGGAGATATGACTTCAAAGACTCGTTGTTCATTAATGCTTTTAGGTTCTATGTTGAAGAGAAAGGGGCGCGTTAAAATAGGTTTCCCTGGAGGATGTAGTTTTAGTGAAAAAAGGCCTTTTGATATACATTTGACAGGTTTGGAAGCTTTGGGTGCAGAAGTAAAGTTAGCTGATGATCATATAGAGGTTTCTTATAAAGAAGAAAAAAATGCTGAGTTTAGAATGGCTTTTCCATCTGTTGGTGCAACTATGAACCTTGTAATGTATGCTGTGATAGGAAATTCACAAGTTATACTTGAAAATGTTGCTCTTGAACCAGAAGTGGTTTCTTTGATTGATTATCTAAATAAATGTGGTGCTAATATAGACTTTGATCTTGAAAGTCGTAAGATCAAAATTCTTGGAGTAGCAAGATTATCAGGTTGTGAATTTGAAATAATATATGATCGCATTCAAGCTATGACATATGCTGCTATGGCATATTTGTATAAAACAAATGTAACAATTACAAATATTAATACTCAAGATACTTATAATATCAAAAAACCTCTTGAGAAATTGACTAATGCAGGTGCTAAGTGGGAATACGATAAGGATGCTCAGCAAATCAAATTCTTCGGTAAAAATAGTAATATTAAAGGAGTTGATATAATAGCAGCACCTTTTCCACATTTTCCAACAGATCTGCAGCCTATCTATGCAGTGATGTTACTTATGGCAAATAGCTCTAGTACGATTCAAGATACTGTTTATCCAGAACGCATTAATTATGTTTATCAAATTCGTAAGATGGGGTTTGATGTCTCTATTGATAATAATTTGATCAAGATAAAACCAATCAAAAATTTGAGTAATATTCGCGCTGCCATAATGAGTGTTAAAGACTTGCGTGCTGGTATGGCTTGTTTGATGGCTGGATCCTTGTTAGATGATTCATCAATTATAAATAATGCCCATCAGATATTTAGAGGGTATAATAACCTTATAGAGAATATGTCGCACTTCATGAAAATAGAAGTTTTGGAAGATAACGCTTAGGTACAAATGTCAAAATATATATCTTTAGAAAAATACAATACTTATCGAATTAAGTCTTATGCAAAGCATGTTTATTTTCCTAGTAGCGAAGAAGGACTGTTAGAAATTATAAATAATCATCAAAAGATATTTTTTCTTGGTAATGGTAGTAACATTATTTTTGCAAAAGAGTATTATGAAGATGAAATAGCGTTTGTGGTTTTTTGTGAAAAGTTTAATGCTTTTTCTATAGCTGGTAATTGTGTAAAAATCCAAGCAGGGGCTTTGCTTCAGGATTTAGCATTAGCAACTTATAAAGCAGGGCTAAGTGGAGTAGAGACCTTTTATGATGTGCCAGCAAGTGTTGGTGGAGCTTTAATTATGAATGCTGGTGCTTATGGTGATGAAATATACACCTTTGTAAAGAGTGTTAGGGTTCTTGAGTTAGGGTCAGGACAGATAAAAGAGTATCAGAAAAGCGACATAGAATATGGCTATAGATATTCTATGTTTAAATATGATAATAATGCATGCATAATTTCCGCAGAATTTGAGTTTGAGAAAAAAACTCATCAAGAAATAAAATCAAAGCTGGATGATATCTATTCACGTAGGCTAGCAAATTTACCACAACAACCAACTGCAGGAAGTGTTTTTAAAAGACCACAAGCAAATATGCCAGTTGGGGTAATGGTGGAAGAGCTAGGTTTGAAAGGAAAAAAAATTGGCGATGCTCAAATTTCACCAAAACACGGCGGGATTATAGTCAATTGTGGTAGCGCTAAAGGGACTGATATTATTGGTTTAATAAATTTAGTTAAAGCTGAAGTATTGAAACACTATAATATAGAGTTGCATGAAGAACAAATTATTATCTAGATGTTTAGTTAAAGAGCTTTTTTATATGTTTAATATCTAATATACTTTGCTTAGGTAAAAATTTTCTATTAAGTTATGAGAAAAAAAGTTTTATTTTCTTTTGTTATTTTTTTTATAGTTTTAAATAGTGTTGTTGCTGATACTAGAACTGTTGTAGATAATCAAAATATACATGCTGATAGCAGTAATCCATTAAGAGAGTATGCGAAAAAAACAGTTAGTAATAATGATTCAGCGTTAAAAACAACTAAGACTAAAGATGAATTAGACCTTCCTAGTGATAGTAAACTTGATAATGCTCCCTCTGCTGGTGATTATGGAACTAATCTAAGTAGTTTAGTAGATACATCTGATGATAGTTATGAAAAGCTTCTAGCACATGCCGAAGAAATATTAGGAGATGATGTTCACTCAGAAACTAGGAAGAAAATAGATCTTTTGACAAGTGATTTAGAAGAAAAAATAGCAAAAGAAAATCAAAGCAAACAACATGAGTCGATGAAAAAAACATCTGAAAAGGCTAATCAGATAATTAAAGATGAACATGATATAAAGAATGATTTTAAAAAGCCTCATGATTACTATCAGGGTAAATCAGCTAAAGACTATATTGATCAAGACGTAAAAAATTATAATGATGCTTATGAGATCGAGAATTATCATGATTTATTAGAAAATATTAAAGATCCTGAGCAAATAGAAAAAACATTTGATGAGATAGACGATGATGATAATAAATATCAGTATAAACTCAAAGATGGTTATCCTATCGAACAAATTACAACAGTTGGGCTTTTAGAAGGGCAAGAAAAGCGTCTTAAAAAATGTTTGATAATGAAAACCTATGGTGGAGGTACATGGCGTACATATTGCCAGCCACTTAAAAAACCAACACAATGTCCTAGTTATGATTGGGACCAGCTAGATACAATGGCTATTATGTATTGTTAATTAATTATCTGACTTATCTATTTTTCTTAAAATCAGCAATCTGCTGTTTTAGTTCATCAAGACTTACTCTATTTGGATTAGCTCGAGGCTTAATATCATCTTGATTTTGTTTTACAGCATAACCATATAGAGCTTCAATCTCTAGTTGTAAATTTTGTTTGAAGTATTTTATAAAAGATTTCCATTTGTTTTTACCAGTTAACCCCGTACTCATTTTTGTATCAGATAGTGGTTCATTTAATGCTCTGATATCATCAAATAAGGTGTTTGTGTTTTCATAGGTAAATGTTATTAGATCTGATTCAATAGCGGGGGTTTTATACTTACTTGCTTGAAGAGTATTTCCCCAAGTTAGCAAATCTATCATATCATTGGTATGTTTAGTTTTACTGACATTAGCAAAAGCATCTTTCATTGTAGCAAATGATTTATCACCAAATGTTGAAAAGAGCAAGATTCCTTGATCATGAAGAAGATCATAATAGTTATCAAGCTCTTGAGCTAAATTATCAGTTAAGTGAATAATAGAGTTAGAAATAACAATGTCAAACAATTCACAATTATCAGTACTTGTATGAATTTTAGTCATAGGGAACCTAATTCTTAATATTTCCAAATACTTATCATCTATATATCCAGTTACTAATATATTTTCAGGATTAAGTTTAATAAAATCTAGTCTTTTTAGGAGTCGTTGAGCAATTTCATTTTTTATAAATGAATGCTTATAAAGTTTTCTATTAGAAAGATGCTTTAAGAAAAGTCTGTAATTAAACATATTAAAAAGATTTATTTGTTTGTTGCATGAGATTGTAATAGTTTTTTGAGCGCTAGGAAAGATATTGCTTTGTTAAAATTTATTTATATAGGCATTTTCATCGCTGACGCAGATATCAAAAATTTAGTTATGTTACTAGATTAGTAACATATTTAAACTATAAAAAATGACACTTTGTATATTTACAGTTATAATGAAAGTACTAGTAATTGGCTACGATAGTAAAGAAAATAGGTGATATTATGTTTTCCAATGACTATACAGTTGCTCTTATAGGTGAAGTACCAGAAAGTATAAGGCAACAGCTAGATTGTCAAATTGCGAGTTTTCCTAATATGCAGGAAAATGAAATTCATTTATCATATAATGGTATAGATGCTGTAATTGTCACAGCGGATGATGAAAAATCACTTGTAAGAATAGTGTCTGATATAAGATCTAACGTTGATACGTATTTGCTGCCAGTCTTCTGTATTGATAATGAGTATGAAAAATATGTTGATAAAAAATATACTGACTTTAAATCATTAAAAGAATATATAAGCTTGACCAAACATGAATTCATGCCTTTAGAATCTCAAGAACATCTAAAAACTAGGGCTCAAAGAGAGTGGCGCTTTAGACTCTTAACTTACTTATTTACTAGGAAGATACATAACCAATCATTGAATGTTTTTATTGATAAAGAAACATTTAGATATCCTCTAATTGAAATTTTCAGCGAAGAAAAAAACCACTCCTTAGACTGGCTTACTGAATTAGAATCAAGTAATTTTATTGAAGTCAAAAATCAAAGCTACAAAGAAGTATTGAAAGAAGGTAGTTTAGAGGAAATAAAAATTTGCGATTATCAAATAACTGATCAAGCTGAACATTTTATTAGGACAAATGTTGATTATGCCTTATCTGTTTTTGATAATATTAATTATGTTATTCCTGATTTTTTCTATACTTTATTAGAGTGGAACTCTAATATGCAATATAGAAATAAAGAGTTTTATTTTTCATTAATACATATTACTTTCTTAAAAGATTGGGATGTCAAACAAATAGATGATTTAGCGAAAGGTGTAAAAAATATCTTGCGTAAGACAGACCTTCTAACTCGTGTTTCTGAGAAAGACATTTGGATTTGGCTACCAAACACATCTAAAGAAAACTCTATAATAGTATTGGATAGAATTAAAAATATAAAGATTTCTAAAAATATATATGATGAAGATATTCATGCTAGTGATATTGCTAAAATAAAGTCATTTTTCTCTATTGACCTAGGGAAAATTGATAATGCAGAACAAAAAATTAAAGAAATTTCTTTTAATTAAAAATATTCGGATGGAAATTAATTATCTAAAAATTTTGTGAATATTTCTGAGAGGGGTTGTGGTCTTGAAAAATAGAAGCCTTGAATGAAAGCTCCACCAAACTCATGTATTTTATCTAATTGTTGCTTAGTCTCAACGCCTTCAACTACAATATCTAAGTTAATTTGCTTAGCAACATCGAACAATGCCTTAAACACACTAACTACAGCTATATTATTTTGTTTTTCTAAACCATCAGTTAAAGATTTATCTATTTTTAAAGTATCAAAATCATAAGCAACAACTCTATTTAGGGATGAGTACTCTACACCAAAGTCATCAACTGCTAAGCGTATATTATGTTTATGGAGTTTTTTAATCGCCTCTCCTAAATCAGTTTCTGAAAACTTCATAAAAGCAGATTCTGTTATTTCTAGTTCAATAATTATTTTATCTGATATTTCTTTTTTCTTTTGTTGAATTAAATCACAAAGTTTAAGCATATAGTCAGGAAAGTTTTTGACCATAGGTGATATATTTATAGAAACAACAAGTTCTTCTTTTATATCTTTGATGTTTTGCATATCTTCAAAAACTTTATTAAAGACTATTGTATTTAATCTTTCTGCAAACCCATTTTTTTCTATTAGATGAATTACTTGATCAATTCTAAGATCATTTAGGTGATCTTGAGGTCTTATTAGGGCTTCTATTCTGGCACAGCGATTATTGTTTTTAATATCTATAATAGGTTGATAGACAATATTAAAACTTTCTTCTTTTAATATCTTATTTGTTAGAACATTTAAGTTATTACTTCTAATATATCTTGTTCTAACGTCATCATCAAAAATACAAATTGATGGTTTTTCTTTTTTAGCTTCATAAAGAGCATAATCAGCATGATTCATCAAACTACTATGAGAATCTTTTGTGTTATATATTGCACCACCTATACAAGTTGTACAGTTCAAATTCATGTTATTGATAATATATGGTTTTTCACAAGTTTCTATTATTCTTTCTGCTATTTTTCTTATACTCTCGACACAAGTATCTTTACAGAGTAAGACAAACTCATCACCACCAAGCCTAGCAAGAATATCCTTTTCTTTTGTTCTAGTCTTACTATATACTCTGGAAGCAAATTCCTTTAAGATTTTATCTCCTACTTTATGACCATAAAGATCATTAATTTTTTTGAAGTTATCAATATCCATAATTAGTACAGCAAAACTTTCCTGAGAGTTTGCATAATTACTAAGTTCTTTATCTAATTGATTTTCAAAAAAACGTCTACTATAACAGTTTGTCAGGCTATCTTTGTTTGCAAGTCTTTCTATTTCATTGTACTGCTCATTTGAGGAGATAATAGCTCCTATTGAACTAACTACAAGCTGTAGAAAGTCTGCTATTTTTTTCATGTTATAATAATTACTATTAATTATGCCAAGGCAGCCGACTACTTTCTTATCATCTCCAAATATTGGAACAATAATATAATTATTAATATCTAAATCTTCTTCGAATAAACCTTTTAAGCTCTTTTTAAATGCTTTATTATCCTTGCCTATTACTCCTTCATATAAAGCTTTTTTTAGTAGCTCTGGAATTGTACTCGGATCTATACTGGTATCTTGAATCTTTTTATCTTTTGAGTTCAAATAAAAAGTTTTTCTTAGCTCTGATCTATCGTCTAATATGGTTATAAAGCCAAATTTACTATTTGAAAAACTAAGAGTATGTTCGATTGCCTCTTGAAAAGTTTTTTTAAGATCTTTTCCTTTCATATATTTATTCTGTATTTCAGAATTTCTTAAGATGTAATTTTCAAGACCTACTTTTTCTGTAACATCCCAACATACACCAACAAGTTTTTTAGACTGATTATTTCCTTTTTGTAGGTAGTTTGCAAATAACTGTATAAATTTAGTTTTGTCAGAAGTATTAATCCTAAAAATAGTTCCAAATGATTTCTTTTGTTGACAGCTTTGCTTAATCTCATTATCAAATGCTTTTCTATCTTCTGGGTGAATCTTTTCTAACCAAAAATCATAACTACTGTCAAATTCTTTAAACTCTGTTTCATATAAAGATAGCATCTCTCTATCCCATATAAGCTTATTTGTCAGCAGGTCAAGTTCCCACATCCCAAACTCTAAAGCCTGTAAAGCCACGTGCATTTTATTTTCTAAGATATCTTGAGTAGATAGGTCTTGAATAATTCCTAAAAATGTAGTTTCTGTATCGCTTTTAACCTCACTAACAGAAAGCAGAATTTTAAATTTTTGGCCATTTTTTTTCATAGCCTCAACTTTTCTTCCAGTACCAATAATAGATGCTTTTTGAGTTCTTCTATAATCAGCGAGATAGTCATCATGTTTATTTGATATATTTGGAGGCATCAGAATTTTTACATTCTGTCCAACTAGCTCGTTTGATTCGTATCCAAATAATTTACAAGTGGCGTTATTTACCATCAAGATAAATCCAGCATCATCAATGATTACAACTGAATGAATAGCTGCTTCTAATGCTTTAAAATAATCTATTGATTTGGGTTTAACCATAAAACTCAACCACAAATGTTTAGTTACTATAAATCATTCTATAGTTTTAAATATAAAGAATCTAGAAAAATAGAGATTTCCATTTGATTATCTAAAATGATATTGGTTTTTACCTTTGTTTTTAGCAATGTACATAGCGTCATCTGCTTGTTTAATAATTTCATCGACATCATTTTTATTATTTCTATTTTGTATAGTAATTCCTATACTTATAGATTGCACAATTTTTTGAGTACTATTTATTGCTATCTCTTGCTCCATAGATTTTATAGTTCTATCAAGGATATTTATAATTGTATTTTTGTCATCAAGGTTTTTTAAAACTGCGATAAATTCATCTCCACCAATTCTGGCAATTAAATCTTCTTCGCGTAGATTTTCTTTTAGCCTATTTACAACCTCTATAAGTATTATATCGCCAGCATCATGCCCATAAGTGTCATTTATATGTTTAAAATTATCCAAATCAATAAATAAAACTGTAAATTTAGAATCAATAGATCTACCACTTTTTAACATTGAATTAAGCTGTTTAATCAGTGCATGTCGATTTAGACTATTTGTTAAAGAATCTGTGGAGCTAAGCGTTGTTAATCTTTGCTCGCTAATACTTAATATTTTATTTTTTCTAGAATTTATATTTAGCAAATGAAAAAATATCTGCGTCATAAAGCTAATTAAAACTCCAAACAAAAATAGTAGGGATGGAAATAGCTTCTGTAAATCCTCATACCCACTGGTTGTATAGAATGCTATAATTTTCCAATTTTTAGCACCATTAAATGTTTTTGATACTTTAAAGGTGTAATTGTCTGTCGATGCGAGATTAGAATATATTTTTTCTCCTTCAAGGTATATCTCAATATTGTATTTATCATTATTTATCTGATTGATAAATTCGTTAGAAAAATTTGGTCTAAAAACAACATTGAACTTACTTTGCTTATCTTGGATACATATTAATTTTTGCTCTTTAGTATCTGTGACATCACATTTAGCTAAAACATTTAAAGCTTGTGATTTATCGATTTTATAGTTTGATAAAAACAAGTCTTCATTATTTTTATTATAGTATATAAAGTAAATGCTTGGATAATCATCTTCATATGCCTGAAAGTCAGCAAGAATTGCTTTTGTACTTGAGTATGATGAGCTTACAAGACGCTTATGTAGTCTATCAATAGCACTATACTCAAGATTTAATTTTCGTTCTAAATTTGTATGTAATAATATAAGCCCTTTATCAACTTTATTATTTATTTGCTCATCATCATAATAAGTAGCATATAACCAAAAAAGGAAAAATATAGTAAAGGTTATGATTGAAACAACTATCCCAATTCTTTGGCCTATATATTTAATACCTTGAAATGAAAACTTAGTTAAAGAGAGTAGTAAAAGACAAACTGAAGTATGTAAAGCCATACCTGTAATATGACCCCAACTAAAATAATAAGATATGTTTAGCGAATAACCTAGTAAAGCAACAAAAGTAATCAAGGCAACTATACCATGAAGCGTTGAATAAAGGTTCTTCACCAAAAGGGCATTGTTTCTAACTCGAGGAAATGTATTTGCTATCGCTAATAAGGTAAAGCATACAGCTGTGTTTGGAGACATCCTCCCTGGGTATAGTGAGTTGTCAAAAGTTTTGTGAAATATAATATTATCAATATGTAAATTAACAGCTAGCAAAAATTCCATCAGAGTACTAAAAGCTAATATCATAACAAATATAGAAATTATGCAACGTGTAAAAGATATCGTTGTTTTTCTAGGGATTAAATTTGCTACTGCTAATAAAAATAAACAACTAGCAGTATTAAACTGCATAGGTGGAAAAGTAGGGCTAATTTTTATTATAGAGATATTGTTAGTAATCCAACCATATATAACTATACTGGATATTACTAAAACAGTTGAACTTGCAACAATATTTGCTCTGCGTCTTGGTATATACAAATCATTCTCCAATAACCGCTTTACTTTTATTCTATAGCTAATGATAGTAAATGTCTAAATTTAGAGTTTACATTTATTACTAAAAAATATAGCTTTATGTTATGAGTCTTTACAGAAATTAACTAATGTCGAGAGATTTAAATATAGCAATACTAAATACAACTAGCTTAGATGTTCGAGATAAACTAAGCAAATGTAGTATAAAAGAATTTTCTACTAAAGATGAAATCTCCACTGATTTTGAAAATATAGATGCTATCGTATTAGATCATAATAGTACTACCACATCTAATGTTGATGCTTTTGTTATAGATCCTCAAGACCAAGATGAGTTTATTACACTTTTAAAAAAGATAAGATCAAGTATTTATACCTATCTTAAACCTGTATTTTGTACCAATGCTGATTATATCGATTATACTACTGAGCCCTTTACAGATATTGAAACAATAGCTAGTTTTATAGATACTGTTAACCATGAAGTATCTACTATAGAGCAAATATCACAAAATGCTGATAATATAAGTCGTGACTGGCAAGCCAGACTTTTAATTTATCTGTATACTAGAAGATCAATTCGACATTTAAAACCTTGTAAAAATAAGATAAAAAAGAGTTTTTTCAGTTATCCAGTGATAGATGTTTTTTCACAAGATGCAAATTTTGATTATTATGAGTGGATAAAAGAGCTTAAAGATAGAGACATTCTTAAATTTAAAAAGTTTGTAAAATCCTTTTTCTGTTGTTCTAATTGCTCCTCTGCTAAGGCATTATTTTCTGAGATATGTCCAGAGTGCAAAAGTGAAGATGTTCTTTTAGAAGATTTTTTACATTGTTATACTTGTGGAAATATATCTCCAGAAGCGCAATTTATATCAACTAGTGATGAATTGATATGCTCACAATGTAAATCAAAATTAAAGCATATTGGTGTTGATTATGATAGACCTCTAGAGAGTTACTCTTGTATGAGTTGTGATAGTATCTTTATAGAGCCTGAAGTTATTACAGAGTGTATAGATTGTAATACTATAACACTAACAGAAAAGATGAAAAAACAGAAAGTGAATGAGTATTCACTTACAAATAAGGCACAGCGCTATATTAGGATGAATCTTCTTGAATATTCTATGTCTGTATTTGATGAAATTAACTATGTAGTGCCTGAGTTCTTTTATAACCTCATTGAGTGGGCCTATTCTATGCAAGATAGAGATAAAGCTTATGAATTTTCTCTAATTTATATTAATGTTTTTGATTATGTAAATATAACAGACATTTCAACTCTATCAAAAAGCTTAAAAAATGCTCTTAGAAAAACAGATATGTTAACAAGGTGTGAAAAAAACCAATGTATCTGGGTTTGGTTGCCTAATACAACTCTAGAAGGAGCTAAGATAGTTGCAGATAAGCTAAAGCATATACATATGTCTGAGGGCGATAATTTGAAAGATGCTATTGAAATAAAAACTTTTTATTCAACAGATATAGAAGATTTTACAGCTCCAAATAAAGTATTAGAAAAATTAGCAAGACAAGGGTAGTTTTTGTGGACATAATATATGTTTTTTATCAGCATATTTTAGTTATTCTTTCTAATCCTAAAGATCTTTTTATTTCAGTTTTTACTATTGCTGTTTTAATAGAGGCTCCATATACAGTTTTTATATTTCTTGGGGTATTATTCGCCTACTTTAAGCAAATATCTAGTGTTACCAAAAGAGAGCCATATTTTCCTAAAGTTAGCTGTGTAATCACTGCATATAGTGAAGGAGCTGATATTTTATTTACATTAAAAACTTTAGAAGAACAATTATATAAAGGACATATTGAAGTTTTGATACTCATTGATGGTGCTGATGTGAACAAAGAAACTCTAGATGTTGCAATGAAATATAAAAGAAATTTCAGACCAAACAATAGAAGATCTCTTAAGGTTATTCCTAAGCTGCATAGAGGAGGTCATGCTTCATCATCAAACTTAGGTTTTAATTTAAGTACTGGGGATATCGTTATTATGCTTGATGGGGATACATCTGTAGATAATGATATGATAAGCAACATGGTACAACAATTTGCAGATCCGAATGTTGTTGGATGCTCTGGAACTCTTCGAGTACGAAATATCAAAGAGAATCTAATCACTCGAATGCAGGGTGTTGAATATATGCTTGGCATCCATATGTCACGTATCGGCTTAGCCAGCATTAATAGTATTAATAATGTTTCAGGAGCTTTTGGAGCTTTTAGAAAGAGTTTTATGAAAAAAACAACACGCTGGCGTAATGGTTCAGCAGAAGATCTTGACCTAACATTAAGACTGCAGTCATATTTCAAAAGACATAAGCACCTCAAAGTTGTCCACTCTCAAGATAGTATAGCTCATACAGATGTTCCTAAAACAGTTTGGCAACTTATAAAACAAAGAATGCGTTGGGATGGAGATATTTATTTTATTTATATTAGAAGACATCTAAAAAAACTATTACCAAAATATTTAGGTTGGCGAACTTTCTTTGTTACTGTCTTTTCAGGATTGTTTTTCCATGCGGTTCAACCAATTATCATAGTAACAAGTTTAGTTTATAGTATTTTTGTATTTCCAATACATGTCATCATACCTGTTTATATATTAGTTTATTTTTATTATTTAGGTATAAATGTATTTTTATTTATAACTTTTATATTATTAGTATCAGAGAGAAAAAAACAAGACCTAGCAATGTGGTATGTATTGCCATTTATGCCAATATATTCAATTTTTCTTAAATTTGTGGCAACAGCAGCTATATTAAGTGAGTTTTTTATAAAAACACATAGAGATAGCTCTATGGCTCCTACTTGGGTCAACAAAAAAGTTAAATAGGATTTTATTATTATGAAGTTTAAAACTCCCAAAAACAGAAGCTCCCAAGCAGTAAAGAGATCTCCTGTCAAAAAAAATATTGCCCGTTGGCAATGGTACTCAGTTATTGCGTGTGTTGTGGCTCCGTTGTTGTATATTGTTTGGCTAATATTTAGCAGCCATTATTTTATTGTGGCACATGGTACAGTTGTCACCGAAAGGTATCTTATAAGAGCCCACGAAGATGGTTTTATTAAACAAAATAATATTCATGCTGGTGAATTAGTGAAAAATGGTGATACTGTTTTTCAGATGAGCTCACCATTATTAGAGGCAGAACTTGATGAGGTGAAATCTCAAATTAAAGATTTAAAAAGCTTACAACAAAAACTTTACAAGAATGATCTAAAGGCTTTAGAACATAAATATGATATAGCTAAAAAGTATGTTGATATTAATAAAAAGTTCTATGATGCTATGGTTAAGTTGCGTAGAGAAAATATTATTAATGTCATAGAGTTGCAGCAGTCATCACAGGTTTTGCATACAGCTGAAATGGATCTAGAAAATGTACAAGTAGAAAAGCAAAAATACTCTTTAGATAAAGATAATGATTATGAAAAAACTTTAAGAAACTTAGCTTTACAGCAGAAGATTCTTGAGGAAAAGATAAAAGGTTTAAATATAGCTGTAGATGTAGATGCTATTGTTAGTAGGGTATTTGTATATAAAGGTGAGTTCGTGCAAAAAGGCCAAGAGTTAGCTCTTTTATCTTTATTTGAAGAACCTTTTATAAGAGCCTATTTGGATTCTGAGTTTATCTCATATATTTCAAAAGGTACACCTGTTATGATACGTTTTCAGGATGGCGCGAAGTTTAAAGGTATTATTGAGTCTAGACCTGTTTTTGCAGAGCAAAATAATGAGAGAAGTATGTTTGACTCAAAAGAGTCAGAGGTTGTAATAATTGTAAAACCGACACAAAAAATACCAGCGCAATACAATATAAATAATGTCCCTGTTGATATTGATATAGACAGAGTAGAATTTTGATTAGAAAAAAGCTTCTAAAATTAATAAAACTTGGGTTTAGAGAAAATTGTATTCTCTGTAAGCAATCAGCGGAGGGTGTTGTTTGTAATTATTGCTTATCGGGTTTGCAGAAGGATATAAATATTCAGCATCAAAAATTAGATTTTGGACTAGAGTGTGATTATTACCATTTGTTAAATTACTCTGCTGAAGTTAGGTATTTACTTCAGAAGCTTAAGTTTCATAAAGATTTGCTTGTAACACAAGTATTTTCTAAGCTTATTATATACTGGTGGGATCAGGTCTGTGGTAAATATTTTGTTGATGTAGATGC
Organism: Candidatus Francisella endociliophora; assembly: GCF_000764555.1. Classification (NCBI taxonomy): domain Bacteria; kingdom Pseudomonadati; phylum Pseudomonadota; class Gammaproteobacteria; order Thiotrichales; family Francisellaceae; genus Francisella; species Candidatus Francisella endociliophora. The sequence goes on along the minus strand of NZ_CP009574.1, from coordinate 858,440 downwards.
TATTGCTGTAGTACCAATTCATCGATATAGATATTTATATCGAGGTTTTAATCAAGCAGAAGTTTTAGCACAAAAATTAGCTGAATATACAGATATAGCTACAACTTTTGAGAGTTATTCACGTATTAAGTATACCAAGTCACAAGCAAAATCATCAAAGCAAAAAAGGGCAGAGCAAATTAAGGGAGTCTTTCATTTAGATAAGCCAATGAAAGCTAATCATTTGCTTGTATTTGATGATGTTTTAACTACAGGATCTACAATGAAGGAGTTTATTCAAACTATTGTAAATGATAGTAATATCGAGAAAATCTCCGTAGTAACACTTGTACGTCCTAATTAATTAGAATCGTACGCGCTCCTATTTATCGATAAGAAAAATATATCATTAGTATAAAATCAATATATTTAACATCTTAATGTCTGGATGTGATAATAGTCACATAAGTTTATTAAAGAATTTAAAAAAGGTGGCTAAAATGAGAAAAATAATTTTAACAGTAACGATGATAATAAGTTTAACAACAGCTAGTTTTGGGTATGGGATGCATGAGGTAAATAGTTTTTCTTCAAGCTCTTTTCCTCCGCCAACTTTAAATTTAGCTAGTTAAGTTATAGAGGGAATGAATGTATCTTTCCACCAAGTATATGGGCATGAATATGAAATACTGTTTGTCCACCTTCTTTACCAGTATTAAAAACAGTTTTAAAGCCTTTTAAGCCTAGTTCTTTAGCAACTTTTGAAATACCAATCATAAACTTACCCATTACTTGCTCATCTTCATTATTAAGCTTATTTAAGCCTTCAATGTGCTTTTTGGGAATTACTAAAATATGAGTCTCAGCAACAGGATTTATATCATGAAATGCTAAAATATTCTCATCTTCGTAAACTTTTTTACAAGGTATTTCACCAGCTATGATCTTACAAAAAATACAGTCAGACATACTAACGCTCCTTTCTAAAACTATAATAGATTAAACATCCTATACCAGCAATTACAAAGCCTGTGCTGTGAGCGCTAATAAAGTCTTGTAATTTAACTATAGGGGTTAGGTCTTTATTAAAACTATAAATAATACCTAAACTAGTTAAAACCACACCTGAACCTAATATAAGATTATATCTTTTCTTTTTTGGTTTTTTATCAGGTTTAGGTTCACTTACTTGCGGTTGCTTAAGATTCATCTGTGTTTGTTGAAGTATATCAAAAACCATACGTGGCAACTCTGGTAGTTTATCACTGACTCTAGGCATATTTTCCATAGTACGATGGTAGAAACCTCTTAAGCCCATTTGCTCTTTCATCCATTTTTCTAGAATAGGGCGTGATGTTTCCCAGATATTTAGTTCAGGGCATAACTTTTGTCCTAATCCCTCAACATGGAAAAGAGTTTTTTGTAATAAAGTAAGCTGAGGCTGGATATTCATTTTAAAACGACGAGCTACTGCAAATAGCTGCATTAACGTATAACCTAGAGAAATCTCTCGCATCGGTCTTTCAAATATTGGTTCACAGACTGTTCTAATTGCAGATTCAAGAACATCTACACGAGTATCACTAGGAACCCAGCCAGATTCTATGTGTAGTTCAGCAACCTTTCTATAATCACGTTGGAAAAATGCTAAGAAGTTGCCAGCTAAATAACGTTGGTCATCTCTATTTAGAGTTCCAACAATCCCAAAGTCAATAGAGATATATTTAGGGTCAGCAGGATTTGTAACATCTATAAACATATTTCCAGGATGCATATCTGCATGGAAAAAACAGTCATTGAAAACTTGAGAGTAAAAAATCTCAACACCACGTTGAGCTAATAAACGGCGATCAACACCTAGAGCATCCAACGTTTCTATATCAGAGACTCTTACGCCACTAACTCTTTCCATAACCATTACAGATGGGCTTGTATATTCCCAGTATATTTTTGGCACATAGTGGATAGGGGAGTTCTCAAAGTTTCTACGAATTTGGGAAGCATTTGCAGCTTCGCGAACAAGGTCTAGTTCATCAAAAAAACTCTGGTTAATTTCTTTGACTATTTCTACAGGCTTAAAGCGACGAATCTCTTTTAATTTACTTAGTAACGTAGCAAAAAAAAGCATTAAAGAGGTATCTAATTTTAGGATTTTATCAATTCCTGGGCGAAGTACTTTCACTACAACCTCTTCGCCATCTTTGAGGATAGCACCATGAACTTGTGCTACAGATGCTGATGCTAAAGGAGTATGTTCAAAGCTTTTAAATATTTCATCAATTGGCTTTTGAGCAGCTTTTTCAATTTGTGCTGCGGCTATTTTATTATCAAATGGAGGAACATTATCTTGAAGTTTTGAGACCTCTTTAATAACTTCAGGAGGTAAAAGGTCCGCTCTTACAGATAGTGCTTGTCCAAATTTGATAAATATTGGCCCTAATTTTTCTAGTGCTTCTCTAATACGCACACCATGTTCAAGCTTACGTATTCTTGGTGAGTAGTAAAAAGGGTTTAAATATAGCAAAGCTCGTAAAGTTCTTACTTTTGTTGCTCGAATAGGCTCGTTTAAAAGGCAATATCTATTAATTACATAAAATATGTATATAAGTCTTAGAAATTTTCTAATCATTGTAAGAGCCTTCTAGCAGTTTTAGTTTAGCTTCTATTCTATCTGTCGCTTGTTTTAGATCTTGAACCTGCTTGTAGAATATATTTATTTCATTTTGAGATATTAAGATTCTTTTTTCTTCAGTTAAAAAATCTTTGATATCAATAATTGATTCTTGGCGTGAGGTTTTAAAATATTCTTTCGCTTTTTGAAATGGTTTACTAATAACTCCAGCAAACTCTGGACTTGTCATTTCTGATATTTTATAAACTAAATCTATATCAATAGCGTTTAGAAATTTATTGAATTCGTTAAGATCTTTTAGGCTACCTTGATAATCTAGCTTTTCAGCAATTATAAGTTCTTGCAAATTTTTGTTGAAAACCAACTCTAAAATATAAGCTAGCTTTCCTTTTAAAACATTTTTTGTTATCTCATCTGTTGCGTATATACGGTTACCTTGAACAGTTAAGGAGATATCATAATCAATATCTGTAATATATACACTTATGGTTTTACCATTAAGTGGCTGTAATAGAGATGAAGCTTGAGGATCAAGATGTAATAAAAGTTCTAGAAACTTATTTATAGTCTGTATCATTTTAATATTTATATCCAATATGTAATGCTACAATTCCACCAGTCATATTTTGGTATTCAACATTATCAAATCCAGCGTCAAACATCATTTGTTTTAGTGTCTCTTGATCTGGATGCTTACGAATAGATTCAGCAAGATACTTATAGCTTTCCGCATCTTGTGTAATAATCTTACCCATAAAAGGTAGGGCTTTGAAAGAGTACTCATCATAAACTTTTGATAATATAGGCACTATTGGTTTAGAAAACTCTAATACTAGTAGACGACCACCTGGCTTTAGAACTCGACACATCGATGCAAGAGCCTTAGCTTTGTCTGTAACATTTCTTAACCCGAATGAGATTGTTATACAATCAAAATAGTTATCTGGGAAAGGTAAGCATTCAGCATTTGCTTGGACATACTCAATATTGCCTACACATCCTTTGTTTGTAAGTTTTTCTTTTCCAACTTCTAGCATTGATGAGTTTATATCACTTAAGACAACTTTGCCTTGTGAGCCAACCATTTGACAAAATTTGTAAGCTAAATCGCCAGTACCACCAGCTAGATCTAATACTCTGTCACCTTTTCGTACAGCTGATTTTGCAAGAGTTTGTTTCTTCCAAATGCGATGAATACCAAAAGACATTAAATCATTCATCAAGTCATATTTAGCAGCAACTGAATGAAATACACCAGCTACTTTTTTTTGTTTTTCTTCCCAAGGTACTTCTGTGAAGCCAAAATCTATTGTTTTATTTTCTTTAGACATTTAAACTAAAACTTATAATATTAAAGCTGCTTTCATTATAGCAGAATATCATTTATTTGTATTGACTAGATACCACTAAATATGAGGTAGAAAAATGTATATATTGTCAGGTGATATTGGCGGGACTAATACGCGTCTAGAAGTTTCTCTTTTAGAGAATGGTGTAACTAAAAGTATAGCTATAAAAAAATACAAAGGAGCAAGCTATAATTGTTTGTCAGATATTATTGAGCAGTTTTTAGCAGAAGTTAAATTAGACGGACAAATTGAATCTGTTTGTTTAGCTGTCGCTGGATTTGTTTCAAATGGTGAGGTTGAGGTTACAAATCTCCCATGGATGGTTTCTGAACAATATATATCAGAAGGTTTGGGTATTGATAAGTCTAAAGTTAAGGTTATAAACGATTTTGAAGCTATTGGTTATGGCATAGAATCTTTAGATAAGACAAAAGATATAATCACAATCCAAGAAGGAAAAAAAGATAATGATAATCTTTGTGCTGTAGTAGGTGCAGGTACTGGTCTTGGAATGTGCCTAGTCAGTTATGATAAAGATCATAACCCTAGAGTTTATAAGACGGAGGGTGGTCATGTAGATTTTTCTCCAGTAGATGATGAGCAAGTTGAGCTTTTTAAGTTTATGCGTAAAACTTTTCATCGAATCTCTCCAGAGAGGTTCTGTAGCGGCTATGGTATTTATAATATTTATAAATATGTTGTTAAAAATCCTTTATACGACCAGCCAGAATGTCCAGAGCTAAGAAGAGAACTATTTAGTGTTTCAGATTCTGACAAAGCGGCAGTTATTGTCAAATATGCAATGCAACATAGAGAACCATCAGCATTAAGAACTATTGATATTTTTCTAAGTATTTATGGGTCGGTTGCTGGAAATCTTGCTCTTACGAGTTTACCTTTTAGAGGTGTTTATATAGCTGGAGGTATTGCCCCTAGGCTCATTGAACAAATTAAGTCGAGTAAGTTTCTTGAGAAGTTTAGAGATAAAGGAAGGATGTCAAATATGATGAAAGACTTTCCTATACATATAATTGTAAATACAGATGTTGGATTAATAGGGGCGCGTACTTATGCCGCGGGATTACTGTAGTTTTATGATTAAATATGCAATATCAATTTGTATTGGGATTGGTATTAGTCAGTAGATTTTTCTTTATTTGTATAGTGGCTTATTACTTTTCTAGCAGATAGCCACAATAAATATGCGCCTCCAAATATAGCAATTATCATATAAAAGCTAGCAAATACAGCAAATATTGTTGTCATTACAGCTAGCTCTGCAATACAAAATATCGTTAATATAGTTACTAGGCAAATGCAGCTCAAAAAGTTTTTATAAGAACAAGATTTTGGGTTTTTTATAGGTTCTTGAGGTTGTAAGGCTGTGGAATTGCTCATTTTTTAGAAAAGTTTATTAATATGGTTGTAATTATACATCTATAAAATGTTTCTTTGCAAACCTAAAATATCTCAACTATTTCTTTATATGTCTCGAAAGATATATTGATTGGATTATTAAAAAAACAAAGGTTATTCCTAAAAGACCAAATAATTTAAAATCCATCCAGATGTCAGTAGAAAAAAAGTAAGCGACAAATAAGTTGATAGTCCCTAAAACAGTAAAGTATGCTCCCCACATATTATTGATTTCTCGCCATTTACGAGTTTTTAGCTCAACAGTTTCTTTTAGAATTTTTTCCATAGGGGTTTCTTTCATTGTATATGTGGTAATTATTAACCCAATTCCCATTAGCCAGTTGATAATGCTTACTTTCCATTTGATAAATTCTTCATTATGAAAATATAGTGTAGCTCCTCCAAATACAGCTACTAATAAAGCTATTAATATTTGAGCTTTTGCTACCTTGCGGTGTTTCACGTATTCCCATATAACTTGTGCGACTGTAACAATAATCAAAGCAGCCGTTGCAAAAAATATATCATAAAATTTATATACAGCGAAAAATACGATTGCTGGAAGCAAATCGTTAATCATTTTATTCATGTCAATTATTTATAAGTGTGTATAATGTCATAAAAGTATAACGGTTGTTGTAAAAATTATGAAGAGATTAATTGAACTATATAGTTATGGCAATAATGCTTCTGAACTAAAAGATATTGCTAATATTCTAGATAAGGATGGAGTTATTGCAATTCCAACAGACTCTGGTTATGCTTTAGCGTGTCGTATGAAATCAAAGAAAGGTATAGATAAAATCATCAAAATAAGAAATTTGGATAATAGTCATAATTTTACACTTTCATGTAAAGATTTATCTGAAATTTCTGAATATGCTAAAGTTGATAATAATGCTTATAGATTACTTAAAAGATACACGCCTGGAGCTTTCACATTTATTTTAAATGCTACAAAAAAAGTATCATCATTACTTGTTACTAAATCTAAGAATACAGTAGGTATTAGAGTTAGTGAGCATTATGTCCCACATGCGATATCAGCAGAAATTGGTGAGCCTCTAGTGATTAGTACATTCATATTGCCAGGACAAGAGCATGTGGTTACAGATTGTGCTGAGGTTGGTGATGATGTGATGAATTATATAGATGCGGTAGTTGAGTCTGATTACTGTGGTTATGAACCAACAACTGTGGTTGAAATGCTTGAGCTTCCATATCAGATACTTAGACAAGGTGCTGGTGAGATAGAAATTTAGATTTTTGTATATTAATGAATAGTTATAAAACTATTTCTCAAAATATTGAATTAGAAATTGAGCCAATCAAGAAATCACGGTTTATCGCGTATTTATATAAGGTTGAGTCAGAACAAGATGCTCTAAGTTATATAAGTGAGCTTAAAGCAAAATTTCCAGATGCAAACCATCATTGTTGGGCATTTTCACTTATCAAAGAAAATAAATTTAGGTTTAGTGATGATGGTGAACCAAGTGGTTCAGCAGGTAAGCCAATACTTTCACATATTCAAGGTCATGATTTAACAAATGTTTTAGTTGTTGTAGTTCGTTATTTTGGTGGCACTAAATTAGGTGTTGGTGGGCTGATAAGAGCTTATGGACAGGCTGCTAAAGAGGTATTGAAGTTAGCAGAGATTATAGAAGTCCAGCCACAAAGCCATATTCGTATCGAGTACGGCTATACAGAAACCACAAATATTGAAATTATTATAAAACGCTTTTGTGCCGAAGTAATAAATCAAAGTTATGATAGTAATATTGTAATAAATGTTAAAGTCAACTCTTCAGATAGACTTGAGTTTATTCAAGAAGTCATTAATATAACCAGAGGTAGTGCTAAAGTTAAAGAAACTAAATAATCTGTAGTTGTTAAAGTTTAAATTAAAGCTCTTTTAGTGTGTATAAACATGTATATGATTGATCCAAATAAGCAAACCAAACCACTAAAAATAAATATAATAAAGAAGTTATTATTTGTTGCTTGCAGAATAATTCCTGTTATCAGGGGAGCTAGCCCTGCACCAATAAAGTTTGCAAAGTTTTGAGCGCCGCCAATTGTACCAACTAGGTGAGAAGGTGATATATCTGTTACTAATGCCCAAGTTGGAGAAATTCTAAGTCCTAAGCAAAAAATAGCAACTGCTATTACACAGACAATCACAAATATATTATCTATAAATGGTAAAGTTAAAATCGAAAGAGATGCAACTATACAACCACCAATAATTGGAATTAAACGGGAATGTATGGCATTGATATTTCTCTTAATCAAAAAATCTGAGAGTATCCCACCAAGCATGACTGACACTATTCCTGATATGAATGATGCAGAAGTAGCTATACTCATTTGTGATAAGCTAAGTCCTTTTACTTTTATAAAATAGAAAGGTAACCATGTTAAAAATACCCAATAAGCATACGATGAACAAAGATTGCCAATACATAGGAATATAACATTTTTGTTTTTTAATGCTTGTTTGAAAGAGGTTTCTTGAGTTTTCTTGACAGATTTGACTTCGTGGAGAACTCCTCTTCTTAGGAGGTTATGCCATACTAAGGTTGCAAGTAGACCTACAACACCAAGCATTATAAACATCCCTCTCCAACTTATTAGTAGCATTAGAGATACTAATACCAGTGGAGCTAAAATATTTGCAAGTCTTGGACCAAGAGAAACTATCGATGAAATTAGGCCACGTTTAGATACAGGGAAGTTTTGCTGGATTATTTTTGTAGCAATAATGAAAAAAGGAGCTTCGGCAACACCTAATAAAAGCCTTGTAAAAAGTATTGAATAAAAACCAACAACCATTCCACCAAGAATACATGATAGAGACCAACCAATCATGCTAACTAGCATTATCTTGTTACTACCTAATTTATCAACTAGATATCCTGCTGGTAGGCTAGCTAAAGCATAAGGCCACATAAATGCAGAAAGTAGAATTCCCATCTCTGTGGGTTTAAGATTAAAAGCATTAGCTATCTCTGTATTAGCGATACTTAAAGTAGAGCGGTCAAGATAGTTTAGTAGTGCTAAGAAAAACATCAAAAGCACTAAGATAATGTAGTGTGATTTTTTCATTATTTTAACTTATCATAATATATTTTTGTCACGCTGCTGTATAGCTCATTTAACTCATTATTATTTAAATAATTCAGCTGTACTATTTGATTATATGCTTTATTTGGGTTATTGAAGTTAATTTTGTTATTTTCAGGCTTATGTTTTTTTAAAATATTATCAAAAACTTTTTTTTCATTTAAGTATTCATATAATCTTTGATATTTAATTATGAGCATATTTAAGTTATTTATATCAATATTATTGTATTTCATCATAGCCTTATAATATTCATTTAAACTTTTTTCAAGTTTGCTACATAACTCATTTGTTGGGATGACATCACCATTAATGACTATGTTTATACCTTCTTTTGATTTCATACAGTTTTCATAGTTAGTCACAGTATTTCTTGTGATAATGAGAAATTGGTCTGCAGATGTTATAAACTCACTTTGAAGTTTATCAATTTGTAAAATTAGTGTTTCTGAAACTATTTTATCCTTTTCAACTTGAGAGCTTATATACTTAATGCCAAAGAAAGCCAGCAGAGCTATAGTGATGGGAGCGTTTATTATTTTTATAAAATAGGTAATATAGGAGGGGACAGCTTTCCATTTGTCTTTTAAGTATAGAAAGATCTTCATTATTTTACACGCATGCCTGGTTGAGCACCTTCATGAGGTTCTAGTATATATATACCTTTACCATCTCCAGCAGCGAGTACCATACCTTCAGAAAGACCAAATTTCATTTTTCTTGGAGCAAGGTTAGCAACCATTACAGTATGTTTTCCAACTAAGTCTTCTGGATTATATGCTGATTTAATACCTGCAAAAACTTGCTTAGTAACTCCGCCAAGATCAAGGATTAATTTTAGTAGCTTATCAGCACCTTCAACATGAGATGCTTCAGCAATTTTAGCTACACGAAGATCTACTTTCATAAAATCATCAAAACTACATTCTTCAGCTATATCTAACTTAGATTCTTCTTTTTTAGGTTCAGGCTGTTTTTGTGGTTGCTCTTTTTCTAGCATTTTTTTAGTATCCTCAATTATCTTATCTACTTTTTCTTTTTCTATACGCGTAGCAAGTGGTTTGAATTTATTAATTTTGTGGTTCTTTAAGAATGTTGGAGCATCATTCCAGTTAGAGATTTCTATATTTAAGAAAGCTTCTGCTTTTGTAACAATGCTTGGAACTATCGGTTTTAGATAAGAAACCAAAACCTTAAACATATTTATACCTTGTGAGCAGACTTGATGAACTTTTTGTTCCTGTCCTTCTTCTTTTGCTAGTTGCCAAGGTTTATGATGATCTATGAATTGGTTTGCTTTATCAGCTAGTGACATTATCATGCGTACAGCATTTGCAAATTCTCTCTTTTCAAAAGCTTCTGTAATTGCTTGATGACTTTCTGCAAATTCTTTTTCTAGCTCTTTATCAAAAATCTCATCAGCTAAAGTAGCATCGAATTTCTTGTATACAAAACCTGCACAACGACTAGCAATATTTACAACTTTACCAACAATGTCAGAATTTGATTTTGTGATAAATTCTTCTAAATTCAAATCAATATCATCTATGCGAGCAGTTAGCCTTGATGCGAAGTAATATCTTAAATAACTAGGTTCTAAACTATCTAAATATGTTCTAGCTTGGATAAACGTGCCACGAGATTTAGACATTTTCTTACCATTAACTGTCAAGAAACCATTTGCAAAAACACTTGTCGGAGTTTTATAACCAGTTGATGATAATATTGCAGGCCAGAATAAAGCATGAAAATATATAATATCTTTACCAATAAAGTGATAAAGTTCGCTGTCATTAGAGCTATCACCCCAAAACTCATTGAAGTCGACATCGTTTTTATTGCAATAGTCTTTGAAGCTTGCGATGTAACCCATAGGGGCGTCAAGCCATACATAGAAGAACTTTTGCTCATTTGTACCTGGAATTGGGTAGCCAAAGTAGGGCGCATCACGAGATATATCCCAGCTTTGTAAGCCTTGCTCAAACCATTCTGCTAATTTGTTAGCTACTTCAGGTTGTAAACTTTTATTAGATTCAATCCAATTTTTGATATCTTTTTCTAATGCTGGTAGATCAAAGAAGAAATGTTCTGAATCTTTTTTTATCGGAGCCTTGCCAGAAACTACAGATTTTGGATTTATTAATTCTGTAGGATCATAAGTTGCACCACAAACTTCACAACTATCACCATATTGATCTTCAGCTTTACATTTTGGACAAGTACCTTTTACAAATCTATCAGGTAAAAACATTTTCGCTTCAGGGTCATAAGCTTGAGCAATCTCTTTTTTAGAAATAAGTTTTTGAGCATTTAGCTTATTATATATATCTTCAACAATTTCTTTATTCAAAGCATTGTGTGTTGAGTGGTAGTTATCAAAAGCTACTTCAAAATCTGCAAAATCTTTTTGATGGTTTTTTGAGTAATGCTCTACAAGCCTCTCAGGAGTTATGCCTTGGTTTTTGGCCTTTAGCATAATTGGAGTGCCATGAGTATCACTACCACAGACAAATATACATTGGTTTCCTTGTAGTTTTTGAAATCTTACCCAGATATCTGATTGAATATATCCAAGCATATGTCCTAAATGTAAATCACCGTTTGCATAAGGAAGAGCGTTTGTAACTAAGATTTTTCTCATTTTATATTTGACTATGTAAGAATTTTATAATAATTTGAATATTATAAAGATTTTTCCCCGTTTTGTTTAGCTAATTTATTAAATATAGCGTTTTAAAGTGAAAATATCTGTCTAGTACTCTTGACTCTATATTTTATCTATATATAATAATTTCTCACATGGTTTAGGAGAGGTGGCCGAGTGGCTGAAGGCGCTCCCCTGCTAAGGGAGTATAGGCGTTAAACCCTATCGAGAGTTCGAATCTCTTCCTCTCCGCCATTAAGTTTCGATTACTTTGAAATCGGGTGCATAGCTCAGCTGGGAGAGCATCGCCCTTACAAGGCGAGGGTCGGGGGTTCGAACCCCTCTGCACCCACCACGATACGAAAAGGCGGTTCTATACCGCCTTTTTTGTTTTTAGATATTTTGTTTATTAGATGATTTCGATAAATTGCTTTACGCATAGTTTTAGTTCATTTCTTAATAATTCATCTACAATTCCATTGCCATCTTCAAAGTTTTTATCAAACTCAGGTAAAGAGAAAGATATTATTTCACCTTTTGATAACATGCTGAAAGTGATTTTTGCCATGTTTAAAATAGTTCTAGCTCCTCTAGCACCTGGTGAAGTCGAGAGTAGTAATACCGGTTTGTCATACCAGAGCGAGCCGTCATTTATACGAGATATCCAATCAAAGATGTTTTTGAATGCTACTGTATAAGAACCGTTATGCTCAGCAAGTGATATTATTAAAGCATCATGTTCCTTCACTATCTTTTTAAACTTATAAGCTAAAGGATGAATACCATCTTTATTTTCTCTATCAATACTATATATGGGCATTTCAAAGTTATTGATATCTAAAATGGTATTGTTTGAGTCTGGAATTAGGCTTGCTGCATATTCTGCAAGTTTTTGATTTATTGAGTTTTTACTATTACTTGCGCCAAAGACTAGGATTTTTTTCATAACTTTTTTATTTGAGTGCATATATTAGATCATTATATATATTTAAATGTAAATTTATTAGGAGTATTATGTTTGGTAGTAACTTAATTTTAGGAGTTGGTAATGCCATTGTATCCAAAAATAGAACCATATAACCAAGAATTTTTAAAAGTTTCAGATCTTCATACAATATTTTTTGAAGAGTGTGGAAATCCAAAAGGTAAGCCTGTAGTGTTTATCCATGGTGGGCCAGGTGGAGGAATTCAACCAAGTTATAGACAGTATTTTAATCCAGATAAATATAGAGTAATTTTAGTTGATCAGCGCGGATGTGGACAAAGCACTCCTTTCGCGGAGATCAAAGAAAATACAACTCAGCACTTAATAGAAGATTTTGAGAAGATTCGTAAGAAACTTGGGATTGATAAATGGATGATATTTGGTGGCTCATGGGGGAGTACTCTAGGATTAGCTTATGCTCAAGAACATCCAGAAGTTGTAACAGAACTTGTTTTAAGAGGAATATTCTTTGGAAGAGCTAAAGAAATATCGTGGTTATATCAGTATGGAGCTAGTGAGATTTTCCCAGATATGTGGGAAAAATATATAGAGCCAATCCCTGAAGAACAAAGAGGGGATTTCCTATCAGCATATTATAATATACTTACTGGTGATGATAATGAACTAAAACAGAAAGCTGCAAAGGCATGGAGTATTTGGGAAGCATCAACAAGTAAATTATTCGTAGATGAGAAATCAATAGCGAGATATGGTGGTGATAAGTTTAGTTTAGCTTTTGCACGTATTGAATGTCATTTCTTTAAAAATGGATTATTTTTAGAGGAAGCTCAATTACTTAAGAATGCTCACAAAATAGCAAATATACCAGGAGTTATTGTACAAGGCCGTTATGATATGGTTTGCCCAGCAACTTCTGCTTGGGATTTACATAAAGCTTGGTCAACTGCAAAATTAGAAATAGTTCCAGATGCTGGACATTCTATAAGTGAACCAGGAATTATAGAAGCTTTAGTTAAAGCAACAGATGATTTTGCTAAATAAGAAAAAATTTCTAGATATCAAAATAATAAATAGTTAGTGATTAGATTAAAAATCCTTACCTTTGAAATTACCTTTGATTGCTCCCCACATTAGTTTAAATAAGTTACTCCATGTTGGTTCTATTGAGTAAGCACTCATATTTTCAGATAATTCATCCATTGCAGATATATTTGTATTTAGCATGTGTCCCGGAGACATAAAACTATCATATATTATTGATTTTTCGATATTCTCATAGCATAAAAGATTACCGAAATGACCATGACCAGAGACTAAATCTTTGTCAGACTCATGTCCCCCCCATGTTAGATAAGGGTTTAAGAAAATAAATGGAGGCATAGCATTAATAGCAATTCCACCATAGTTCATTTCAGTTACGGCATTCTCTAAGTCAGTTTTATGAGCTTTTTTTGTATCTTCATCAATTATGATACAGCTTCCAAGTGTACCTAGAAGTTTTGTATTACAAAAATCAATAGCCTTTTCTAAGAAAGCTTTTACATTAGTTGTAGTATCTAGAGGAACTTCACTTAATATTTGACAAAAAGCTTCGTGGGTTACACAGTAATCATCTTCAGGAGCATCTGTAATTAGTATAAACTCTCCACTTTTATATTTACCATTCTCAGGGTTAAGTATTTTTGCTTCTGGACAATTTTCTTTGAAACCTTGTATAACTTTTTCTGATCCTGGGTAATAAGTTCCTGCTGCAGGGGTATAAATCTCAAGAGCATCTTTTAATGCTAATAAGAATTCTTCACGTTGAGCCCAGTTTTTACAAGTTACAATTGTTTGAGGACGGCCACATACTGCCCCACCATTTAGTTTTGCCATTGTAGCAATTTGAATTGCTTGGTGTTTGATTTCTTTTTTTGTCCATGCTCTAACACCTGGGACAATAATGCAGGGGTTATTACCACCACACTCAGATACTAGTTTTGTATCTGTAGAATTTGCAATAGCTTTAGCTGTTGCGGAGCTTCCTGTAAAATATATTCTAGATAAGCGCTCATCTTTAGTCAGTTCTTGCCCTTGATCCGCTGAACAAAAGCCAAGAGCTCCAATATCAACTAGGGGTTTGAAAATTTTAGCCCAAGTTTGATCAGTTTCTTCATTAAGTTGATGAGGCTTATGTACAACAACACAATTCTCTAGAAATAATGCTTTAACCATTTCAGAAGAAGAGCTATAGTTACCAGCTCCTAAAACTGCAATTATTTCTGTAGGTTTCTCCATTGGGCTTACTTGTTTAGGCTCTCCTTTTACGCGGATATAGTCTTTACGTTTTCCATACATTATTTTATCTTTGATTTCTTTTGGGAAAACATGGATATCATATAGATTATCTTTTACTTTACTTATACTAATAGGCTTAAGTGGTTCACCATCTTTTTCTAATGCTTTATATAAATCTATACAAGCTGTAAGGGTATTTGTTAGTGGGACAATGGTTGCAACTTTAGCAATAGAGTCGGAGTATATATTTTCACTCGTTTGCTTATTTTTCATTTTTTTATCTGATTTAGCAAGATCGTCAGCATAACTTTTTATATTCTGTTGAATTTGCTCAAGTAATCTAACTCGATCTTTTATGGATGTTTTATTCCAGATATTTGGTTTCAATTGGTCAATAGTCTTTATTGCAGTTTTTTTATCTTCCATATGATTTCTCCTTTCTATATATAACAATATGAAATATATCAATTGATAGGGTATCAAACAAGATAGATTATGTAACTAAATTATAAAAGGTAGAGCCCAAATCTATAATTAATAATTTTTATATTAGTATTAAGAAAAGGGTGAATTTTAGGTATAAAATAGGCTTGAAGCAAAAAACCTATAAAAAAGTGTAATTTTTTACAGAAAGTACTTGCAATTGGGTAAGTGTATGCGTATTATATGTCTTCACCGGCTGGGAGTGATCCAGTGGGAAGCTAGACAGGGAGTAGTTTTCAGGTCTTAGATATTTAATAGATATATTATATACAAACACTTTGTTAAAGAATTTGAGTATCAGTAGTTAGAGTCAGAATTTGAGAATTAAACTGAAGAGTTTGATCCTGGCTCAGATTGAACGCTGGTGGCATGCTTAACACATGCAAGTCGAACGGTAACAGTAGAAGCTTGCTTCTAGCTGACGAGTGGCGGACGGGTGAGTAACGCGTAGGAATCTGCCCATCTGTGGGGGATACCAGTTGGAAACGACTGTTAATACCGCATAATATCTGCGGATTAAAGGTGGCCTTTGTGCTGCCGCAGATGGATGAGCCTGCGTTGGATTAGCTTGTTGGTGGGGTAAAGGCCTACCAAGGCTACGATCCATAGCTGATTTGAGAGGATGATCAGCCACATTGGGACTGAGACACGGCCCAAACTCCTACGGGAGGCAGCAGTGGGGAATATTGGACAATGGGGGAAACCCTGATCCAGCAATGCCATGTGTGTGAAGAAGGCTCTAGGGTTGTAAAGCACTTTAGTTGGGGAGGAAAGCTTATGAGTTAATAGCTCATGAGAAGGACGTTACCCAAAGAATAAGGACCGGCTAACTCCGTGCCAGCAGCCGCGGTAATACGGGGGGTCCGAGCGTTAATCGGAATTACTGGGCGTAAAGGGTCTGTAGGTGGTTTGTTAAGTCAGATGTGAAAGCCCAGGGCTCAACCTTGGAACTGCATTTGATACTGGCAAACTAGAGTATGGTAGAGGAATGGGGAATTTCTGGTGTAGCGGTGAAATGCGTAGAGATCAGAAGGAACACCAATGGCGAAGGCAACATTCTGGACCGATACTGACACTGAGGGACGAAAGCGTGGGGATCAAACAGGATTAGATACCCTGGTAGTCCACGCTGTAAACGATGAGTACTAGCTGTTGGATTCGGTGTAAAGGATCTAGTGGCGCAGCTAACGCGTTAAGTACTCCGCCTGGGGACTACGGCCGCAAGGCTAAAACTCAAAGGAATTGACGGGGACCCGCACAAGCGGTGGAGCATGTGGTTTAATTCGATGCAACGCGAAGAACCTTACCTGGTCTTGACATCCTGCGAACTTTCTAGAGATAGATTGGTGCCTTCGGGAACGCAGTGACAGGTGCTGCACGGCTGTCGTCAGCTCGTGTTGTGAAATGTTGGGTTAAGTCCCGCAACGAGCGCAACCCCTATTGATAGTTACCATCATTAAGTTGGGTACTCTATTGAGACTGCCGCTGACAAGGCGGAGGAAGGTGGGGACGACGTCAAGTCATCATGGCCCTTACGACCAGGGCTACACACGTGCTACAATGGGTATTACAGAGGGCTGCGAAGGTGCGAGCTGGAGCGAAACTCAGAAAGGTACTCTTAGTCCGGATTGCAGTCTGCAACTCGACTGCATGAAGTCGGAATCGCTAGTAATCGCAGGTCAGAATACTGCGGTGAATACGTTCCCGGGTCTTGTACACACCGCCCGTCACACCATGGGAGTGGGTTGCTCCAGAAGTAGATAGCTTAACGAATGGGCGTTTACCACGGAGTGATTCATGACTGGGGTGAAGTCGTAACAAGGTAGCCGTAGGGGAACCTGCGGCTGGATCACCTCCTTAACGGAAATACGAAAAAAAGAATAAGCTTTAGCTATTGATTTCAAGTGATTTAACTTAGTGTTTGTAGATAATATATTTTAGTGTAAATAGAATACGGGTCTGTAGCTCAGTTGGTTAGAGCGCACCCCTGATAAGGGTGAGGTCGGTAGTTCGAGTCTACTCAGACCCACCAGTTTTTTTGGGGCCATAGCTCAGCTGGGAGAGCACCTGCTTTGCACGCAGGGGGTCAGCGGTTCGATCCCGCTTGGCTCCACCATATTTTATTTGCATGAAGATAGAGATATTTAACAATTTAGTATAGAAATAGACTTAAGAAAATAAGTGCAAGCGGTGGATGCCTTGGCATTCAGAGGCGATGAAGGACGTGATAATCTGCGATAAGCTTCGGTTAGCTGGTAAATAAGCTTTGATCCGGAGATTTCCGAATGGGGGAACCCACCTAGCATCAGTTAGGTACTCACTCGATATAGAGTGTAGAGCGAACGAGGGGAACTGAAACATCTAAGTACCCTTAGGAAAAGAAATCAATTGAGATTCCCATAGTAGCGGCGAGCGAAGTGGGAAGAGCCTGGTATGATTTAGCATGATATATAGTAGAACAAGTTGGGAAGCTTGACGATAGAGGGTGATAGTCCCGTATACGAAATATACCATGTGGAACTAAGCATACGAACAAGTAGGACGGGGCACGTGGAACCTTGTCTGAATATGGGGGGACCATCCTCCAAGGCTAAATACTACTGAATGACCGATAGTGAACTAGTACCGTGAGGGAAAGGTGAAAAGAACCCTTATAAAGGGAGTGAAATAGAATCTGAAACCGCTTGCATACAAGCAGTAGGAGCATGATTTAGTCATGTGACTGCGTACCTTTTGTATAATGGGTCAGCGAGTTACTTTTAGTGGCGAGGATAACTGAATAAGGGATCCGTAGCGAAAGCGAGTTTTAATAGGGCGACTAGTCGCTAGGAGTAGACCCGAAACCGGCGCGATCTATCCATGGCCAGGTTGAAGGTTGGGTAATACCAACTGGAGGACCGAACCCAATAATGTTGCAAAATTATGGGATGAGCTGTGGATCGGAGTGAAAGGCTAATCAAGCACGGAGATAGCTGGTTCTCCCCGAAAACTATTTAGGTAGTGCCTCGTGTATAACTGATTGGGGTAAAGCACTGTTTCGACGATGGGGGTTTTACGACCTTACTGACTCGATGCAAACTCAGAATACGATCAAGTTCAATCACGGGAGACACACTGCGGGTGCTAAGGTCCGTAGTGGAAAGGGAAACAGCCCAGACCGCCAACTAAGGTCCCCAAGTCATAGCTAAGTGGGAAACGAAGTGGGAAGGCCCAGACAGCCAGGAGGTTGGCTTAGAAGCAGCCACCCTTTAAAGAAAGCGTAATAGCTCACTGGTCGAGTCGGCCTGCACGTAAGATTTAACGGGGCTAAGCTATGCACCGAAGTTGCGGAATATATATAGTATATTGGTAGGGGAGCGTTCTGTAAGCCGATGAAGGTGAATTGAGAAGTTTGCTGGAGGTATCAGAAGTGCGAATGCTGACATGAGTAACGTAAAATAAGTGAGATTCTTATTGGCCGAAAACCCAAGGATTCCTACGCAATGTTAATCAACGTAGGGTAAGCCGGCCCCTAAGGCGTAGCTGAAGAGTGAAGTCGATGGGAAACAGGTTAATATTCCTGTGCCGCTTATATGAACGAAGGAGGGACGGAGAAGGTTAGGTAGGCCTGGCGAATGGTTGTCCAGGTGAAAGTATGTAGGTAGAGTTATTAGGCAAATCCGGTAACTTGTTGATCTGAGATACGAGACGAAGTCAAATTTTATTTGACGAAGCTATTGATACCACGCTTCCAGGAAAAGCTTCTAAGTATATTGTATAAGCGACCGTACTCTAAACCGACACTGGTGGGTAAGTAGAGAATACTAAGGCTATGAGATAACTCTGGTGAAGGAACTAGGCAAAATGACACCGTAACTTTGGAAGAAGGTGTGCCCTTGATGGTGAAGAGACTTGCTCTCTGAGCTGTTGGGGGTTGCAGATACCAGGTGGCTGCGACTGTTTATCAAAAACACAGCACTCTGCTAAATCGTAAGATGAAGTATAGGGTGTGACGCCTGCCCGGTGCTGGAAGGTTAATTGAAGGGGTTAGCGCAAGCGAAGCTCTGGATCGAAGCCCCAGTAAACGGCGGCCGTAACTATAACGGTCCTAAGGTAGCGAAATTCCTTGTCGGGTAAGTTCCGACCTGCACGAATGGCGTAACGACGGCCACACTGTCTCCACCAGAGACTCAGTGAAATTGAAATCGCTGTGAAGATGCAGTGTACCCGCGGTTAGACGGAAAGACCCCGTGAACCTTTACTACAGCTTTGCACTGGACTTTGAATATTTATGTGTAGGATAGGTGGGAGACTTTGAAGCACGATCGCTAGATTGTGTGGAGTCGTCCTTGAAATACCACCCTTGAATATTTGAAGTTCTAACTCAGGAGAGATTCGAGGACAGTGTATGGTGGGTAGTTTGACTGGGGCGGTCTCCTCCCAAAGAGTAACGGAGGAGTACGAAGGTGCACTCGGTACGGTCGGAAATCGTGCCAAGAGTATAAAGGCAAAAGTGCGCTTGACTGCGAGAGTGACGGCTCGAGCAGGTACGAAAGTAGGTCTTAGTGATCCGGTGGTCCTGTATGGAAAGGCCATCGCTCAACGGATAAAAGGTACTCCGGGGATAACAGGCTGATTCCTCCCAAGAGTTCATATCGACGGAGGAGTTTGGCACCTCGATGTCGGCTCATCACATCCTGGGGCTGAAGCAGGTCCCAAGGGTATGGCTGTTCGCCATTTAAAGTGGTACGCGAGCTGGGTTCAGAACGTCGTGAGACAGTTCGGTCCCTATCTGCCGTGGGCGTTAGAGATTTGAGAAGAGTTGCTCCTAGTACGAGAGGACCGGAGTGAACGAACCACTGGTGTTCCGGTTGTTTCGCCAGAAGCATTGCCGGGTAGCTACGTTCGGACGGGATAAACGCTGAAAGCATCTAAGCGTGAAGCCTCCTTCAAGATTAGATCTCTCTAGCTTAGCTAGTAAGGAACGTTGGAGACTACGACGTTGATAGGCTGGGTGTGGAAGTACAGCAATGTATGAAGCTTACCAGTACTAATGATCCGAGAGACTTAAGTCTATTTCTATGCTGAATTGTTAAATATTTTTATTCCAAAACATAAAGTTTTGGCGATGATAGCTTGTAGGAACCACCTGATCCCATTCCGAACTCAGAAGTGAAACTACAACACGCCGATGATAGTCTGGCATTGCCCAGGTGAAAGTAGGTAGTCGCCATCTTATTACAAATAAAAGACTTATCGTGATAAGCAACAACACAAAGCCTCATAGAAATATGGGGCTTTTTTGTATCTAAAGCACAAAAAATACTTGCTGTAATTTATTGTTTATTTATATAGAACAATGGTAAGCAATTGATAAATATTAGCCTAGCTTTCCAATTATATATCTAGGACAGCCCTTTAATTTATTTATAGTATTTTAATTTATGATACTTAATATATATATTTACTATGTTAATTATCTTAAAAAATAAATAGTTTTTAATATTTTAAAATTGAGGTATAGTTTTACCGTTATTAATTTATAAAACTGCATAAGGGAAATATATGAAAATAATAATAAGTATAATAAGTATGATAATTGTAGTTAGCTCTTTTGCAGCTAATAATTGTGTTGTTAATGATAACTGTCCTGAGGATCAGTTGAAAAGTATTTCTTCTACTAATGACCACTCCAATAGAATTATTATACATAGTCAAACAGAGTATCCTCTTCAAAATAATACTCTTACTTATAATTCTAATTGTGTAGAAGCTGATACTAGTACATTTAAGTATGATTATGATGATATTTATAAAATATATAATTTTAAATTAAAAAAGAATGAGTGTGGAATGTTTGTTTCAGAGCCATATTTAGTAAGTTTTAAATTTAGTGATAATACTGGTTACAGTGGTATTTCGATAGATCTTGATAGTGGAAAATATCGTATTGCTAGTAATCATTTAGACTCACATATTGTTGATGGACAGTTAGGTAAAACAAAAACAGATTTTAGTGCAGAATCTCGTGATGGAAAAACTTATGTAAAGCATATTGTAAAGTAGACGAAGAGAAATGATTATTATTCAAAAATAAGATTAAATATTATAAACCTTTAAATATCTAAGCTAATTAAAAAATAAAATATACTCAGAGAATTTAAATATTTATAAATAAACAGAAACATCTAGTGTAAGTGTATTCATACTTTTGCCATCATAAAATATCTGATATGCCCATTCTGGCCCAAATAAAATATTATTATCAAAATATGCTCGCTGAGCTGAAAATATAAGTTGTCTTTTAATTCCTGACTTCGATAACCCATCTTGTAAAGGACTAGCAGCTATTGCCATTGGTATGGCAGCAGCATTGTATGTCTCACCATAGGTTGCGTTAAAGTTGGTACTTTTACCAAAAATATTGGCACTATAGTTACCAGCAACATACCAAGAGCCAGCAAGCACGTTATTACCAGTACCATTAAAATCGAAAGACTGTGTGGTAGATGCCCAACCAGAGTTTATCTGGAATATTCCAGAATCTATGGTATAAGCGATGTTAGTATCGACATTGAATGCTCCAATAGTTTGATTTGGAGCTACTCTAGGAATGCTAAAATTTTCAGCGCCATCTAGATCATAGACATAGCCGGTATTAAAACCAACAGCTAAACTATCTGTCCAGCTATCAGCGTAGAATAGACCTGCTGAAAAGTCTGCTTTTTTATCACTTGAACCAAATACTGCAATACTCGCATTTATAATATCTGTTTTATAATTAAGAGAGATGTTTGTAGCTCTACCAGTACCTAAGAATCCCGCGATACTTCCTGTCGAACTACCACCTCCACCTAAGTTAGCAACAGAAAGAGTACTTCTCCCTGCTGTTACAAAGAATGGAGATACAGACATATTACCAAATATTACAAAAGCATTACCTATAAAAAAGTCATTTGTTTCAGATGTGCTTACATCATATTCAGCAGTTACATAATCGCCAAGATTTGATACAAAAAATAATTTAGATGATGTTAGGTAAATATTTTGACCTGTTGGACTAAAAGGAGTAGTCGGTTTGTTATCAAAACCAACACGGGGAATTGTATCTCCAAACCAAGTTTGAGCATCTATACCAATGAAACCACCTAAGAATACTGAATAATCATCAAACTTCTCTTTTTGTAGTATTAATGTTGAAGCAAATAACTTTGATGGTATCATTCCTATAGGAATACTATTATTACCTGAGTATGAGCCTAGATAAGCGGCTTCACCATTAGTTGTGATAGCTGGTGCATCTCCAACATTAATTCCACCACCTGTATCAAAGATTCCTCCAACAGGCTCATTTTTTAAATCGATTATAGAGTTTTCAGGACTAATGTTTTGTACAATATCTACAGTATTTTTTTTAATTATGTATTTTTCAAGCTCATTTGCTATGGTGGGTTTATTATCGACAACATTTGCATTATATGTGGTGAATTCATTGTTATTAATATTATCCGTTTGCTGAAGCTGATTAATCTCTAGCTGTATATTTTTGATTTGTTGTTGTAGTTCTAAAACTGAATCTTTATCTTTAGTTTCTGCATATAAGGGAGTGATGATGCATATAAGTAGCACATAAGTTAATAAACTTCTGTAAATATGCTTCATCAATATAATAAATAATTACCCTCTAAAAGAATTATTATATAATAATTATGAAATTATTTTAATATATTGTTTAGAAATTAGGTAGGCATAATTTTAATACAGATAAGTAAAGTATAAAAATATTATGAATGCTATATATGTAAGAGGGAATGCTGCTCTTGAAAAAATATCTATTTGCTTAGCAATATCTTGTTTGTTAGTTTTTACAAACCAGTAAACAATTAAACTTTCTAAAACTGTAGAAAATAATATTGAGAAAGAAATTAATAAGAAGCCATCTGTAAAGGTTAGATAGTCAATGTCAGGCATTTCTCCTTCTACTAGAAATTGATAAGCAATAACTGAAAGTATACCAATAAATGCAATATTTAGCCTATCTGAAAGAGCTTTAGTATCCATCCAAAATACTGCCCACATAGCTAAAACTAATAATGATAAAGGTATTAAAACTTTAAGTAGAATATTTGTAGCTTGTCTATCTAAAGATATACTAAATTTTAGCATTGAGACTTGATCATTTTTACCATAATATTGTTTTGATTTGGTAATATTTTTTAGGTTGAAATCAGTAAGTTGCCACTCTGCTATATTGACATTAGGGTGATCTTTTACATAATCTTTAACTGTAACTTGGTAGTCTGGATTAACTTGTAATTGAACTTCATCTGAATCGTAGCCAAATGGTATTATATAGGCATTAAGTGTTTGCTTGTCAAAGGGAAATCTTTCTAGTTGCATAGGTGTTTCTAGAGCAAGAGTACGTTGCTCTGTATATATGACATCACCATTAGGATATATTCTTATCTGACGAGCTTTTATTTGAGGGCTACCTATTTCATTTATAATTGAGATTTGAGGTTTCCATCCTTCGAATATTTCATCATATTGGAAATCTCCTTGATATAGTTTATATTCTGTATTTTCTTTTTTTTCATCAAAGGCAAGTCTTGGATCGTTCCACTTTAATCGAAAAATGGCATCAACCTGTAATTGTTCATTAACTTCATCTAAGCTTTGTATGTCTGTTATGAATGCTGTGGTATCAACTATAGTTGGCTTTTGAGGTGGAGCGTTACCATATGAAAAGCTTATCGAGTATGACATTAATAAAAATGTGATTACTACAAAAAGATATTTACTAGTATTTAGCATTTTATCGTAAGATTGTTTTATATGGTATATATTATACTAAATCAGTATAGTTAATCCAAATTTATAACTTTTTAAGAATATATATAACAGCAAAAAAAGCAAAAAGAGCCCATGTGGCAAGCATGACGATACCACTATAAAAGAATGAATTAACGCTCGCTTCAAGTATATAAATCTTATCAAAATTAAATGAAATAGCTTGAGAAAATATGATTTGGCTAGCCATGCCACCTAAAACTATAAAAAGATTATTTAATGAAATAGCTAAACCTTTTTCAGTATCTGTTACAAGATATTGAATAATAAAAAAGCCTAAAACGACTCCTGATGCTGAGATACCAGAGATAATTGTGATAAGCATAAGCATAGAATATCCAAATAAAAAAGGAGTTAACATAGTAAAGTATGCTATAACTCCCAGAATAGAAAGTAATAATATATATTTCTTTGCTTGGGCAATTGTTTTAACATATGCTCCAACAATAAGTGCTGAAATTAAAAAGCTCATCCAGTATATTTCAGGTAGAGATAATGCATACTCTCTAGTATAGTCATGCATATTAATATAATAACTTTTCGCCCAAAAGCCAGCAAAAGTCATTATTATTCCCCATGTAAAAAATGAGTATGTAAAGATGGCAATGTTTGTTGATGATTTAAACATTTTTTTAATTGAATTTTTGATATCTTTCATAGACATTTTACTGGTAGGTTCAAGTTTTGTATCTTTTTTACGTCTTTTTATAACTCTCATTAATATCAGAGAGTATAAAAATAGAAATAAAACCATTAGAACGGTTACTATATTTGTCGCATTCCAACCTAAACCTTTGATAGTCGTTAAATATATATTGCCTGCAAAATAATCACCAATACCCGTAGCAATTTCTGCAAAACTTATTAATAAAGGGATTATAGCTTTATTGAAATATTTAGTAGCTATAAATATAGAAATAATGTATGCACTTGAGCATCCAGCACCAATAATAAGCCTACTAAAACCGATTAGAAAAACATTGTCTGAAAACCAGTATAAAATACAGCCAATAAGAACTAAAAATATAGAGCAAGGAAATATTTTTTCAAAACCTTTTGAGTCTAAAATATATCCACATGGAATTTGTAAAATAGCATATGAAAGAAAGTATAGCGTTACAAGTTGAAGGAAGAAACTTTCGCTTATTTCTACTTTATCAAGTATAAAATCAACACTAACACTTGGAGATACTTGCAAAAATGCAGATACAGTCGCAAACAGTAAAGCAACAACTAGAATCTGTATACGTATTAATAATGTCATTATATCTTAAGGATAATATATGGATTTTTACTCAGTAAAGTCTACATTAAAAATAGGGTAAATAAAATAGATATAAAAGTTATATTTTATACAATTTGAATAATGTTTTAGAGATCAATATAACTATTAAACCTATTACTATAGCTGAAATACTTAGTGTGAAAAATACATTGTAATATGCTTGGGCTTGGCTAGTATGTATCTGCGTAGTTGATGAAGTATTAATATCTGTAAATGTTGCAATATAGCTAGCCATGTAATTGCTAATGCCTGATTTAATTCCCCATATTCCAAATAGTAAAGCTGCAATATCTCTAGGAGCAACTTTGCTAATAGCAGATAAGCCTGTAGGGCTACAGCATAGCTCTCCTATAGTTATAGCGATAAAACCAAGAATTATAATTAATATAGATACAGCGTGACCTTGTAGAGCAAGGTAGGCTGCAAAAGTGAATATTCCCATGGCTAATCCTGTGATAACAAGCCCGGCTCCCATTTTTTTAAAAACAGAAATATTCCATTTTGCCCAAATCGCTGCAAGTATGGGAGAGAGTATAATGATAGAAAGGTTATTGGTTACATGAATGTTGGCAGCAGAAATATCAAACCCAAAAATATTAAGATCAACAAATCTTTTTGTAAATAGTAAAACACTTGTGGCAGTCTGTTCAAATAGAGCCCAGAAAAGCATAACAATTATAGAAATTTTAAGAACGGCAAGGATTGCTATAAGATACTCTTTACCTCCTTTTCTGGCTTTATAAGCTAAATATAAAAGAGCTAAGATGCTAGTTATATATAATACAGATGCTGTATTGTTTGCTGTTGAAATAAGATATGCAAAAATAAAAGCGATAGTTGTGGCAACAATAATTATAGTAACATGAGTTTGTTTGGTAGCTTTAATATGATCTGCAGGAACTAATTTTTTTATTTGACCTATAAAAAGTGTTATAAGCCCTAAGAACATTCCAAAAGCAGCAGCTGCAAAACCAGCGTGCCAGCCATAGTATTTTGCTATTAGAGGAACCGTGATGATAGCAATTGCTCCACCGAGATTTACTGCCATATAAAAAAGAGTATATGCACTATCTTTCATATGTTTTTGGTCTTTCGAGTAAAGTTCCCCGATATTAACATTCATCGCTGATTTGAAAAATCCTGTGCCAACAACTATAGAGCCTAGCCCTAAAAAGAAAAACATATCCATGGCTAATAGTAAATGACCTATCATTATGAATATACAGCCATACTTGACACTTGTGGTATGTCCAAGATATACATCAGATATATAACCACCTATTAGTGGAGCCATATATACAAATGCAACATAACTTCCGTATGTTAAGTAAGCTTGAGTGTCACTCATACCCCAGAATTTACTTGTTAGGAAAAGAATAAGAATAGCTCTCATTCCAAAGTAACTAAATCTTTCCCATATTTCAATACTGCATAAGACCCATAAGCCTTTAGGCTGGTTTTTAAAGTTTCTTAACATAACTCTTAAAAGAAAATTTATACTATATTTTTTTAATATAAAGAATAAAAGTGGATTTGTATATAAAAATTTATCTTTAGAAGACTATTAATTGGATAAAGTTAGTAATAGCTATTATAAAAGGTTTCATAATATAGAACAAAAGGTTTGAGCCATTAAATGGAATAATTATCAATGCTAATAGAATGAAAAAACCATATCTTTGAAAGCTATTGTATTTATACGCAGTGGAACTAGGTAGGAGAGATGTTACTATTTTACTACCATCTAAAGGAGGTATAGGTAGCAAGTTAAGAACCATCAGTATTACGTTTATCATTATTCCATAAAAAGCCATACCTTGAATGTAGGGATGTAGGGTTACATATTTTGCGACTAAAGCCCAGATTATTGCCATAAGTAGGTTAGCTAAAGGTCCAGCCGCTGCAACTAAAGCCATATCGAGTCGAGGTTTTTTTAGGTTGTTATAATTAACAGGTACAGGTTTAGCCCAACCAAATATAAAAGGAAATCCTGCTGCCATTGATGAGATAAGCATAATCCCAGGGATTAGTATTGTGCCAATAGGATCTATATGAGAAACCGGGTTTAAAGTAACTCTACCTAAGCTATAGGCTGTATTATCTCCTCTTATTTTTGCAATATAAGCATGAGCTGCTTCATGCATAGTTATGGCAAATATTAGAGGTATTATTGCCATTAGAACAGTCATTAATATGTGGTTGAAATCCATCTTGATTTTTGTGATAAATGCTTGTTGTTGAGATTATAGTATTTGAGGTTATAAATATGAAGTTAAAACATAGATTTAAATAAAAAAGTAATAAAAAAGATGAATTTATATTGTCTATGTTTATTCTGTGTGGTATAAAATAGGTGTGATCTAGTTTTAAAGAATGATTTTAGCAACTAGATTTTTAATAAAACTATAATAGGAGAAACATTATGAAAAAAATCATTGCTATTGTTTTGGTTTCATGTGTATTGGCTTCGTGTGTATCATCGTATCAACCAGAGCCTGCGCAACAGTCGCAAGAGTAATTCAAGGAGAAAGTTATGAAAAAAAATATTTTTAAAATAGCTGTTGTTGGACTAATTTCAATGTCTTTAATGTCATGTGTTGTAAGACATCAATGCCCAACTAAAAAAGATGCAAATGGCAATGAATACTTAGATAGAAATGCTTGCTCTGAAACGACTTACTTAGCTGGAATTATTCCTCTAGGTTAATCAATATTTTCTTTTTCTTTATATAATTTTTTTCAATAAAATTTACTTTTTTTTAAAAAAATAAACTGCTTTAAGTATAGCATAGATATTTTGTGTCTAATTTTGTATTCATCGATATGGGTCTAAAAATATAATGTAATTTAGCCTTACATAATGATTTAGATTTTTATTCTTTAATAGCTTTATTAAGGGATGTTTAAAACATTTTATTAAGAATATTATCTATTATTGATCATAAAATTAAACTATAAAAGTTGCTGTATAAAAGGGTTGTGGAGATAGATAAAAGCTGTAATATCTTAGTCTAGAGAGATCAAATTAGTTAATTAGAGGAGGCTCGAGATATGGCAAATCAGTATTCGGGAAATTTTGAACAGATAGTTAAAAACAAGTTTAAATGTTCAGCTAAAGAAATTTTATTAAAATGCCAGAGAGAAGGGTTAAGCTATCAGGATGCAGAGCAGGTCTTGGGCTTTAAACATGTTACAATTAGAAAATGGGCAAAAAGGTTTGATATTAAGCTGCCGCCTAGATTTAGAGTATCAGAAGATAGCGTAGATTCTGATAATGGCATAGCCTATGTCAGAGAATGTAAATCAAATAATGTTAATAGAACAAATATTCTTAGTCGTTGTTGGATAAATATGAGTCTTTATTCAGCAATAAAAGCTAAATCTTGATTGACTCTAATTTCTGAATTATCTTTTTCAAAATTGAATCTTACCTTTTCTCCTGGTGTTAGAACTATAACTGTAGAGCCAAAATTGAACCAACCTAAGGTATCGCCTTTTTTAAATGTGATATTAAATTCTTCTGAGTTATAATTCCATGTTTGGGCTTCTTTGTAGTAGTTGGGTGCTACTTTTCCATGCCATACTGTTTCTATACCTGCAACTAAAAGGGCACCTACAAAAATAACTGCTACTTCTCCTATGCTAGTATTAAAATAACAAACTAATCTTTCATTTTTAGCAAATAAATTATCGATTCTATTGGTTGTAGTATTGTTTACTGAGAAAAGTTTACCAGGAATATATACCATCTTGGTTAACTTACCATCAATAGGCATATGTACTCTATGGTAGTCTCTAGGAGACAGGTAAATCGTAGCGAATTTCGTAAACCTTGTAGCTGAACTTTCAGCTATGAGTGAATTAAGCTTAAAAGACTTACCTTTTGCTTGAATTAAAGTACTATCTTTTATATCACCAAACTGACTAAGAACACCATCAGCTGGAGAAGATATTGTATTTTCATCTTTATTCAAAGGTCTTATTCCATTTTTTAATTCTCGAATGAAGAAATCATTAAAAGATGAATAATTGTTTATATTTGTTTCTTTTGCTTCATCAATATTTATATCGAACTTTTTAATGGCTGTTTTTATTAGGAAAGTTTTTACAGTTTTATTTTTTGAATCAGCAAATTTACTTACTAAGCGTGAAGTTAAGCTGTGAGGTATTATGTATTGTAAAAATATAAATAGATTATCTTTCATAGTTTTGTGCTCATTTTTATTACTAAATATTAGTATAGCACTGTGTTATAATATTTAGCTAACTTAATTAGCTAGTTGTATTTAATTAAACAATGAGAAAGATATCTAAATTGCTTGTGTTATTGAGCTTAGGTTTTTTATTACAAGACTGCTCGACTAACAGCGTGGAAAACGACTTTTCATATGAAAGCTTGACAGACACAATAAGCGGAACACCATTTAGAAATAGAAAATATGATTATGCTAGAGTTAAGGTTACAGAAAAACCTTCTTTAAAAATACCAACCGGATTAAATGGTGAGAAAATAAAGCCTGCTTTGAAGTTGCCGGACGGCGATAATAACTATGCAAAATCACAGGTGGATGAAGCAGAGAAGGATATGCTGCCACCTAATTATACAGATCAGTTTAATATGTCACAAATAATAAGTGATCAGATTTCAAAGGTTGCTATTAGCGTTGTATATGATGATTCTGGCTCGTTGAAGTTAGTTTTTAGAGAGCCCTTATTAATAACTATAAACTTACTTGAAGATTATTTCAAAGCACACTCTGATACTTATACTATATCTTCAGAAGAAGATGAAATGCTTTCAGGGCACTTGATAAAAGTTAGAGATAGTAAAAAAGATCTAATTTTTGTTATTAAAGCTCGTAAGGTTGATGAGCTATCAAGTTTAGTTAAGGTTAATATGGTCTTTTTAGGTGATGGGGAAACACAAGCGCCAGACTATATAAATGAAGGAGTAAGCTTACTAAGTAATATCCGTAAAGAGTTAAACAATACAGAGCTTAAAAGTGATGATAATCTTAAAATTGCTAAACAAGCAGAGGTAAATTTAGCGAATTCAACAGCAAGTCCAGATAATGCAAAATCTGGTTTAGGTGGTTTGTTAGGAGCTAAGAAGAGTAGCTTTAGTCTAGGTTCATATGATAGAACGATTGATAAAGCGAAGCAGCAAGAGCAACAGGGTTCTCAGGCTCAGCAAGATTACACGCAGATGACAGCACCATCAAGTGACAGTGTTTACGATAGTGATGCACAAGCTCAGGTATTAAATACATAGGTTATAAAATGTATGATGTTTCAGTTTTTATAGGTAGATTTCAACCTTTTCACAAAGGTCATTTACATAATATACTAGTTGCTCTTAAGCATAGTGAAAAAGTAATTATAAATGTTGGTAGTTCATTTAATGCTCCTAATGTAAAAAATCCATTTTCTTATAAACAAAGAAAACAAATGATTTTGGAAGATCTTGAAATTGCAGGAGTTAATTTATCTCGAGTTGAGATAGAGCCTTTAGCAGATTATTTTTATCAAGAACAAAAATGGGAAGATGCATTAAGAGCTAATGTCAGAAAGCATATTAATAAAAATGAAACAGTTGCCATAGCTGGACACGTTAAAGATAGTTCTAGTTATTATATAAAAAGTTTTCCGGAGTGGGGATATATTCCTGTTACAAACTATAAAAATTATAATGCTACAGATTTTAGGAAAAAGTTTTATAAAGGTGAAATCATTGCTGAATATATGTGTAATGATAACTTATCAAAAGGTACCTATGCTTTTTTAAAAAAGTTCATATTCACACAACAATATCAAGACTTAGTCGCTGAAAATAATTATGTTATAGAATATAAGAAATCGTGGAGCAGTGCACCATATAAACCAAACTTGGTTACGGTTGATGCTTTAGTTATTGTTAACGATCAGATTCTACTAGTACAGCGTAAAGGTTTGCCAGGAAAAAATCTTTGGGCTTTACCTGGAGGCTTTTTGGAGCATGATGAAACAATATCTCAAGCTATAGTTAGAGAGTTGCATGAAGAAACAAGCCTTGATTTAACTAGGGAACAATTAGCTTTAGCAAAAATAACAGAAATGGTTTTTGATTATCCAGATCGTTCTGTTCGTGGTAGAACTATTAGTCATACTGGATTATTTGTATTTGATAAATGGGAAAAACTGCCCAATATACGAGCAGCAGATGATGCAAATGATACTAAATGGGTACCCATATCCTCAATTATGGAAGATATGTATGATAGAATGCTAGAAGATCATTATCAAATTATCACTATTTTATTAGAAATATGTGAGAAATTATAAGGAGACTTTTTATTATGAGTTTATCAGTTGTAATTTTGGCTGCCGGTAAGGGCTCTAGAATGAATTCAAACAAACCAAAAGTGCTGCAAACATTAGCAGGGGAGACTTTAATTAAGCATGTGATCAATAGAGTCAAACCTCTTAATCCCGATAATATTATAGTTGTTAATGGACATCTAAAAGAGATGGTCGAAGATAACCTAGTAGGTCAAAATATAACATTTGTTGAGCAAAGGGAGCAGTTAGGGACAGGACATGCTGTCTTACAAGCTTTGCCACAAATTAAAGAAGATAAAGTTTTGATTCTTTATGGTGATGTACCATTAATATCTACAGAAGTATTAGCTAACTTAATTAAATCAGCAAGTGATGACTTAGCAGTACTAACAGCTATTGTAGATAACCCAACAGGGCTTGGTCGTATAGTTAGAGATAAGTTTGGTGCAGTTAGT
The DNA here is from genome assembly GCF_000764555.1 of Candidatus Francisella endociliophora. Lineage (NCBI taxonomy): Bacteria > Pseudomonadati > Pseudomonadota > Gammaproteobacteria > Thiotrichales > Francisellaceae > Francisella > Candidatus Francisella endociliophora. The sequence goes on along the minus strand of NZ_CP009574.1, from coordinate 826,701 downwards.
CATATTGTTGAAGAAAAGGATGCGACTGATGGTCAACGACAAATTAAAGAAATTAATACAGGAATATACTGTGTAGCGAGAGAGCATTTAGAAAAATGGCTTCCTAATCTTGGTAATAGTAATGCTCAAGGTGAATATTATTTGACCGATATTGTGGCAATGGCTAGGAAAGATAATATTTCAATTACAGTGACGCATCCTGTTGAAGAGTTTGAGATTCAAGGCGTAAACGATAGAGCACAACTTGCACAACTTGAAAGACAATGGCAAAAACATATTGCAGATGTAATTATGGCAAAAGGTGTTAGTATTGCAGATCCTCATAGATTTGATGTGCGTGGTAAACTAGAAGTTGGTAGGGATTGTTGGTTGGATATTAATGTCATTATTAAAGGGAATGTAAAGCTTGGAAATAATGTAGTGGTTGGTGCCAACTGTATTTTGAAAAATTGTACTATAGAAGATAATGTTAAAATCAAAGCAAATAGTATGGTTGATGGCTCTATTATTAGAGAAGGTGCTATTGTTGGACCTTTTGCAAGAGTTAGACCGGATTGTGATATAAAAGAAGGTGCTGTTATAGGAAATTTTGTTGAAGCTAAAAAGACAGTTCTTGGTAAAGGATCTAAAGCATCACACTTAACATATCTTGGAGATAGTGAAATAGGTGCTAATTGTAATATAGGTGCGGGTGTAATTACATGTAATTATGATGGTGTGAATAAGTTTAAGACTACTATAGGTGATTATGCTTTTATTGGTTCTGATTCACAACTAGTCGCTCCAGTTAATATTGGTCAAGGAGCAACTGTGGGCGCGGGGTCAACTATTGCAAAAGATGTGCCAGCTGATAATCTTGCAATTTCAAGAGCTAGACAGCGTCATATAGATAGTTGGGAAAGACCTGTCAAAAAAGCGGATAAATAAAAATTAATTAGTAGGTATTTATTATGTGTGGAATAGTTGGAGCTAACTCTACGAGAAATGTTACAAATATATTGATTGAGGGTTTAAAGAAGCTTGAATATCGAGGTTATGATTCAGCAGGTTTAGCTGTTATAGAGGATAATAGTAAGATCGATATTTGTAAAGAGGTTGGTAAAGTTATAGAACTAGAGAAATCTGTTCATGCGCAACCAGATTTCAAAGGTAATATTGGGATAGCTCATACGAGATGGGCAACTCACGGGAAGCCTTCAAAAGAAAACTCTCATCCCCATGCTTCAGAAAAGTTTTGTATTGTACATAATGGAGTGATTGAGAATTTTGCAGAGTTAAAGAAAACTCTAATAAATGATGGTTATGCTTTCAAATCTGATACTGATACAGAGGTGATTGCACATCTTCTTGATAGGAAATGGCAAGATAATCTTTCAATAATTGAGAATATCAAATATATTACAAAGCTTCTAAAAGGAGCTTATGCTTTAGCAATTATCTCACAAAAATTTTCTGATAAGATAGTTGCTGTTAGATCAGGGTCGCCGTTAGTTATAGGTGTTGGAATCGATGAGAATTTTATTTCATCAGATGCTTTATCATTATTGCCAGTAACAAATAGGTTCTCTTATCTCGATGAAGGTGATGTTGCTGTAGTTTCTAAGGATAATATAGAAGTTTATGATAGTAACGGTATAGCTAAAAATCTTGAAGTTGAAGAATATAACTATTCATCATCAAGCGCTTCTAAAGATGGTTATAAGCATTATATGCTTAAAGAGATATATGAGCAGCCAGAAGCTATTTCAAATACAATAGCCGCATCATTAGATGGTGATGAAATTAGCTTGGATAATTTTAATAACAAAGCAAAAGAGCTATTTGAGAAAACAAAGCATATTTGTATAGTTGCATGTGGTACTAGCTATAATGCTGGTATGACTGCGAAATATTGGATAGAAAAATATGCAAAGATTCCTTGTAGTGTCGAAATTGCAAGTGAGCTTAGATACCGCGATAATGTTGTGGTTGAAGGTTCATTTTTTGTAAGTATTTCACAATCTGGTGAAACAGCAGATACTCTGGAATCTCTAAGAAAGAGTAAAAAGCAAGGCTATGCTGGAAGTATGTGTATTTGTAATGTACCAAATAGCTCGCTTGTTAGAGAGTCAGATATTGCATTTATGACGAAAGCAGGAGTTGAGATAGGTGTTGCATCTACAAAAGCTTTTACAACTCAATTAGTTGCTTTAGCAATATTTACTCTTGCAATGGCTAAGCTCAGAAATACTTTATCTGATCAAGAAATTGCTAAATATACACAAGAGTTAAAAAATACTCGAGCTTTAGTTATGGGAGCTTTAAAACTTGATCCTGAAATAGATGAAATAAGCGAATATTTCTCTGATAAAGAGCATACAATCTTTTTAGGTCGTGGATTATATTATCCAATAGCTATAGAAGGCGCACTTAAGTTAAAAGAAATATCATATATCCATGCAGAGGCGTATCCATCTGGTGAGCTTAAACATGGCCCATTAGCTCTAGTTGATAAAAATATGCCAATAATAGCTGTAGTGCCAAATGATGATTTATTAGATAAGACTCTTTCAAATTTACAAGAAGTTCATGCGAGAGGTGGTAAGTTGATTCTTTTTGTTGATAAAGCGATTAAAGATAGAGTTAGCTTTGATAATAGTATTGTTTTAGAACTAGATGGCGGACACGATTTCAGTGCACCAATAGTCTTTACAATACCTCTTCAACTTCTTTCATACCATGTGGCTATAATCAAAGGCACGGATGTTGATCAGCCAAGGAATTTAGCTAAATCAGTAACAGTTGAGTAATGTTACGCTACGCTACATTTAATGATATTGAGCAACTTGAAAATATTAGAATACAATCTATCTCATCTCTAACAAAACATTATTCCACTCAACAGCTTAATATTTGGAAATCGTTAAAGCCAGATTGGAGTAAGCTTTATGAGCTTACACAGATTTATTGCTTAAATGATAGCAAAGTAGCAGGTTTTATAACAGCGACTAAGACTGAATTAAAGTTACTTTACATTGATCCAAAGTATCAAAAAATGGGTATAGGAACATTCTTGGTTTCAAATGTTGAGAATGTAGGCATGATTTGTGATGCTAATATATTGACTGAGAAAATTCTAATTAAAAGGAATTAGGCTTATATAAAAGAAAATCAAAAAACTTTTGATAGTAATATTTGCTTTTATAATAGAATTTATAAGTGTAGGGAAGAAAGTTATATGGACTTTAATAAATCTATTTCATGTGAGAATGTTCATCTTCAACTAATGACTCAAGATGATTCTGATAGACTATTTGAAGTTGCTAAAGATCCTGAAATTTGGGATCAATATAATGCTAAAGAACGTTGTGAGCTAGAAGGGTTCAAAAAGTTTTTTAATGATGCTATAAATAATCCACAGAATTGTTATTTGATTTTTTACAAAGATGAGTTGGTTGGATCAACAAGATACTATGAGTATGATTCAGTCGCTTCATCAGTAAAAATAGGTTATACATTTTACGCAAAAAAATGTTGGGGTACTGGATTAAATAAAAAAGTAAAAAAACTAATGCTAGAGTATGCTTTTAAATATCTTGATAATGTATTTTTTGATGTTTGGACTAGTAATTTTCGTTCGCAAAAAGCTGTTGAAAAGCTAGGCGCAAAACTTTATAAAAAAGATAATTTACGAGAGAGATTAGTTTTTAAACTAAATAAAAAAGATTGGAAAGGAAGAAATGATTAACCGAAAGCTCTTCTTTGAGCGATTCTAGCTCTTTTAACAGCAGCTCTTTTAGCTAACTTTCTTCTTTCAGTAGGTTTTACGTAATGTTGTCTATCTCTAAGCTCTTGTTTGATACCTGCTTTTTCACATGCACGCTTAAAGTTTCTTAGACTTATATCAAATGGTTTACGATCATCTACTCTAATACTTGGCATTATAGCACCTCAATATTTATAGCTTCAGGACCTTTTCTACCTTCTTGAGTTTCAAAAGCAACCTGTTGACCTTCTGCCAAAGTTTCACCATCTAATTTTGAAATATGTACAAATACATCTTTTCCACCGTCTTGAGGAGTGATAAAACCAAAACCTTTTTGGTCATTGAAAAACTTAACTGTACCTTGTGATTTATTATCCATTTTTATTCTCTTAATTTGTTTATTTTATTCATATTTTGATAGGACATAGCCCCTACCAAAGGCTGTATGGAATTTATAATTTTGTAAAAACACTAAGACTAAAAAAAGTGAGTTAAAAAACTATAAGAAATCATATCACTGAAATCTCCAATCCTTACAGAAAGTATAATAATACAAAAATATAGTAAAAGATAGTGTTGGAATTATTTTTTGTCTAGAGAGTATGTATTTACAAACTCTTGGAATTTATCAGCGACTATATTATGAGTATATGTGGTAGGATGCATTTTGTTATAAAATATATATCCTTTGCAGATAGGAAAGTTCTCTTCCATATTTTTACTAGGGGTTGTGATTGTATCTACACACATTGAAAAAGGATTATTATTTACTTTGCCAAAATATTGTTCATATTCTGGATTTTGAGGATCTTTTACTAGTTCAATTAAGTATTTACCAACATCAAAAAAATTAGCACCTTCATGATTTGCCATAGATCTTAAACTATTGTTATAGTTTATTGATACCGCGCTAAGTATACTAGATATTACAGTTTGTACTGAATTAGGGAACTCTGATATAAGTTGATGCACAGCAGGTACATATTTGAAGTTAGGTAGGGCAAAAACATATATGTTTTTAGGTTTAATGCCAAAATTTTCTAAGAGTTTTATGCTTGTTTTTACATTATTAACTAATAATGATGGTTGGAATTTTTTAAATTCTGATTTGATATTTTTAACATCAATATTTGGAATATTCAATATTTTAACAATATTTCCAAATACATCATTACCACCGACCCAGATGATAACTTTAGTATCTGTAGTTGGTTTGAAATCATTTGCTTTAGCTAGCTTAATAAACTTCTTAACTTGTTTTGTAACGCTAGGGACACAACTAGCTATTGGTGAACCTTTTAAAACTTCACCGTATTTGTCTGCTGGACAGTCTGCGTAAGGGAACATGCCTGTTTGGTAAATTGCTTTATAATCTAGATCATCAATGAAATTATCACCAGATTGAGCTGTTGCAGTAGCAAAAGTAATGTTATTTTTAGGAGTATTTAGGTATTTCCCAAAATCAGTTATAGCAGCTCTATATATTACTAGAGTTTGCCCATTTTTTTCAGAGAAATAGTTGATCCATGTTTTAGGCGCTTGATTAATATCACTATAATTAAAGCTAGTTATAGGGGCAGCTTGGAAGTTCTTGGGAAATGCAGTATCTCCGGGAACCCAGTAGTTATTTCCTAGATCTCTAATAAGATTATTACCATCTATTTCACCACCGTTTGTAGCAGGTAAATCATTATCTTTTAATATTTGACTACTTTTGGAGCTACCTGTATCTGTTAGGCTATCACCAAAGATAATGTATTGATCATTCGCTAATATAGGTGTTGATATAGTAAAGGTTGTTAAACCTGCTAAAATTATTTTAGATATTTTCATAATATAAAGTAAAAATGACGTATTCAATAATTCATAATATAGGATAGCTTTGTTGATCTAGCAAGATATATTGGTATAAAAAATTGATTTTTAAAATCAATCAAGCTTATCTCTTTTTATTTTTAATAAACTTTCTGCAGATTGCCATTGTGCTACACGAGGCTTTAGAGTTTTTATTTTTTTGTTAAATTCATTCTCTAAATCTATCTCATATAAATTTGCTAGCTCAAGCAGACTAACAAAAACATCTGTAAGTTCAGAGGTTATTTTTTCATTATTTGAGGTTTCTTCATATATTTCTTTTTGCATAATTTCATTAGCAAGTTCTCCAACCTCTTCTGTTAAAGCTATAAAACTTGCTAAGCGTGGGTGAGAAATATTTTTGAAAAGTTCTGCTAAGGTCTGTTGGGCTTGTTGGATTTTCATTTTGTTGAGATTATAAGTTTTAGTCTGTTAATTTTAACATCATTTTACGACATCTATATATTCATGAAATGATAGTTTATAATAGCACTTAGACTTATATTTAAAAAATGATATGTATAAATGAGCGAAATACTTATAAAAACACCAGAAGAAATTGAAAAAATGCGTATTGCTGGAAAGTTGGCGGCAGAAGTTCTAGAGATGATTACTCCTTATGTTAAAGAGGGTGTTACTACCGAAGAACTTGATAATATTTGTCATGATTATATTGTCAAAGAGCAAGATGCTTATCCTGCACCGCTTAATTATCATGGTTTCCCAAAATCTATTTGTACATCTATAAATCATGTGGTTTGTCATGGTATACCTGCTGATAAAAAGCTGAAAAAAGGCGATATATTAAATATAGATGTGACTGTTAAAAAAGATGGCTATCATGGTGATACTAGTAAAATGTTTATGATTGGTGAACCATCTGTAATGGCTAAAAAATTAGTTGATGTAACACATGAATGCCTTTGGAAAGGTATAGAGGTTGTTAAACCAGGTAATCACTTTGGCGATATAGGTGCTGTAATTGAAAAACATGCTAAGAAGTTCGGGTATTCAATAGTTGATGCTTTTTGTGGTCATGGTATTGGTGCAAATTTCCATGAACCACCTCATGTGATGCATCATGGTAAAGCTGGTACAGGTGCAAAAATTGAAGAAGGTATGATCTTCACAATTGAACCAATGATTAATATTGGTAAAAGAGCTGTATCAGTTCTTAAAGATGGTTGGACTGCTGTTACAAAAGACAGATCACTATCAGCTCAATGGGAGCATACAATTTTAGTTACAAAAGATGGCTATGAGGTTTTAACTTTAAGAGAAGAAGAAAAAGGCTAAGATGTCAAAACAAGTAACTCAAAAACTAGTAAATCAAAAATGTGATCTTTTAAAGTCACAAAATGAAGAAATTACAGTTAATAAGATCAGAAAACTTATTGGTAATGGTGTTTCGATAATTGATTTAGTAGAAAAAGTTACATTGTACAAAGATGACAGAAAACAAGCTTTAGCAGTTGCTGAAAATGAGGTTGAGCAAATTTCTAAACCTAATCATGATGAGTTGCTTGAGACTATCAAAACTACACTAAAGAGTTTTGCAGTTGATAAAAATGATATTACTTATACTCTAAGAAATAATCTCAAGACTCACATAGACAAAGAAGTCGCAGATAAAACATCTAAATTAAAACAAAAGCAAGTAGAACTATCTAATCGAAATGATAGTCTGGAAATATCAAATTTAACTTTAGAGAAACGCTATAAAGAGCTTTTAGAGAAATTTAGTCAACTAAAGGAAGATCTTCATCAGCTTAAACAAGATTTTAACAATCGTACGATAAAACAGCTTAATAAAGAAGATGAAGAGGCTTCACTTCTTGATATCGAAGAATTTACAAGCTTTAGTGAGCAGTTGCGCAAATATAATAAAGATCCATCTGTTGCAGTTTATGATGCTAATAAACGTACAATTTTAATTAAGTTTCCAGCTACATCTGCACTTACTGCAGAATGTCGTAAGGGTAGAAGCAGTTTTTTAAATGCGATTACAACTTTTGATTTTACAAACAAGGTTTGGGAGTTGAGAGGTTATAATCTTAAGACGGTGGATTATCTAAAAAGAAAAGGCTTTGTGTTTTCAAGAGAGTTAGAAACTATTGTCTATATGTTTAAGCAGCGTCAAGCTCAACAAAGTAATAACTAGGTTTTTAAATAACCCAAGTTAATAATTGGTATCCTATAATAGGATGATCTAGTCTTAGTACTTTCTAACTTCTCTAGCATAGCAAAGGCTGTTAATATATAATTTAGCCATTAGTTTATTATATCTCCTTAATATATGGATTTATTCTCAAGTTTAGAAAACACTCAATCTGTTGGCGAGTTCTCCGAACAGGCATACTTGAACTACTCAATGTATGTGATCTTAGATAGAGCTTTACCTCATATATCAGATGGTTTGAAGCCTGTGCAAAGGCGTATCATATATGCAATGAGTGAGATTGGTCTAAGCCATCTATCTAAATACAAAAAATCAGCTCGTACAGTAGGTGATGTACTTGGTAAATATCATCCACATGGTGATAGTGCTTGTTATGAAGCTATGGTGCTGATGGCACAAGACTTTTCATATCGTTATCCTTTTATCGATGGGCAAGGTAACTGGGGATCTATCGATGATCCTAAGTCATTTGCTGCAATGCGATATACAGAATCGCGTTTATCTAAATATGCAGTATTGTTACTAGATGAGCTAAAAAAAGGTACAGTTGATTGGGTCAAAAACTTTGATGGTACAATGGATGAGCCAAAACTACTACCTGCTCAAGTGCCAAATATTTTACTAAATGGTGCAATGGGTATTGCTGTGGGGATGTCAACATATATTCCTCCGCACAATATAACTGAGATTATTAATGCTTGTTTGCAACTTTTGTCAAAACCAAAGTCTACAATTGATGATGTCTTAGAAATAGTCGAAGCTCCAGATTATCCTGGAGGAGCAAATATTATCAGCTCTCGTCAAGAAATAGCGGATTTATATAGAACTGGTAATGGCTCAATTAGACAACAAGCAGTATATCACTATGATAGTCATGGCAATGTAGTTATTACAAGGCTACCACATCAAGTGTCAAGTGCTTCTGTTATGGAACAAATTGCTAACCAACTTAAAGCTCAAAAAATTAGTTGGATAAAAAATATCCAAGATGAGTCTGATGATAAAGAGCCTGTCAAAATAGTACTATACTCTGGAAGTACTAAGAAAAATATTCAAAAAATCATGGGGCACTTGCTTGCGACCACTGATCTTGAGAAAAGTTTCCGTGTGAATATGAATATGATTGGTCTTGATAATCGTCCTAAAGTGAAGAATCTTTTAGAGATACTTACAGAGTGGTTGGAGTATCGCAAAGCTACTTTACGCAGAAGGTTACAAACTAGCCTAGATAAAGTACTTGCAAGGTTGCATGTATTAGAAGGTTTACTAATTGCTTTTCTAAATATAGATGAAGTGATTGAGATTATCAGAAACTATGATGATCCAAGCATTGAACTACAAAATAGGTTTTCACTTTCAGAAATTCAAGCTGAAGCAATTTTAAATATCAGACTGCGTAAGCTAGCGAAGATTGAAGAGATTGAAATCAAAAAAGAGCAGGCTGAGCTAGCAAAAGAAAAAGAGCTCTTAGAAGGCTACTTAAATAGTGAAGTTAAATTTAGAAACTTAATGAAAAAAGAGTTTAAACAAATCTTGGCTGATTTTGGTGATGAGCGTCGTTCACACATTATTGAGACAGAAAAAGCGCAGGCTCTTGAAGAAAAAGATCTAATGCCAAGCGAGAGAGTGACTGTTATATTATCAAAAGCTGGCTGGGTAAGATGTGCCAAGGGAGATGGTATAGATCCGAAAGGTCTTAACTACAAACCTGAAGATAAACCATATTTGGCAACTTCAGGGAATAGTAATATTAAGCTGGTATTCTTTACCAAGCTTGGTAAAGCTTACTCAATGTATGTTGATAAGTTTCCATCTGCTAGGGGATATGGTGAACATATAACCACATATATTCCACTTGATAAAAAAGATGAAATTATCAACATGGCATTTGTTAATGTAGCTTCTCACTTCTTGTTAGCTAGTGCTAGTGGTAAAGGTTTTGTTATTCCAGCTGAAGATTTGATAACTAATAAGGTCACTGGTAAAAATATTTTTGATACTGAGGATGTTATAGCATTTATGCCATTTAAAGAGAATAAAAAAATGTTAGCAGTAAGTTCACAAGGGCGTACAGTTATTCGTGATTTTGCTAGTTTTGGAGTTCTTAAAAAAGGTAAAGGCAAATCCATTATAAGATTAGATAAAAAAGATAAAGTTAAATTTATAGAGCTTTTTGAACCTGAGCAAGAACTTACACTTAGTGCTGGTAAGAGATTTATTAGAATCGATAATAAAAATATAGATACTTATCTTACAGATAAACCATCTGGTGGAGGAGTACTTTTACCACAAGGCTTTAGAAAAATCACAAAAGTTAATATAGAAAACACACAAAAAAATAATACAGAGAGTTAAAATGAAAAAAATAGCAATACTTGGAGCTATGGAGATAGAAATCCAACCAATTTTAGAAAAGTTAGATAATTATGAAGTTGTAGAGTATGCAAATAATAAATACTATACTGCAAGTTACAAAGGCAAGGATCTTGTGGTTGCATATAGTAAAATTGGTAAAGTTTTTTCAAGTTTGACTGCTACTGTTATGATAGAAAAGTTCGGTGTTGAGGCTCTTTTATTTACAGGTGTTGCTGGTGGACTACAAGATTTGAAAGTTGGAGATATTATTGCTGCAACTGCTACAGTCCAGCATGATGTTGATATCACAGCTTTTGGTTATCCTCATGGTAAGATTCCGACTTCTGAAGTAGAGATTGCTACATCTACAGAGATTTTACAGCAAGCCCAAATAGTTGCAAAAGAATTAGACCTGTATTTGCAGACAGGAGTAATTGCTACAGGAGATCAGTTTATTCATTCCGTTGAGAAAAAAGATTTTGTTATAAAGGAGTTTGGAGCAAAAGCTATCGAGATGGAAGGTGGTAGTGTTAACCTAATATGTAATGAGATGGGTGTTCCAAGCTTAATTTTGAGAAGCATTTCTGATACAGCTGATGGTGATGCTCCTGAGAATTTTGATGAGTTCGCAAAAATAGCAGCTAATAGATCAGCTGAGTTTGTAACCAAGTTGGTTGAGAAACTATAATCTTACATTAAGGAGAGCTGTATTGTTTAAGAAGTTCTTTATCTATGGTGCTCTATTTATCTCAACTATTGCATACAGCAGTATTTCTGAGAAGCAAGTGCAGCAATTAAAAAAACAGTTAGCTACAATCCAGCAAAAAGAGTATAAAGATAAGCAACATATCAAATCCAATCTTAAATCTACAAATATAGATGCTTATCTTCAGTATAAAAAAATATCTCTTGATCCAGCAGCATTTACTCAAGAACAGATTAAAACCTTTTTTGATGAGAATGAAGATCAGTATTGGAGTTCAGCCTTATGTGATGATTTGGCGAGATATTATGCGAAAAATAATAATTGGCAGATGTTTAAACAATTCTATGACGGCAACCTTGAGTCTGCTGGCAAGTGTTGGATAATTGCACAGAAAGCATCAGATGAAGAATTTAAAAGAAAGGCTATAGTAGACTTTTCTAAATTCACACAGACTAAAAAATATTCAGCTCTTGAATGTTCTGATGTGGATGATTATTGGAAAAAACAAGACTCTACCAGTAAAAATAAAGATTGTGTTGTAGAGAAAGCATATAAGCTAGCTTTTGAAGATAATTTTGATGATGCTCTTATACTTTTAGATAATAATATTGAACAACATTCTTATAATGACTATATAAAAGCATGGAAAAAAACTACAGATAATCCTCAATTGCTTGATGGTTTTATAGCGAAATATCATGACTACCCAGAGTTTATAGAAGTACTAGCTGAGACTTCAAAGGATTCTGTGAAAACTAAACTAGAAGATTATGCAAAGATTTGGCTAAAACTAAAAAACAAAAGCTATTTAAATGACGAGGCAAAAAGTAAGGCAACTTTACCAATTGCTGTTGCTTTTGCAAAAAATCATAACATGCAACAAGCTAAAGAATGGTTTGCAAAAGTAGATAAGAAATACTACGATGATAATGCTTGGGCATGGTTATTAAGAGTAGATATATATAGCTTTGATTCTCAAAACTATATAAACAACTATAAGAATCTTCCTGCTAAAATGCAAAAAGAAAATGCTTGGAAGTATTGGTTTGCTTATAGTTATTCAAAAACTGGTAATAAAGCAAAGGCAAATGAGATTTATGAAAGCTTAGCAATACAAAAAGGCTTTAACTATTATACGTTGTTATCTGCTGATGCTCTTGGTAAAAAATATGTTTTAGGTTCTGATAAAGTTAAGTTGATTTCTAAAGAAAAAACGACAGATTTCTTAAAAGATAGGAATATTTCTCAAGCGGTGATGCTTTATGAGGCTGGTCAGTATAAAGATTCTAGTCAGTTATGGAAATGGATTATACGAGAAAAATTTAGAAGCCAACAAAGGATGCAAATACCTGAGCTAGCACAGCTTGCATGGATTAAAGAAATGCATTATCAGGCTATTTTTAGTATGTCTATGCTTGGTTTGGATAATCATTTAGAGCTTCTTTATCCATACCCTTTTACAATTGAAGTTGATGACCAGTCTAGTAAATATAATTTACAAAAAGCTTTAATTTTTTCTATTATGCGCCAGGAGTCTTTATTCTATAGAGAGGCTAGTTCATTTGCAGGAGCAAAAGGGTTGATGCAAGTTACAGACTCTACAGCTGGATTTGTCGCTAAAAGATATAGGTTAAAAAATATTGATAATATTGCAGAAAAACTATTTACTCCTAATGTTAATATAAGTGTTGGTAGCGCAAATCTTGATTTTCTTAATCAGCTATTTAAAGGTAATATCATCCTAACAATTGCTGCTTATAATGCCGGTCCTGGTAATGTGGCTAAGTGGTTAACAAAACAAGAGATTCCAGCAAAACAATGGCTAGAAAGTATTCCATTTGGTGAGACGCGTCACTATGTTAGAAGTGTATTGGTGAATATGGTTATTTATAACAATATTATTCTTAAAGATAAAAGAGTTAGGTTAAGTGACATTCTTGATAATCAAATATCAAATAAGCTAAGTTTTAAATAAGATTGTTTGGTAGTTATAAGTTAGTTTTTTTGCTCTAATAATGTTAGTATCTCTAACAAAATAAACAGTTGTGTTTTATAAACGTGATTAGTAAAAAAGTTATAACATTAAGCTTAGCATTGCTATCAGTAGGCACTAGTTACAGCTTAACAAATCAACAAGTTGAGCTATCAAAGCAAGCAATAAAAGCTTTAGATAATAAGAATTATAAATCATATTATTATCTAAAATCTAAACTTAAAGATACAAGTATCTATACATATTTACAATATAAGGAAATTAGTAGTGATCCAGAAATATTTGAGAGTTCTACTATTGATAATTATATTTCTGAGCATAAAGACAGTTATTGGACGGATGAGTTAAAAGATGATTTAGCTAGCTACTATGCGGAAAATGATAATTGGCAAGGTTTTCAAAAATATTACAATGGTGGTCTAGGAGTATCTGGACAATGTTGGTCAATACAATCTAGTTATGAGTCTGGGGATAAACAAAAAGCTTTAGATAAGTATGGTCAGCTTTGGCAAAACCGTGTTTATATGCCTTCTGCGTGTAATGGAATGCAAAAGTATTGGGATAAGTCAGATTACAAACCTAAGAATTATATTGTTAATAAAGCTTATAATTTAGCATTTGCAAATAAGTTTGATGATGCTTTATGGCTTTTGAATACCTTCGTTGATAACAATAAAGACTATGTGAACTATATAACAGCTTGGAAAAATGCTACAAAAGATCCTAGCCAATTAGATAGTTTTATTAATAGATTTCATAACTATAGATATTTTGACAAAATCTTTGTTGATATATCAAATGATCTTGTTAAAAGAGATGCATCAAAATATGCAAAAACTTGGGATGGTTTAAAAAATAAAAGATACTTAAGCTCAAAGGCAAAGCATGAATGTATCTCTGCTATAGCTGTTAGTTTCGCACGCTCTCAATCGCCACAAGCAAAACAATGGTTAGCTAGGGTTGATAAGAGGTATCTTGATACTATTGCATGGGAGTGGTTATTAAGAGTTGATTTGTATAATGAAAACTTTAAAGATTATATAAAGACATATAATCAACTTCCAAAGAGCTCTCAACAAGACGAAGCGTGGAGATATTGGTTAGCATATAGTTATGAACAAATAGGGCAAAAAGAAAAAGCGAAGCCTATTTTTGAAAAACTAACTAAAGAACCTTTAGATTATTATTCATTCTTAGCATCAGACAAGTTGGGTAAACCATATAATTTTGGTCATAAAGAAGTTGATGAGCTAGATACTAAGAAGTCAGAAGAGTTAATTAAACAGGATACTATCGAGCAAGCTATAGATCTTTACCAAATAGGGCAGTATAAAGCTTCAACTAGTATTTGGAAGTGGGATATTCGGAAGAAGTTGAAAGCTAGAGAGATTACACAAATTAAAGAGCTTTCTCAGCTAGCTGAGGATAATGATATGTATTATGCAGCTATTTTCAATATGGCTGTGATAGGTACATACAGTAATATTAATATGATTTTTCCAAAGGCATTTTTAGATATTGTGAATAAAAATGTTAAAAAATTTGGTATCGATAGAGATTTAGTGCTTTCTATTATGCGTAAAGAATCATTATTTGATATTGAAGCAGGATCTTGGGCTGGTGCAAAAGGTCTGATGCAGGTTACAGAGCCTACAGCCAATTTTATTGCTAAGAAATATAAACTATCTCTAGCTGGAGATAAATCAGAAGGTATGAGTAGTCAAATATTTATACCAGAGAATAATATTAAACTTGGTACGGCTAATTTATATTTCTTAGAGAAATTATTTAAGAAAAATCCAATACTTGGGATAGGTGCTTATAATGCTGGACCTGGTAATGTTGATAAATGGTTAAATAAAAAAGAGGTTCCTGCAGCTATTTGGATTGAGAATATTCCATTTGGAGAGACAAGACATTATATACGTAAAGTTCTTGTATATATGGTTGTTTATAATAACTTTATCTTTAAAAATAAGAAAAATAGCATTAGTGACTTTCTAGATTATCAAATATCTGATAAATTAAGTTTTAGGTAATTTTATAAAATTTAAATAAAAGGGAACATAATGCTAGTTAAAAAAACAATATTGGTAGGTAGTTTACTACTTTCGCTAAATATAGCAGTTGCAGCAGATGAAGGGTATACTTTTTGTGGTTATAAAACTCAAGCAGCAGATCCAGAAACAAGCCAGCAGTTTAAATTTAGAGAGATGACAGATAACTATACTATCAAGCCAGCTGCTTATAAAACGCAGGCCAAAAAAGAAGATTTGGATACTGTAATGCTAGGCTCTGGTATAACACTTGATAAATATACGATTAGTTCTTTTAATAAAGAGAATGCTAAGAGTGACTATGTAAACTTACCTGCAATGGGACCATTTATGATGGTGTACTCAGATGAATATAAAAAGAATATTCCAGCTGCATGGGTTTACTGGATAGGTGATGGTCAAACAACGGTTAACGGCCATTATCAGCCATATAATAGAGTTTTAGAGCCAATAAACTTTGTTTTTGTAGTTAAAGGTTTTGAAGATAAGGCAAAAGCAAATAAGTATTTAGTTGAGCAATTAGAAAAGGCTGATTTTACTAAAAATTATTCCGATCAGCATTCAGGTGGATATGCTGGTATTTTTAAAGATTCTGATGGTAAGTTGCAGACCTTCAAACAAATAGGTGGGATGGTTAATGGAGCATATCATGGTTATACTTTTGAGGATGTAGATAATCCTGATATTGGAGGGAATCATTTTAGAGTGTTTGGACCATATCAAGATAATGATAGTGGTGCATATATTTATACAGCATCAATATCTAAAGAGTCGCCGAGGTTTTATAAAGACAATAAG
Organism: Candidatus Francisella endociliophora; assembly: GCF_000764555.1. Taxonomy (NCBI): domain Bacteria; kingdom Pseudomonadati; phylum Pseudomonadota; class Gammaproteobacteria; order Thiotrichales; family Francisellaceae; genus Francisella; species Candidatus Francisella endociliophora. The sequence goes on along the minus strand of NZ_CP009574.1, from coordinate 811,014 downwards.
CAATGTGGACATATGTTTGAATCATTTACTACTGCTAAATCCAAATTGGCAATAGGACTATTAGATAATACAAAAGCTAAAGTATATGATACCAATCTATTTACCACTATTCCTGATCGTATTGTAAAAGCTGGAGATAATGTTGATACATACTTTACAGGAGATCAACAAATTACAAATTCTCAAATTTCTAATGTAGCTTTTGTAGCTGTTTTTGATAAAAAAAGATCAGACTTTATTTAGAATATCTATACAAAAAAATTCATCAATGATTTTATAACGCATTTATAGTAATATCTCTAGTTAAGTTTACAAAATAATAATATTTCTATAATGATTTCTCATCTTAGAGTCCATACAGGGTTTTCTGTTGTTGATAGTACTGTGCGTTTAGGTGATTTATTTGCTCGAGCTAAAGATAAAGATATTGTAGCTGTAGCACTTACTGATGTAAGTAATTTGTTTGCTGCAGTTAAGTTTTATAAACAAGCTCTGGGCAGTGGAGTCAAGCCGATATTTGGAGTTGAGTTGAAGGTGGTTACGGGGTTTGGTGTATCTGATTTGGTGCTTTTGGCTGAGACAAATACTGGTTATCAAAATATTGTCAATCTAGTATCTAAAGCTTACCAAGAAGGGCAAAGGCATGGTTCTATTCCATTAGTTGAAAAATCTTGGCTAAAAGAAGCAGATTTAATAGAAATTATTTGTTTAAATGGTGGGCAGTATGGGGAGTTGGGTCAGGCTATACTAGCTAAAGATATTGCAAAAGCTGAACAAGTTATAGCTGAGAATATTGCAATATTTGGAGCTGATAATTATATAGTAGAGATCCATAAACTAGGCTATGAAAATGAAGGTTTATATAATGAAAAAGCTCTTGAACTAGCTAGTAAACATAATCTGATTGCTGTAGCTACAAATTTGACTGTATTTATGGAGTCTGATGATTATGATATCCATGAAATTAGAGCTTGTATCAATGAGAAAACTACAATTCTTGATGAGTCACGTAAGTCTAAATTTACTAGAGAACAATACTTAAAGTCATCTGACGAAATGTATGAGACTTTTTCGGCATTGCCAATACTTGTTGATAACTCTTTAGCAATTGCAAAACGTTGTAATGTAACATTTGATTTGGGTAAGCCTTGTTTACCGACAGTAGATATTCCAGATGGTTTAACTGAGAAAGAGTATTTCTCAAAACTATGTTATGAGGGGCTAGAGAATCGCTTAGAAAAAGTACTAGCAAATAAGCCGCAAGACAAACACGAACATATTACAAAAGTTTATAAAGATAGATTACAAAGAGAGATTGATATTATCTGTGATATGGGATTCCCTGGCTATTTCCTGATAGTAGAGGATTTTATAAGATGGTCAAAAGAAAATGATATTCCAGTAGGTCCAGGGCGTGGTTCTGGTGCTGGTTCATTAGTGGCATACTCGTTACTTATTACAGATATTGATCCACTACCGTATGGACTACTTTTTGAGAGATTCCTTAATCCTGAAAGGGTATCAATGCCAGATTTTGATATTGATTTCTGTATTCAAGGTCGAGATAGGGTTATCAAATATGTAGAGCAAAAATATGGTAAACAAAGTGTTGGTCAGATTATAACTTACGGTACTATGGCTGCTAAAGGTGTAGTGCGAGATGTAGTGCGTGTAATGGGTCAAAGTTTTGGTTTTGGTGATAGGATTGCTAAGCTTATTCCTGAAACTCCAGGTACAACATTCAAAAAAATCTTGCATGAAGGTGAACCGCTATATGATGAAATGCAGGCAGATGAAGATGTTGCTGAAATTGTTGAGAAAGCACAAAAGTTAGAGGGTCTACCACGAAGCTTAGGTAAGCATGCTGCAGGTATCGTGATATCACCAACTGTAATATCAGATTTTGCTCCGATATATTGTGAGGATAAGGGCGGTGATATTGTAACTCAGTTTGATAAAGGTGATGTTGAAGATGTTGGTCTTGTTAAGTTTGACTTTTTGGGACTAAAAAACTTAACAATTATCAAAAATGCTATTACAAGTATTAATGCTAAACGATCTAACCAAGAAACTCCGTTAGATATCTCAAATATTCCTCTTGAAGATGAGAAAACGTTTAAGCTGTTACAAGCGGGTAATACTACAGGGATATTTCAGCTGGAGTCGCAAGGTATGCGTCAGATTGTCAAAGATCTTGGTACTTCAAATTTTGAGGAGATTATTGCCTTAGTAGCATTATACAGACCAGGACCAATGGAAAATATACCAACATTTATTGATCGTAAGCATGGTAGAAAGAGAACTACATATCTGCATCCATTATTAGAAGAAGTTTTAAAAGAAACTTATGGTATTCCAGTTTATCAAGAGCAGGTAATGCAGATGGCGCAAAAGCTTGCTGGCTATACTCTTGGAGCCGCAGATTTATTACGTCGTGCAATGGGTAAGAAAAAACCAGAAGAAATGGAGCAACAGCGTAAAATATTTAAAGAGGGTGCTGCTAAATATCATAATATTGAAGCTGGTCTTGCTGATGAAATATTTGATCAGATGGAAGCCTTTGCAGGTTATGGTTTTAACAAATCCCATGCTGCTGCGTATGCGTTGATTGCCTATCAAACTGCTTGGCTAAAGGCTCATTATCCTGATGAGTATATGGCTGCTCTTATGTCAGGAGATATGGGTAATACTGATCAGTTAGTTAAGTTTATCCTAGATTGTAAAAATATGGGTATCACAGTTTTATCACCAAATGTGAATAAGAGTGTTTATGACTGTATAGCTATCTCAAAAGGTACAATTTTACTTGGTTTAGGGGCTATCAAAGGACTTGGTGGCGAGGCTATTAAGAGTATCCTTACAGAAAGAGAAGCAGAGGGAGAGTTTAGCTCAATCTTTGATTTAACTCGTAGGGTAGATCTACGTAAGGTTAATAAAAAAGCTCTTGAAGCACTTTGTTTTGCAGGTGCTATCAAAGAAATTTCTAGAAATAGAGCAACAGCATTTAACTGTATTGAGAAAGCTATCAAAAATGCTGGCTATGTAAATGACATGGCAGCTGCTGGGCAAAATGATTTATTTGGTTTTACAGAGCAAGAGAGCGATACTGATGGTGAATTAGAAAGAGAGTGTATTATTGATGAGTGGAGCCTAAAAGAGTTACTTATCAATGAGAAAAAAGCTCTTGGGATGTATTTTTCTGGGCATATTATTGATGAGGAAAGCCATTGGCGTAATCATGTTAGCTTTAGTGATCTTGAGAAAATACAAAAACCAAATATGGATGGTAATTCTGTAAGAATTATTGCTAGTATGATAACTCCAGCGATGCGTAGAAAAACCAAGACAGGTAGAATCTTATATATTATCAATATAGATGATGAGTTTGATAGAGCAGACTGTCTTGTTGGTGAAGATGTTTTTGCACTAGTCAAAGATAATATTCAAGTTGATGATGTTGTTGTTGTTGAAGGCAAAGTAAGCCGTGATATACAGCGAGAATGTAATAAACTAAGTGTAGATAAGGTCCTGCCAATATCTCAATATATTGATGAGAACTTTAGTAAAGTAGAGCTTGCTCTAAGAAGTCAAAATGTAAATCCTACAAATCTTAAAAAGGTTTTAGATAATTTAAAAACAAATATTGCTACTACTAATATTCAAAGAGAAAATACTTTAGAAATAAAAGTATTACTGGATGATGTCGATGGTAGGTTTGATTATCTAAATAAGCCATTTTCGATATATGAGTTTGTTAATGATGTTAGTAGGTTAATAGCTGAGGGCAGTACGGTTAGTTTAAGTGGTAAGTAAATGAAATCCCAATTTATACAATATAATGATCCAAACAACGAAGTTCTATATCAAAGATGTAAACCTGTAACTGATATTAAAAATGCTGAAATACAAAATATCATCACAGAAATGAGTGAGAAAATGCAAGGCAATGGTATAGGTCTAGCGGCTAATCAAATTGGCTATCCATATCAAATATTTATGATAGAGTTTGATAGCTCTAATTCTCGTTATCCAATAGATTTTGAAAATGTACCATATCAGGTATTTATAAATCCCAAAATTACAAAGGCATCAAAGCAAAGAGTCAGTTTCTGGCATGGTTGTCTAAGTGCTTTAGGTGAAAAGAGAGGTAAGCTTGCAACATTCAAAGAGATAGAATACGAAGCATATAATCAAAATGGTGAGAAAGTTATAGGCAAATTAGATTCGATTGCAGCCGTAATATTCCAGCATGAGTTTAACCACTTGATTGGTTCTGTATATGTCGATTTTGATACAGAATATATGGATAATGATGAGTTGCAGGTAAAATTTTCTATGGGAGAGTTGTTACCTTACCAAGAGTGCGGAGAGGAGGTTCCGTTATTATTAGAAAAGTACCAAATAGGGACTAGTATTATTTAAAATAAAGTCTTTTTGATAAAAATAAAGATAGCTTATTGACTTATAAATTAAGAAGAGTATCATAACAGCCACTGACGATCATAGCAGTTTGGCACCACCTGATCCCATTCCGAACTCAGAAGTGAAACGGACTCACGCCGATGATAGTCTGGCATTGCCCAGGTGAAAGTAGGTAGTCGTCAGGACTTTTTCAAAAATTTTACTAAAACATTATTTCTGCTATCACAGTTACTGAAGCGATATATGCTAGAGCTATTGTTCCTAAGTATATTGGAAGTGAGTATGTTTGACCTTCTAGAAAATTTCTCATTTTTTAACCCATTTAGTTAGCTTAATTTGTGATGTGTATATAATATAAAAACTTAGCTAATCTAACAATTAGGCAAAATTGATAGGAGTAGTTAATTTTTGATAGTCTTCTTAAAAGAATGTTTTAAATATCGTTTTGTACTTGTTTCAAGCTCAAGTATTAGCGTAAGATTTTTCAAATGTTTTTCATGGCTGGATATGATATTCTATATAACAATTTTTGATTAGAATGAGATTTTTAATGTTTAAAAGTCTGCCTTTATTTATAGGGTTGCGATATATCCGCGCAAAGAAGCGTAACAGGTTTATATCTATTATTTCAGCAATATCTTTTTTAGGTATTTCTTTAGGTGTTGCGGTTCTTATTACAGTTATGTCTGTTATGAATGGTTTTGATGGACAAATAAAGAGTCGTATTTTGATGATGGTACCTCCCCTTAAAGTTTATCAAGTTGGTGGTAAGGTTACAGACTGGCCAGCATTATCAAAAAAAGTTGAGCAAGAAGCTCCAAAAGTTACAGCGACTGCACCTATTATTGAATCACAAGGTTTGCTTAGCGCAAATAGTGGTGGTAGTACTACAGCATTTGTACAGATACAAGGTATAGAGCCAAAGTATCAAACAAAAGTATTACCAATTGCAGATCATATAATTGAAGGTAAGCTTTCATCGCTTGATGATGGAAAGGGATATAATGTGGTATTAGGTAGTGCTTTAGCAGATAGCTTAGGTGTTAAAGTGGGCGATAAGGTTACGTTAATCGTACCAAAAGTAAGCTTAACGCCAGCAGGGATGATTCCTAGAATTAAACAGTTTACTGTATCAGGGATATTTTCTGTTAGTTATCAGTATGATGCTTATTATGCGATGATTAATATCAAAAATGCTCAAAAAGTTTTTCAAACAGGTGATTCTGTATCAGCACTTCAGCTTGGTACAAAAAATGTCTATGATGCGCCACTTATAAAAAATAAATTAAATGATGGTGCAATTCCAGCATACTATTTTACTCGTGACTGGACAGATGAAAATAAGTCATTTTTTGATGCTTTGAAGATGGAAAAGACAATGATGTTCTTTATATTATTGTTAATAATTACAGTTGCAATATTTAATCTTCTATCATCACTAGTTATGGTTGTTACAGATAAGCGTAGTGATATTGCAATCCTTAGAACCATGGGCATGTCATCACGCCAGATTATCACAGTATTTATTTATCAAGGTTTTATAATCGGCATGATTGGTACTGTTATCGGTGTGCTTCTTGGTATCTTGTTATCAACTTATGCTACAGAGATCGTCAACTTTATTCAGCACGTTACAGGTAGGCAGTTCTTAAGTGCAAGTGTGTATCTGATTAACTATATACCATCTGAACTTATGTGGTCAGATGTTCTTAAGGTTACAGGTGTTTCAATGTTTTTAAGTTTCTTAGCAACATTATATCCAGCATGGAGTGCTTCAAGAGTTCAACCAGTGGAGGCACTTAGATATGAGTGATGTAGTTCTAAGTTGTAAAAATGTTTCGAAAAAATATACAGAATTCAAAACTGATATTGCTATCTTAAAAGATATAAATCTTGAGATTAACAAGGGTGAGAAAGTTGCTATTCTGGGGTTGTCAGGTTCGGGTAAAACTACTCTTCTAAACGTCCTTGGCGGCTTAGATAAATGCAGTTCTGGTGAGGTTACTCTTATGAATGAGAGATTTGATAACCAATCTGTAAATAAACGAGCAATTATGCGTAATAAGCATCTTGGTTTTATTTATCAGTTGCATCACTTGTTACCAGAATTTACAGCTATTGAGAATGTGATGATTCCTTTAGCAATTACCAAGAAATATGGTAAAAAAGAGTCTATAAAATTAGCTACGGAAATCTTAGAAAAAGTAGGTCTAGCACATAGAGCTAATCATAAGCCTGCGGAGCTTTCTGGAGGTGAAAGACAAAGAGTGGCTATTGCAAGAGCTTTGGTGACAAATCCTAGTTGTATCCTAGCAGATGAACCAACAGGTAATTTGGATAGTGAAAGGTCAGAGAGTATTTTTCAACTAATGCAACAGCTAAGTGAAGATTTTGGCACAAGTTTTGTGATTGTGACACATGATGAGAAACTTGCTAGCAGAATGAACAAGGTCTATAGATTAACAGATGGCGAGTTAAGTCAAGTTCAATAGAATATATTTAAAACTTAAGCCTGTTTCGCTATATTTTTACAAATTTATATTAGAGTTGGTGTTAAAGGTACTTCTAGTTTCTTATGAATGCTGAAAAAAGGTTCTATTTATTCTAGTGTCTATGTAGATATTTATAGTAGAGAAGGAGCAAAAACTAGTAAATTGTATATCAAAGTAATTGATGGCAAAGAATAGTATTATTTTTTCTAACAAAATGCTTATAAAAAACTAAAAAAAAATGTATATTGTTACGTATCTAGAATTATTTTTTTTGGGTGGGCAATTTCATGCTTAAAACTCCTCTATTTGAAGCTCATGTGGTAGCAAATGCCAAGATGGTTGATTTCTCTGGTTGGTCAATGCCAATCAATTATGGTTCACAAATTCAAGAACATAATAATGTACGTGAAAACTGTGGTGTGTTTGATGTATCTCATATGCTTGCGGTTGATATCAAAGGTAAAGGTGCAGAAAAGTTTTTGCGCCATATGTTAGCAAATGATGTTGCTAAGTTAGCAAATAATAAAGCTCAATATGGTTGCATGCTTAATCATGAAGCAGGTATTGTTGATGATTTAATTACATATAAAGTTAGTCAAGAGCATTTCAGAATAGTCGTAAATGCAGGTAATAGAGAGTCTGATGTTGCTTGGTTTATTGAGAATTCGAAAGATTTTGATGTTGAAATTACATCAAAGAAAGAGCTTGCAATAGTCGCTGTACAAGGACCAAAAGCTGTAGAGATTGTTAAGCATTGTGTTACTAAAGAGACTGCAGAAGAAATTGAAGCTCTTAAACCTTTTTCGTTTAAGTTTTTTAGTAAATGGATGTTTGCTCGTACTGGATATACTGGTGAAGATGGCTTTGAAATAATGTTACCAGCAGATCAAGTAGTAGATTTCTGGGATAGCTTATTAGAAAATGGTGCTGAGCCTGCTGGTCTTGGTGCCAGAGATACTCTTCGATTAGAAGCTGGTATGCATCTATATGGTTCAGATATGAATACTTCAACTACTCCACTAGAAAGAGGTCTTGGATGGAGTGTTGATTTATCAGATGAAAGCAGAAGCTTCATTGGTAAAAAAGCATATTTAGCAAAAAAGGCAGAAGGTGTAAGTACTAAGTGGGCTGGAGTTGTATTAAAATCAAAAGGTGTACTCAGAGCTGGTCAAGAGATTGATTTTGATAATGGTGAAAAAGGTTATATAACAAGTGGGACATTCTCACCAACGTTAAAAGTTGCCATAGCTTTAGCATATGTACCAAAGCAAGGAGATAATCCCGTGGTAAATATTCGTGGTAAAAAGCTAGAAGTTGAAATTATTAAGCCGAGATTTGTTAAAAACGGCGAGTCTTTAATATAAAATATATAAAAGTTTAGTTAGTTAAATTGGGTCAATTACCGGAGGTATAAAAATGTCAAATATTCCTAGTGAATTAAAATATACAAAATCGCATGAATGGATCAAAGTAGATGGTGATGAGGTTACTGTAGGAATTACAGCGCACGCACAATCTTTACTAGGAGATTTGGTTTATGTTGAGCTACCAGAAGTGGGAGAAGAGTTCTCAGCTGGTGATGATACTTGTGTGGTTGAGTCTGTAAAAGCAGCTTCTGATGTATATGCTCCTATTGATGGCGAAGTAGTAGCAGTTAATGATGCTGTAGTAGATGAACCTGCTTTGGTAAATGAGTCTCCATTTGCTGATGGTTGGTTATTTAAATTAAAAGTTTCTGATGAGTCTCAACTAGATGAATTGCTAAGTGCTGAAGCTTATGCAGAAAATTTAGAAGATTAATCTTAAAAAAAATTCTTACTGTTATAGAATAAAAAGATCAAAACTAACTATCTGTTCACTCTTAATTTGTTTTGAGTGTAGCAGGTAGTTCTTTAGTTTATTCAAGGACATGGAGGAAGTATGTCTTTTATTCCACATAAACCAGAACAAATCAAAAAAATGCTCGATACTATTGGAGCTAATTCTGTGGATCAGCTTTTTGATGAAATTCCTGCTCAGCTAAGAGCAGATGCTCTAAAAATTCCAGACGGGATCAATGAAATTCAATTAGCTAATGTAGCAAGAAAAAGAGCTAATAAAAATCATCATAATACAAACTTTATAGGAGCAGGTGCATATAGTCACTATATACCATCTGCAATATGGGATATTGTTGGTAGAGGTGAGTTTTATACAGCATATACACCATATCAAGCAGAGGCTTCTCAAGGTGGTTTACAAGTTATTTATGAATTCCAAACTATGATGGCTTGGTTAACAGGTATGGATGCTTCTAATGCTTCTATGTATGATGGAGCAACAGCTTTAGCAGAGTCTGTGCTTATGGCAATTCGTTCGAACAAGAAAGCAAAATCGCAAAAAGTGTTAATAGCTGAAGCATTACATCCTACTTATTTAAATGTATTAGAAACAATTACAAAACATCAAGGTATCGAAGTTGATGTTGTAAATCTTGATTCTAAACATGGAAAGACTGATATTGCTAAACTAGCAGATTTTGCTGATACTCAGTATGCTGCAGTAGTTATTCAAAGCCCTAACTTCTTAGGTCAACTTGCAGATGTTGATAGTCTTGCAAACTGGGCTCATGAGCATGGTGCTTTAGTAATAGCTGTAACTAATCCAATGTCGTTAGCAATCTTAAAATCACCTGCTGAATGGGGAGAAAAGGGTGCTGACATAGTATGTGGTGAAGGTCAGCCTATGGGTGTCCCACTAGCTTCTGGTGGTCCATATTTTGGTTTTATGACTTGTAAGATGCCTCATATTCGTCAAATGCCTGGCCGTATTGTTGGCAGAACAGTTGATCTGGATGGTAATGAAGGTTTCTGTCTAACTTTACAAGCTAGAGAGCAACATATTCGTCGTGCAAAAGCTACTTCAAATATCTGCACTAACCAAGGTCTGATGGTAACAGCGGCAACTATCTATATGAGCTTACTAGGTGCAGAAGGTCTAGAAAGAGTAGCAAGTGTATCTCATGAAAATACTACTAAACTAGCAAGTGAATTATCTAAGCTAGATGGAGTAAACACTAGATTTGATAAAGTATTCTTCAATGAGGCTGTTATTGACTTACCTGTAAATGCGCAAGATTTTGTAACAGAAGTGGAAAAAGAAGGTATTGATGCAGGTTATTTCTTAGGTGAATATCATAATGACTTAGCTAATTCTATTATGGTTTGCTCTACTGAAATTCATACAGCAGAAGATATAAATGAGTATTTAGAAGCAACTAAAAAAGTTTTAGCTAGGTTAGGAGGTTAATTTAAATGGTTATTTTTGAAAAAACTAGAGGTGTAAACTCACCAGCTGTTATGCCTAGCAAAAAAGGAGATGTTTCAAATATCCCTGCAAATATGCTTCGTTCTAAAAAGCCAATTTTGCCAGAACAAGCTGAACTAGATGTTGTTAGACATTACACACAACTTTCACGTAAAAACTTCTGTATAGATACGAATTTCTATCCATTAGGTTCTTGTACTATGAAGTATAATCCGCGTGCAGCACATAAATATGCATCACTTGCAGGTTTCTTAGAAAGGCATCCGTATGCTGCTAGCCAAAGTGTCCAAGGTACTCTTGAATGCTTAGCTGATTTACAAAATGTAATCACTGAATTAACTGGTATGACGGCTGTTTCACTTGCTCCTATGGCTGGTGCTCAGGGTGAGTTTGCTGGTGTAGCTATGATCAAAGCATATCATCATAAACGTGGTGATTTTGAGCGAAATGAAATTATCGTGCCAGATGCTGCTCATGGCACTAATCCAGCAACTGCAAAAGTTTGTGGTTTAAAAGTTATCGAGATTCCAACTAAGAGATGTGGTGATATCGATATTGAAGCACTTGATAAAGTACTAGGTCCAAAGACAGCTGGTATTATGCTAACAAATCCATCAACTGTTGGTGTGTTTGAGAGAAGTATTGCTGTAATTGCGAAGAAAGTTCATGAAGCTGGTGGTCTATTATACTATGATGGTGCGAACTTAAATGCAATTATGGGTAAAGCGCGTCCTGGTGATATGGGCTTTGATGTTTTACATATGAACTTGCATAAGACTTTTGCAACTCCTCATGGTGGTGGCGGTCCAGGTGCTGGTCCAGTTGCTGTTAATGATAAGTTAAAAGAGTTTTTACCAGTACCAATGGTAGGCAAAAAAGACGATAAATTCGTATGGTTAGAAGAAAAAGATGTACCAAATACTATTGGTAGAATGTCTGCATTCAACGGTAATATTGGTGTATTGATTAGAGCGTATATTTATGGTGCTATGCTTGGTGGAAATGGTCTAACAGAGGCATCTGAAATAGCGACTCTAAATGCTAACTATATGATGGCTCGTTTAAAAGAGGAAGGCTTTACGATCGCTTATCCTAATAGAAGAGCATCACATGAGTTTATTGTAACTTTGAAACCTGAATTACAAAAATATGGTGTCACAGCTACAGATTTTGCTAAATGCTTGATAGACAGAGGAGTTCATGCTCCTACTATGTATTTCCCACTATTAGTACCTGAGTGTCTATTAATAGAACCTACTGAAACTGAAAATGTTGATAGTATGGAGAAATTTATCCAAGCAATGGTAGAAATCAGAGATATTGCTAAGGAAAATCCTGAATACCTAAAAGGAGCTCCTTATAATCTACCAGCTCGTCGTCTTGATGATGTTAAAGCTGCAAAAGAGCTTGATATTGTTTGGCAGCCTAAGCCATAAATATATTAACAATCAATGCCTTATCTCTCTAGAACCTTTAATAGATCTATCTAATAACTTCAATTATTTAATAAAAAATTTATTTTGCTTTATCTAAAGTTTAGAATATAATTGATTAATTCCAGGATTTTATTCTAACTAGATGATAGACTTAAATACAAAGCTCCTTTTGGAGAAAATTCAAGATGGAGTTATATTGTATGATTCTACTTCAACTGTTTCTTTTGTTAACTCAAGTGCTTTAGAAATACTTAAAATGCAAGAGCAAGAGCTTCTGGGTAAGAAGTTCGATGAGATAGGCTGGAAATTATTGAATGCCTCTGGGAATGAACTGAAAAAAGAGCATTATCCTGCTTATTCCGTTGCGCTAAATGATAATAACATAGTAAATCGTATAATAGGTATAGCAGATAACAACTCTGTAGAACCTATTTGGATGCTAATGAATGCTTATAAAGATGATGATAATGTAGTGGTTACTTTTACTGATGTAACTCATAAATATACTCAGGCATTTAATGAGATTGTTGAGAATGCAATTGATGGTGTAGTAATAACGAAAGCTGATAATATTGATAAGCCAAGTGGTCCTGAGATTATATATATTAATGACCATATAATAGAGTTAACAGGTTACACAAAAGAAGAGCTGGTTGGTAATACTCCTAGAATTTTTCAAGGAGAGAATACTTGTAAAGAATCTATGTTAAGAATTAGAAAGGCTTTAGAAGAAAAATCTCCAATACGAGAAGTCATGTTAAATTATAAAAAATCAGGAGAGGCTTATTGGGCAGATGTTTCAATTTTTCCATTAAGCTTGGCTCCTGATGATACAATAACTCATTTTTGCTCGATACAAAAAGATATTACAGAAATAAAAAAAGCGGAAGAAGAAAGTGCTAAAAACGCACAAAAAGATCATTTAACAGGTCTTTTAAATAGAAGAGGTTTAAGCCAAGTATGTGATAAATTTGCTGCTGATCAATCTTTTTCTATTATTATGATAGATGTAGATCATTTTAAAAATATAAATGATAATTACTCACATAAGCATGGTGATCAAGTATTAGTAGCTCTGGCAAAAAATATTCAACTTAGCTGTAGGAGTCAAGATTTGGCTGTTAGGCTTGGAGGTGAGGAGTTTGCAATAATACTGTTGGGGTCTACAAAGAACCAAGCTTTACAAGTCGCAGAAAGGTTAAGAAAGCAAATTGGAAAACAGGTTCTATCGCTAGATGGACAAATTATAAACTGTACAATCAGTTGTGGTCTTGCTGATTCAAATGATGCTAAAGATGTAAATAAATGTATTGAGTATGCTGATGAAGCATTATATAAAGCTAAAAAATCAGGAAGAAACCAATCTGTTGTTTATGCGTAGTCTTATTGTAGGGTTAAAGTTGTCAAAAGCCTAGATTGTGTGGCAGCCCAAGTAGCTTTTCTTTATAATTTATTTATATTCATCAAAAAAGATATGTAAATGGTTACAAAGTTTACTCTAGTCAAAACTTTATTTGTTGTAAATGTAATTTTTATAACTTTATCTTTTTATTTTCAAAATGAATTGTTTGGTAATCTTGCAATATTGTTTGCAGCATTATCTTTGATTTTTAGTGTGATTTTTGATAATAAAGTCTTCAATTCAAATCTATTTTTATTTTTATCTAGTTTGCCAGTTTATTTGATAATACCACTTTATCAAAACCCTATGCTTGCAACATTACTAATTACACTACTGATATCAGTGATAGTATATAAAAAGCAAGTTTTTGAACTATTTAGTCTTGGAAAAATAAAAGATATTAGAATTTGGATTGCGATAGCTGTTGTATCTTTAGTAGCTTCAATAAGCTTGATAGTTTGGGGAATGTCAACTAATGAATTAACAGGAGTTGGAATTGCGACTTCTCAAGAGTTTAAAAAACTTAGCACTATTGTAATTTTAATCCTAATACCTGTTGGTGCATTACTAAATGCAGTAGTAGAAGAGGTTATTTTCAGAGGGATTATTCAAACTGAGTTAAGTAGAATTTCTAGTGTTTTTATAGCAATATTTTTACAAGCATTTTTATTCGCAGGATTTCATTATGCTGGAGGCTTTCCAAATGGTCTAAGTGGTTTTGCTATGACTTTTGTTTATGCTTTTGCTCTTGGTACGACAAGATTTAAAGTTAAAGGACTTCTTGCTCCAATCATTACTCATACATTTGCTGATATGACTATTTTGATATTTCTGTGGGTTTATTTTTAGTTTAACCCCCAAGCTTCAATTATATCTTCTTCAGAAATTTTCTTTTGATTAAGGTTTTCAAAATAAATCATATATTGTTTGATGAGTTGGGCAATATACATTCCTTCACCACCTATATAAAAAATGTTATTTTTATTACAGTACTCTAATAGATGGTTTTCTTTATTATCTTTTTCAGGCATAGCGTGGCAAAAAACTATTTTTGCATTTTTGACTAGGTCTATAAATTGAGTATTTTGCTCAATATCAGGTGATGAGGAGATAGGTGTAGCATCTACCACTAAATCATAAGGACCTTCGAAATGCGGGATATTTTCTATACCAAGTTCTTTTTTCTTTTGAGCAACTTTCTCGGCATTTCTACCAATTATAGTTACTTTAATACCTTGATCTTGTAGCACCTTAAAAGCCACACCAGAGACGCCGCCATTTCCATAAATTACAGCAGTTTTGATATCCTGTTTGGATTCTTTGATACCTTTTGTTAAAGCTGTTTGTAGGCCATGACAATCTGTATTGTAACCATAGAGTTTACCCTCTTTGTTTATAATAGTATTTACAGCTAGAGTCTGCTGTGCAAGAGGTTCAACATAGTCTAAGAAAGGTATTACTTTTGATTTTAAACCGTTATGAGCTGTGACAGTTCCACCATTTACGAAAGGTGCTTTAAGAGCATCTGTATAAGTTTTAGCAGTTATATCACCAGTAAATGTAAAGTAACAAAGGTTTACTGCTAACTTTTGAATAGCAGTATTGTGTCTTATGATAGATGAATTACTTCCAGAAGTTGAAAATAAGAACTTAGTGTTGGTATTTACAGGGATTTTAAATGAGTCAGACATTTTTATAATTCTTGTTTATTAAACTAGAAAAAGTTTATAAGAGCTTATGAGCATAATCAATATAAGATTTAGCTATGTGCTATTAACATTGAGTAAGATTTTAAAGGAGGTAATTTACCAGCAACAACTTTCTCAATTATCTCAACGCCAGCTTTTTCATGATTAGCAATCACATGCCACATGCCACTATCAATGTCTGGAACAATATCGTTAATATTATAGTTATCAATAGCTGTAGCATTATATACAATTACAATATCTTTCCAACTATCGCCATTTGCATGGTTTTTGAAATAAGAGATGATAACACCAGAATGTAAGTCATGATACGCAGCTGATACACTAAGGTATTTGCTAATATCTGCAGCATTTGTCATTCTAAAAGCTGGGTGCTCTTTTCTGATTTTTATTAATCCTTTAACATAGTTAAAGAAAGGTTTGTATTTTAGTTTGTCTTCCCAGTAAAAAGCATTGATATCATCGCTACTTTTATAGCTGTTATGATCGCCTTGTTTAGTTCTTAAAAACTCACAGCCACCATGTAAAAAAGGTATACCTTGTGCTGTTAATATCATTCCAAGAGCAAGACCATTTTGGCGAACTCTACGACTTTGGAAAATATCTTCAGGTATCCTTTCACGATAGTTACCAGCTTGAATATTTCTTTGTTGGCTTTTTTCTATCTGATCCCAAAGTGTATAGTTATCATGAGCGTCAACGTAGTTGATAGTTTCTTTAGGTTTGACCGTAAGATCATGGATAGATCCACGTAAACCTTCCATGACTTTACCAATATTTGCTGGGTTATGAGCATCACCATTTATATATCCATTACCAGGGCTATTATTTCCTCTTAGAGCATCTCTAAATGTATCATTAAATACTGAAAAGTCTTGGTTTCTTTGAGTGCCTCTATATGTACCATTCATTAGAGGTGAATCTCCAGCTTTCCAAGGCTCTCCATAAACAATAATATTAGGATTTATCTCTTTGATTTCTTTAGTGATTTCTTTGATAGTATCAAGATCTATTAGCTCCATAAGATCAAATCTAAGGCCATCAATTTTATAATTTTTGATCCAGTGTAATACAGAGTCTTTGATAAACTTTCTTACCATAGGCTTTTCTGTATCTAGTTCATTACCACAGCCTGATCCATTGGTAAAACGTCCAATCTCATCGGTTCTAAAATAATATTTAGGCACAATGCTATCAAAGTTTTTAGTATCAGTCATATGGTTATAAACCATATCCATAACTACACCAATTCCTTTGCTATGAAAACCAGCTATCATTTCTCTAGTGCCTTTTATTCTTTGGGTAGGATCAAAAGGGTTTATGGAGTAACTACCATCTGGAGCATTGTAATTTTTAGGATCATAACCCCAGTTTCTGTTGTTTTCTACATGAAGGCTTAATTCATCAACGGATGAGAAATCAAATATTGGTAGCAAATGTACATGAGTTACACCTAACTCTTCTAAACTATCAATGCCTGTAGAAACAGAGTCTTTATTGTCTTGACTAGTATATTTAGATCCTTCGTAAACTGTACCTAAAAACTTACCTCTGATTTCTTCAGGGATACCACTGTCAGCACTAATTGTGAAATCACGTAAATGTAGTTCATAAAGTACAGCATCTTCTGGAGCTATAGTGTTTTGATAACTATTCTCTAGCCATTTACTTGGAGTGAGATCTGGAGAGTCTAAATCTAGGATAAAGCCTTTTTCTCCATTTGCGCCAAGGCCTACAGCATAAGGATCAATAGCATAAGTTATTTTGGTATGTTTTTCACCACGGTGATCTAAATCATCAAAATAGAATCGATATAGGTAAAACTTATTATGACATAACTCTTTATCAATAGAGATTGTATGCGTGCCATATTCTAGCTCTGGAGTTAATGTGAAAGAGTCATCAGGGATAGCATAATTATCAGCATCTTCATTATATATCAGCAGTTCTACATATTTTGCTGTTGGAGCCCATATTCTAAATGAAACAGTATCATCATTAAATTTAACTCCCATATCGTCTTTAGGGTAGTAGAACTTATCAAGAAAACTTCCCATGGTTACTTTGGTAGGCATAAAAGTATTGTTTGCGCGTACTTCTATTAGATCACTTGGATGTATGTTTTCAGGAATATTAGCAAAAACAACTTTTTTTGATTTATATTTTACAATTGTTTCTACGTTACTTACTCTTTTTGAATTTATCCATAGTTCAAATAACGTACCAATAAGAGGGGTATCAGAAAGGTAAGCTACAACCTTATCTGGTTCATCAAGAACGGCATAGTTTATTTTTGCATTTGTTCTATTAATAACATCAGTCAGTGATGTATAAAGGTACGGGTCACCATAGATGATGTAATAATTATCGTAGTTACCACAAGCTTTAAATGTACCAGTTTGCTCTGCCCAATCATTTTGCCAATGCATTGTCCAAGTTCTTTTTCTAGCGATGATATTGCTATTTGTACAATCAGCATATAGTCCAAAGTCACTTTTTTTGCTTAGAGATTTGACACGTATTTTACCTTTTTCATCAAAAGTCCAAAGATCCCAGCTGAAGTCTTGTCCTTTATACTGCTCATCTTTTTTTATAAAGTGTATTAACTTACCTTCTCTAGGTTCTTGAGTTATTCTGAAGGTTTTCTGAGCTCTGTAGTTAGGGTTATTTTTACTGCTACAACAGACTGTAACTTCGTTTATATCTTTTATAGCAGGGTCTACACTTATTTGATTATCACCCAAGGTTATATATTTTGATCTAGGTTCTGTTCTCCATGTAACTTCGACAACTTCTCTTTTTTTAGTCAAAGATTCTGTAATCGCTGCTAAATCAACTTTATGTCCAGGAACGATATAGTCTTCTGATGATTTAATTGTAAGTTGTAAGGAATTTGTTTGCCAGTTGAATGTTAAAGGCTCAAAAGAGTCTCCACTTGATGAGACCTGTTGTTCATTTCCATCTAAATCCACTAGAATAAAAGTATACTGATTAGAGCCACTAGTAAGAGTTTTAAGGTTAAAAATTTTTTTGGTAAGCCATAAGCTGCCATCATCAGAATCCGCTTTCCATAGCATTTTCAAATGATCTTGTTTTCTCCAATTATTAAAATCACCAAGAACATAACCATAAGAAAACCCATGTGCTTTTATTCTAAACTTAATACTGTTTGTGTCAGTGTCTAGTTCAACACAGTACTCGCCATCTAATTTGAGGAGTTTATGATTTTTATCTTGAATCCATATATTGTTTGCTTCTTGCATAAAAAAATCCGGTAACTTTGTATGGGTTTAATAAATATTAAAAATTAACTTTTTATTATATACGTAAAAGAGTTGAAAACACAGGTTTCCGCTTTTGTCATCGCTGTGAACGATAAAGGATTAGTTAAAAGTCATAGATAAAATTATCTAGAAAGAAATTATTGCTTCAATTTAAGAACTATAGCTGCCATTGGAGGAATTTTGATAGTAATTCTTTGATCGAAGCCATGAGTAGATTCGTTAGCTGTAAATATCTCATCAGACATGATTTGGCCAGAGCCACCGAACTCAAGTTTATCTGAATTAAATACTTCTGTATATGAACCTGCTTTGGGAACACCTAAATGATAGTCATAGTAGGTAACAGGAGTGAAGTTGCATACAAAAACTAAGCTCTCTTTGTTGTCTTTGCTATTTCTAACAAAAGATAAAATACTTTGTTCTGAATTGTTAGCGTCAATCCATTGAAAGCCGCTATGATCATAATCACATTCCCATAAAGCAGTTTCTTTTTTATAAAACTCATTTAGCTTTTTAAAGAATGATAGAGTTTCTCTGTGGGGTTGGTACTCATCTATTATTTGCCACTGTAATTGCTCAAACTCACGCCACTCGATAAACTGTCCAAACTCACTACCCATGAAGATAAGCTTTTTACCAGGATGTCCGATCATATATGTTAAATACAAGCGTAATCCTGCATATTTGTTCCATAAGTCTCCCCACATTTTATCAACTAGAGGTTTTTTACCATGTACAACCTCGTCATGTGAGATTGATAAAATAAACTTCTCTGAGTAGTGATAAGTCATAGAGAAAGTTATCAGGTGATGGTGATATTTACGATAAACAGGATCTAGAGCAATATAACGAAGAGTATCATTCATCCAGCCCATATTCCATTTGAAATCAAATCCTAAACCACCATCTTGGGCAGGAGTTGTAATATCTGGCCATGCAGATGATTCTTCTGCAATCGTTATGACACCTTTACAAGTATGTTTTAGTACCCCATTTAATTCCTTTAAGAATGCAATACCTTCAAGATTCTCATGTCCACCGTGAATATTTGGCTTCCACTGACCTTCATCTCTATCGTAGTTTAGATAGAGGATATTTGATACCGCATCTACACGAAGACCATCAACATGATATTCGTTAATCCAGTACATTGCATTGGATATTAAAAAGCATTTAACTTCATTACGACCTAAATCAAAATTGTATGTTCCCCAGCCCTTATTATCAGCTTTTGTCGGTTCTTGGTATTCATAGCAGGCGCTACCATCAAAGTTTATTAGTCCATGTTCATCTTTGCAGAAATGCCCCGGTACCCAATCTAAAATAACTCCTATATCATGAGTGTGGAGTTTATCTATAAGGTGTTTAAGCCCTACTGGATCACCATGTCGAGAGTTTATCGAATAAAAACCAGTTGGTTGATAACCCCAAGAAGCATCTAATGGGTGTTCATGTAGAGGCATGAATTCAACATGTGTATAACCCATTTCTTTGACATACTCTGGTAGTGTCTCAGCTATTTCTTCATAAGTCATGAACTCACCATCTTTTGTCTTCCAAGAAGCTAAATGCAGCTCATAGGTGTTCATGGGTGTTTCATAATGATTTATTTTAGCGCGTTTTTTGAGCCATTTTTCATCGTGCCATTTATACTCTGTCTTAGTATTTACAACAGATGCTGTGTTGGGTCTTAGTTCTGATTTAAACGCATAAGGGTCACTCTTGTAAACATAGTGATTTGTATCTTTATTTGTAACTACAAACTTGTATTTATCACCAGATTTTACATTGGGTATGAAAACACTCCAAAGCCCAGCACCACTTATATCGAACATATAATGTTCATCTTTGATTTCCCAGTGACAGAAATCACCAATAACACAAACACTTTTTGCATTTGGGGCCCATGTTGTAAACCTTATACCGTTTACATTATTTTCTTTTGCTTGATGCGCACCCATAAAATTGTAGGCGTAAATATGTTTGCCTTCGTGAAAGTAATATCTATCTAAATCTTGTATATTTGAGTTAGAGTTACTCATAAAAATCTCCCAATAAAAATTTGAGTCAGAATTCTAATAACAATAGACGTATATTACTAATTGTATACCATTACATAATGATAAAACGAGTAAAAAGCTGTATTTTTGTTATTTAATTTTTTTAATTAAAATAAGCAATTTTAAATTCAAAGCCATAGTGATAATATTGATGTATATGTCATTCAACTGATTCATCAGTAATTTAACTTTCAAGGTGAAAATGTGCCAGTTAAGCAAATAGCAACGAAACCTTTTGATAATCAAAAACCAGGAACTTCTGGGCTAAGAAATAAGGTTACTGCATTTAAGCAAAATAATTATCTAGAAAATTTTGTTCAATCTATAATTAATTCATTAGAAGGTTATAAGGGTAAGACTTTAGTAGTTGGTGGTGATGGTAGATATTACAATGATATTGCGATCCAGAGAATTATCCGTATAGCTGCAGCAAATGGTTTTGGTAAGATCATTGTTGGACAAAATGGGATATTATCAACACCAGCGGCTAGCTGTGTGATTCGTAAGTATAAAGCTTTTGGTGGGATTATATTGTCAGCAAGTCATAATCCTGGTGGACCAAATGGTGATTTCGGTATCAAATACAATACTGGTAATGGTGGACCAGCACCGGAGAAAATCACAGACAAGATATATCAACAAACTCAGACAATAGCAGAATATTTAATAAGTGATGCTCCTGAAGAAACGTTAGACTTAGCTAAAATAGGCGCTTATCAAATAGAACAAACTCAAGTTGAGGTTATAAACTCTGTTTTAGATTATGCTGAACTGATGCAAGAGATTTTTGATTTTGCTGCAATTAAAAGCCTTGTAAGTAAAGGCCTTAAAATTCGTTTTGATGCAATGTCTGCTGTAGCTGGACCATATGCAAAATATATTTTTGAAGAGGTGCTTGGAGCTTCTGAAGGAACAGTTGTTAATGGTGAACCACTGGAAGATTTTGGTGGCCTTCATCCAGATCCTAACCCCGTAAATGCAGTTGATTTAGTCAAAAAAATGCGTACAGGGGAATATGATTTCGGTGCAGCTTCTGATGGTGATGCTGATAGGAATATGATTGTGGGTAAAGAGATAGATGTAGCTCCATCTGATAGCTTAGCAATTATGGCTGCAAATGCTCATCTGATACCAGCTTATTCGAAGGGTATAAAAGGTGTAGCAAGATCTATGCCGACTTCAGCAGCAGTTGATAGAGTTGCAAAGGATTTAGGTGTTAATTGTTATGAGACTCCTACAGGTTGGAAATTTTTTGGGAATCTTCTTGATGCTGGCAAAATCACTTTATGCGGTGAAGAAAGTTATGGAACAGGATCTGACCATATTCGCGAGAAAGATGGCGTTTGGGCTGTTCTTTTTTGGTTAAATCTAGTTGCTGCAACGGATAAAAGTATTGATGAATTAGTAGTTGATCATTGGCAAAAATTTGGTAGAAACTTCTACTCAAGACATGATTATGAAGCTATCGATAGTGATATTGCAAATCAGATAATGTCAAGTTTGCGTGAGAAGGTTGCTAGCTTAGCAGGAGCTACTTTGCTAGGTGAAAAAGTCAAACTTGCTGATGATTTTAGTTATACAGATCCGATAGATGGTTCTGTTTCAGCAAAACAAGGTATTCGTGTGATATTTGAAGATGATTCTCGTGTTGTATTTAGGTTATCTGGTACAGGTACCCAAGGTGCAACACTTAGAGTTTATTTAGAAAAGTATGAATCAGATTCTAATAAATTCAGTGTACCAACACAGAAAGCATTAGAAAAATTAATAGACATAGCAGAAGATTTATCACAAGTGAAAAAATTAACTGCTATGCCAGAACCAACAGTAGTTACATAAATTTAGTGTGACAATTTATAAGGAGATATAATATGCCTGAACAAACATCTACACACCAACTCTATAAAAAAACAGTTGCGTTAGTATTAGCTGGTGGTCGTGGTTCAAGATTGTATAACTTAACTGATAATCGAGCAAAGCCGGCAGTTTATTTTGGTGGTAAATTTAGAATTATAGATTTTGTGTTATCAAATTGTCTAAATTCTGGTATTCGTAAGATTGGTGTAGTAACACAATATAAATCACATTCATTATTAAGACACTTACAAAGAGGTTGGAGTTTCTTGCGTGGTGAGCTTAATGAGTTTATTGATTTACTACCAGCACAACAAAGAATTGATGAAGAGCATTGGTATCGTGGTACAGCAGATGCAATTTATCAAAATATAGATATTTTAAAATCTTATGATGCAGAGTATATTGTAGTATTAGCTGGAGATCATATCTATAAGATGGATTATTCTGAGATGCTTAGAGATCATGTAAAAAGTGGTCGTGAATGTACGGTAGGATGTGTTGAGATTCCAAAAGAAGAAGCATTCGCTTTTGGTATTATGGGAATCGATGAAGATAGAAGAATTACTGATTTTGTCGAAAAACCATTAACAGATGCACCAACAATTCCAGGTGATGATACAAGGTGTTTAGCAAGTATGGGAATTTATGTATTTAATACTAAATATCTATATGAAATGTTAGAACAGGATATTAAAAATCCTAATTCATCACATGATTTTGGTAAAGATATTATTCCTGCAGCAGTTGCAAAATCTGAAGCTTTGGCTCATCCATTTAGCATGTCTTGTGTACCTCAAGTTAATGGGGTGGCACCATATTGGCGTGATGTTGGAACTATAGATTCTTTTTGGGAAGCAAATCTTGATTTAGCTAGTAATATGCCTGAATTAAACCTATATGATAAGCATTGGCCTATTTGGACTGCTCAAGAGCAGCTACCACCAGCTAAGTTTGTGCCAGGTAAAACTGGGAAGCATGGTGTAATTACAAATACTCTTGCATCAGGTGGGTGTATAGTACTTGGTTCTGAGATATCTCACTCAGTATTGTTTTCAAGTGTAGTGATATCATCGTTTTGTGAGATAGATCAGTCTGTTTTATTACCTCAAGTTAGAGTACGTGAAAACTGTACTTTGAAAAAAGTTGTGGTTGATAGAGGTTGTGAGATTCCAGCAAATACTGTGATTGGTGTTGATGCTGAGTTAGATGCTAAGCGATTTCATCGTACAGATACTGGTGTAGTGCTAGTTACCCAAGAAATGCTTGATAAGCTGAAATAAAACTTCTAATAGTATGGATATGAAATCTGTTTCTAAATTTAGACACGTGGTCTCTAAGATTTTCAATTTATTCTAAATCTATATTTCCACACGTTTTGGGTATATACTTACGCCTATATGAATATTAAATTCTAAGAGGCATTTTTCAATGCAAGTGTTACATGTTTGTAGTGAAGTTTTTCCATTATTAAAAACAGGCGGTTTGGCTGATGTAACAGCAGCATTACCGCCGGCTCTTGAGAAACTTGGTGTAAAAAATAGAATTTTAGTTCCAGGTTTCCCGGCCTTTATGCGACAGCTTAAAGATAAGAAACTAATAACTAATATCTATCCAAAATTTAGAGCAAGTAATATTGATCTATATCTTGGTAAAACTGCTGATACAAATACAGAAGTTTATGTTATTGATGCCCCAGATCTATATCAAAGAGAAGGTAATCCTTATGCAGATGAAAATAGCCAAGCGTATAGTGATAACTATCTAAGATTTGCATTACTTGGCTGGGTTGCTGCAAAGATTGCAGAAGGCTTAGATGAGACCTTTAGACCTCAAGTTGTCCATGCACATGATTGGCATGCAGGCCTTGTACCAGCATATTTAAAAGCTAGCAAAATGTACGCAGGAACTGATGTGAAATCGATATTCACTGTACATAATCTTGCCTATCAAGGGTTATTTCCTTTTAGTGTATTTTCAGAGCTTGATTTACCTGCTGAGTTTATGTCTGTTGATGGGTTGGAGTTTTATGGTAATGTGTCTTTTCTAAAAGCAGGGTTATATTTTGCTGATAAGATAACTACAGTCAGCCCAACTTACGCAAAAGAAATTCAAACTCAAGAACAAGGTTGTGGTCTATCTGGTTTATTAACTACAAGACAAAATGATTTATATGGAATACTAAACGGTGTGGATCCTGATGTTTGGAATCCTAAGAAGGATAAGTTAATAATTCAGAATTACTCAATATCACGAATTGAAAATAAGCTTGATTGTAAAAAAGCATTGCAAGCTTTTTATGGATTAAAAACTCAAAACTTAGCTCCTTTGTTTGGTATTGTTACTCGCTTGACTGAGCAAAAAGGTCTAAAACTGGTATTAGCTGGAGTAACTGAAATACTTGAGAAAGGTGGGCAGCTTGTGGTGCTAGGTAGTGGAGATAAAGATCTTGAAAATGCTTTTGTTGAGTTAGCTAAAAAATATCCTAAGTCAATAGCAGCGCATATTGGTTATGATGAAGAGCAAGCTCATAGAGTAATAGCAGGTTGTGATGTGATACTTGTACCATCTAGGTTTGAACCTTGTGGATTAACTCAGCTGTATGGTTTGATTTATGGTAGCCTACCTTTAGTTCATAAAGTTGGTGGGCTTGCTGATACTGTTGTTGACTCTTCACTTGAAAATTTAGCTGATGATATTGCTACTGGATTTGTGTTTGATAAATTTGAGTTAGATGATTATAAGTCAGCAATAAAAAGAGCATTTGCGTTATATAGTCGCAAAACTGATTGGAAGAAGGTCAGAAAGGCAGCAATGCGCCAGAATTTTAGTTGGGATGTTGCTGCTAAGAAAATCCTTGAAATTTATCAGCAACTGATTAAATAAAGTAAAAAATATCTACGTATCTTGTATAGAAAGTATTTTAATGACATTATACCCATTGAATCAAATTACTAAGAATTTTAATTGAAATAAACTTTTTTGTTAGAAAAGGTTAAAGGTTTTATAAAATGAAAGAAAATAATATCAAGTTACAACTTGAAGAACTATTAGACTGTGAAATTAGCAAAGCAAATGATCATGAATTGTATTATGCCCTTTTAGCTTATACAAAAAAACAAACTGCAAAACTTCCAGAATATGATGCTAAAAAAAAGGTGTACTATATATCTAGTGAATTTCTTATAGGAAAGATGCTAATTAGTAACCTGATGAATTTGGGCATTTATGATGAAATTAGTCAGATATTAAAGGATAGTGGTAAAGATATCGTCCAAATTGAAGAATTTGAGCCAGAACCATCTTTAGGTAATGGCGGTTTAGGAAGATTAGCCGCTTGTTTCTTAGACTCGATAGCATCTTTAGGTATTCCTGGGACTGGCGTTAGCTTGAACTATCACTATGGTTTATTTAAACAGAAATTTAAAGATAATAGCCAGAATGAAAAAAGAAATCCTTGGATAGAAAAGCAAGGTTGGCTAAATAAGAAAGATGTTAACTATATAGTTAATTTTAGAGATTTTAGTGTGAAATCTCAGCTATGTGAAATTGATGTGGTTGGTTATGAAAATAATTTTGTAAACAAACTGTGTTTATTTGATATTGATAGTGTGGATCCCAGCATTATTGAAGATGGAATTACATTTGATAAAACAGCTATCAAAAAGAATTTAACGTTATTTTTATACCCAGATGATAGTGATGAAGATGGACATCTTCTAAGAATTTATCAACAGTATTTTATGGTAAGTAATGCTGTGAGTTTAATATTCTCAGATATTACTAGCAAAGGCTATTCGCTAGAAAACTTGCCAGATCATGCTGTTGTTCAAATTAATGATACTCACCCAACTTTGGTTATTCCTGAGCTAATTCGCCAGTTAGTTGCTAATGGTATAGATATTGATAAAGCTATTGAGCTTGTGAGCAAAACGACAGCTTATACAAACCATACTATTTTGGCAGAAGCTTTAGAGAAATGGCCATTGAGCTATTTAGAGCAAGTTTTATCTACAGAAATGATCGAGATTATCAAATACCTAGATAAAAAAATCAAAGAAAAATATGATGCCCCAGAGCTAGCAATCATTGATGAAGATGATCGTGTTCACATGGCGCATATTTGTATTCATTATAGCTTTAGTGTTAATGGTGTAGCAGCACTACATACAGAGATTCTAAAAAACTCTGAACTAAAACATTTCAATGATTTATATCCGAGTAAATTTAACAATAAGACAAATGGTATTACATTTAGACGCTGGTTGTTACAAGCAAATCCGGAGTTGGCATCTTATTTGAAAGAGCTAATTGGTGATGAATTCATAAAAGATACTAAGGAACTGGAAGAGTTACTTGCTTATCATAATGATAAAACAGTATTAGCTAAACTTGAAGAGATCAAGAAAACTAAAAAAGAACAGTTTATTGATTTTGCTAGTTATTACTCTGGTGTGAATCTTTTAGAAAATGGTATTTTTGATGTTCAGATTAAGAGAATTCATGAGTATAAACGCCAGCAAATGAATGCTTTGTATATTATTCACAAGTATCTTGAGATTAAATCAGGACTATATCCAAAGCCAGAGCGTCCAATTAACTTTATATTTGGAGGAAAAGCTGCTCCAGCATATACAATCGCTAAGCACATTATTCATCTGATTTTATGTTTACAAGAGCTTATAAATAATGATGAAGATGTGAACGAGCATATTCGCGTGTTATTTGTGGAGAACTATAATGTAAGTGTTGCGGAGAAGCTAATACCAGCGACAGATGTTTCTGAGCAAATATCTTTAGCATCAAAAGAGGCTAGCGGTACTGGTAATATGAAGTTTATGCTAAATGGAGCTATTACACTTGGTACTATGGATGGTGCGAACGTTGAGATTGCTGATTTAGTAGGAAGTGCAAATATTTATACTTTTGGCAAAGATAGTGATACGATCATTGATTTATATAAAACAGAAGGTTATAGATCAATAGATTATTATCATAATTCTGTTATAAAAAATGTTGTAGATTTTATAATCTCACCGACAATGCTATCAATAGGCGATAAAGACAAATTAATACCATTATTTAATGAGTTAATCAGTAAAGATTGGTTTATGACTTTAATTGATTTAGTTGATTATATTAAGGTTAAAGATCAAGCATTTAGAGACTATGAAGACCGTGAGCATTGGTTGAAAATGAGCTTGGTGAATATCGGTAAAGCTGGTTTCTTTAGCTCTGATAGAACTATTGCTCAGTATAATAAAGATATTTGGAAGATTTAATTTAAAAGGTAGTTTCGCTACTTGCTTTGCAAGTTATAGCGACATACTTTTTTCATGGCAGAAAAAGTATGCAAAACTGCCTAGCACTATGCTCTCGCTATGTTGTAAATTAACGACAGTTACAAAACTCACTTATGCTCAGACAGTTGTAACTGTTATACCATTAATTTACAACAGCTTGCCGCAAGGTGCATTTTTTAGATGTAGAGAGAGTGTATGAAAAAAGCTGGAATCTTATTAGCTATATCAAGTTTACCAAGCCAACACGGTATTGGTGATTTAGGTAAAAATGCTTATGAATTTATAGATATTTTAAAGCAGAAAAATATCAATATTTGGCAGGTTTTGCCTCTAACTCCTCTTGGGTATGGCAATTCTCCATATCAAGCCAGCTCATCTTTTGCTGGTGATGAAATATATATTAGCTTAGAAAAGTTGGTTGATTATGGTTTACTTGAAGAATCTTCTCTTAAAAATCTAAATGCAGATTCTGATAAGGTTGAATACGAACTAGTTCGTGATTTTAAAGATAAATATCTTGAAGAAGCATTTAGCAATTTTCAAAGTTTAAAAACTAAGTTTGAACAAGAGTATAATGATTTTATAGCTCAAAATCCTTGGGTTAAAAACTATGCTATTTTCAAAGCATTTAGAAAAGCAAATGATGATCAAGCTTGGAACCTTTGGGATAAGTCTTATAAGAATTGGATTAAAGAAAAATCTATAGATCTAAGTGAGTTTCAGACAGATATTGATTATGAACTATTTTTACAGTTTGTCTTTTATAAGCAATGGTTTGAGCTTAAGAAATATGCAAATGAAAATAATATCGAAATTATGGGCGATTTACCTATTTACTTAGGTTTTGACTCTGCAGATGTATGGGAACATCAAGATGTATTTTTATTAGATAAAGATCAAAATCCTACTTTTGTTGCTGGTGTTCCACCTGACTTTTTCTCAGAGACAGGCCAATTATGGGGCAATCCGTTATATGACTGGGAGAAGTTAGAAGATACTGATTTTGAATTTTGGATAGATCGTTTAAATGGTAATTTTAAGCTTTTTGATATTGTGCGAATTGATCATTTTAGGGCTTTTGATACCTATTGGAAGATTCCAGCGGGTGAAACTACAGCAATAAATGGTGAATGGGTTGAAGCTCCAGGTTATAAGTTCTTTGATACGATTTATAAGAAGTTACCTAATGCTAATATTATAGCTGAAGATTTAGGCGACTTACGCGAAGAAGTGTTTGAGCTTCGAGATCATTATAATCTAAAAGGTATGAAAGTTTTTCCTTTTCATTTTGATTTAAAGACTGGTAGCTTTATTGAAGATGCAAATATTGTTGCTTACTCTGGAACTCATGATAATAATACTCTCAAAGGCTGGTATTTTGATGAACTAAATAGGTACCAAAGAAAGCTGTTAAAGAAATATTTCAAAGCTAATGATAGAAATATTTTTAGAAAGATTATTAAGTATCTGCTTAGTTGTGAAGCTGAATATGTGATTTTACCAATTCAAGATATACTAGAGTTAGATGGTCATGCTAGGCTAAATACCCCAGGTACGGTTGGCTCGCCAAATTGGGAGTGGAAATTGGTTAGTTTTGATAGGTTATATCAATTTGTATCGTGATTGGGATAATGGCTTTTTTGTTTAGGTGTTTTATATAGATGTGATTATCATGTATATAACATTGTGTAGTTAAAATGTTTATCTATTTGTAAGATAATTTGAATGCGTAATGAGATATAATTATAATTGCTGTATTTAATAATCGTTAGGCTCCCAAGTTATCTGCTGGGATATTTAGTCAGAAGGATTATGAGTTGAAAGTTTGTATTTACTGCAAAACGAATAAAGACGAAAAACAGTTTACATTAGAACATGTGATCTCACAGTTTTTAGGAGGAGCTCATGCTCCTGACTATTTGAAGACCAGAAATGTGTGTGTAACGTGCAATAGTAACTTAGGTCTTTTTGTTGATGCTTCTTTTGAAAAGGACTTCTTGGTTTTTAATGAACTGAATGAGGCCGCATACGCTTTCTTTAATCCTGATAAACCAGTACCACTTCCATTAAGAAATATAGGAATATCTGATCTTGTACCTTCAGAAATGAAAGAGGATGAAATTTGTGAATGCTGGATTGGTCCTCTAGGGGAACAAATTTACTGGATTCGTCCTACTGACGAAAGAATGTATTGGTATTCTGGCGGAAATCCTAGGACAGTTAAAAAAGTAAGGACTAGAGCATACTTTATATGGTCAGAACGCTCTATAAAGAATCCTATAATTACTTGGTTATCATTCAAGGATGCATTTAAAGGACGTAAAGTTAGGAAAATATCATGCACACAAGTCAAAGGAGCTAATTTGGTTGATATCGGTTTTTCCGAGCCAGATAACTTGGATTTAATGAGAATCAAGTACTTTAATAATATGTGCAGTAATGGGCAGAAGCGTGAAAATAAGTTTTCAATGTATCTTCGTCATGATATTCGCTTTATGGCCAAACTGGCGATTGGTCTTGGTCATGTCTTGTTTGGGGATGATTTTAATAACTCAGAATATACAAATGAACTGCATAAAGCTTTATGGTTCAGAGAAGGAGATAGAGAGCCTGCTATAGTTGGGCAAAGTAATTTAGGCCAAGATAATGACTTCTTGAAAAGGGAGTGCGGCGTATCAAATGGAGTTACATTAACCATTATACCTTCGTTTAAATATCTTACTCTTAACTTGAATATTTCAAGGAAAATGAATTGGACTATAGGTATTGCTGAGATAGATAATATTAAAGATCATATACAAGGAGATCTTGAGCATGGGATATGTATTATTTTATTTAAGTCTCTAGAAAAGGGGCTAAGTTTAACGCTCCCTGAGCTTATTGCTCACAACTCTGGAAACATTATTAATCTAGAACTAGCTGAAGTAGATAAGATTTCAAGAAATAACGAAGGTTACTTTGCGAAGTTATGAAGAGCTTAGCAGGAGCTTGTTATTAGACTAGTTTTCCATTGCACTCTAAACTTGGCTTAGAAATTATAAGGAGAATAGAAAATGCCGAAGTATGAAATAGCTTATTATTACAATGACCATGAAGAGTGGGAGCCAGTCTCATATCGAGAGCTTTTTAGCGATGAGCGCAGAGCTGAGCTAAGAGAGAAAGATCTTAGAGATAGAGCTGATGGGAATTATCATCTAGGAATCAGAAATCACCCTACAACCCCACATTTCTTTGAGAAAAAACCAGTCCGGCAAGGTATTGATCTAGGTGCTGTTGAAAGTGATGCTCATAACGAACAGCAAAACATGATATGTAATTTTCTGAATAAGTACGAAAAACATGATTTTGGCTATTTCGAGCCCCCTTGGGCTGATGAGAAAGGTTATGAGAATCTCCTGAGAGTAAAAAACTATAAGTGGGCAAAAGAGGTTAAGTTTGGTCTTGTTTATGGGAAGTTTGTTTTATTTGATATTTTAGGTAGACATTCAAGCGACATTTCTCTTACAGATAAAAATCCACTAATTGCCATCGAGGTTGTAGATACGCACTTTCACTCTCAACAGGCCTTTAAAGTATTATTGGAATCTACAAAAAACATTCCCTTACTTGTCGGCTATATGTTTCTACCAAAAATGCCTAAATTAAACTCTGTTAAAAAGCCAATTCGATCCAGTTGCTACAGCAAAAATAGAATTCATTGCTACATCTCGGATGGTTCATTTTGGTTTAGGAACGAACGAATTGAAGACTTGTATAATGTTTTTCCAAGTGAACCAGAAGTTTACTATAACCTTGTTAGGGAGAAATTATATGAACAAGATCTTGTGCGGCGACAAAAACTTAATAATCAAGATCAGGTGAGTACATAAATGTACCATTATTTTGGGTGTTAAAATATATAAAATCCTAAACGTGATTTTTTATTATAAAAAAAGAGCTAATAAACTCTTAAATGTGCCTACTATGTTTAAGTAGTGCTTGATCAAATAGCTTACATGCAAGCTATTTGCTAGATTGTAGGTCAAGCCTGATATAATTACGTACTATTTTGTATTGCTTCAACAGTATAAAGGGTGTGGCTCTAATATTATTATTTTCCGTATTGGAGAGAAATACCAATATCATCTAAGCATTTTTCGCAACTCTATCTTTAATATGTTAGAATTTATCTCAATTAATTAGGTTAAAAAATATTTAAAATGCTTACATTTCAAGAGATTATTTTAAAACTACATCATTATTGGGCATCTAAAGGTTGTGCGATTATTCAGCCATTAGATATGGAAGTAGGTGCTGGGACTTTTCATCCAGCTACAACTCTACGAGCGATAGGTCCAGAGCCATGGACAGCGGCATATGTTCAGCCATCAAGAAGACCTACGGATGGCCGCTATGGTGAGAATCCTAACCGAACACAACATTATTATCAGTATCAAGTTGTGATGAAACCATCTCCGGATAATATTCAAGAGCTATATTTAGGATCATTAAAAGAACTTGGTATAGATGCTTTAGAAAATGATATTCGTTTTGTCGAAGATAACTGGGAGTCACCAACGCTAGGTGCTTGGGGTCTTGGTTGGGAAGTATGGTCAAATGGTATGGAAATTACACAGTTTACATATTTCCAACAAGTTGGTGGTCTTGAATGTAAACCTGTGATGGGCGAGATTACTTATGGTCTTGAGCGTCTTGCAATGTATATTCAAAATGTTGATAGTATGTATGATTTACTTTGGGCAAATACTCAAAATGGACCTTTGTATTATCGTGATGTATTTCTGCAAAATGAAATTGAGATGTCTACTTATAACTTCGAAGAAGCAAATGTAGAGGAGCTTTTTAAACAGTTTGATCTGCTTGAGAAAGAAGGTTATAGATTGGTAGAAAAGAATTTACCAATTCCAGCTTATGAGTTTGTCTTAAAAGCATCTCATACATTTAATTTGTTAGATGCTCGTCATGCGATTTCTGTTACAGAAAGACAGGGATATATCTTAAGAGTTAGAAAATTGGCTCTTCAAGTTGCTCAAGAATATTATAATGCTAGAGAAAAAATGGGTTTTCCTGCTTTTAAGAAGTAAGTAAATATAAAAAGGCTTCGCTAACTTACTATGTAAGTTTTAGCGACATACTTTTTGCAATAGCAGAAAAAGTATGCAAAACTGCTTAGCACATGTTCACGCTTTATTGTAAGCCATTGGTGCCTACAAAAACTCGCAAGCTCGAACAGTTGTAGTCACTAATTCAATGACTTTGACAATAGCTTGCCACAAAGTGCTTTTTTTGCGGTAAAAATAAAATGAAAAATATTAGTCAAGTTTTAGAGTTTCTAGGTATTCAAACCTCTTTAGAAAATAATTATCAAATCAAATCTCTATATTTAGATAGTCGTAAATGTGATAGCGAATCTGCCTTTATAGCTCTTAAAGGACAAGCTACAGATGGTAATAAATATATTGATGCTGTTTTAGATAAAGGTACAAAACTTGTTTTAAGTGATGATGACAAGCTATCTCATAAATTGGCGAGTACTTCCTCTTCATACTTCGACTCCGCCCAGCAATCTGAAGAGGAGAAGGCTAATATTTTTTATGTTGAAAATTTAAAAGATAAGTTACCAGCTCTAGCAAGGTGGTTTTATGATTATAAAAAACCTCAAAATATAATAGGAATAACAGGCACAAATGGTAAAACTTCTATTTCTAGCTATATTGCACAACTTCAAAAATTACTAGGGCAGAAGTCTCTATTACTTGGTACAAATGGTAATGGTATTTACCCAGATTTAAAAGAAAGTACGCATACAACGCTAGATATATTATCTCTATATCAAATAATAAGTGAGTATAGTCAACTTCCCCCTTCATACTTCGACTCCGCTCAGCAAACTGAAGAGGAATTTGTGAATCTAGTGATGGAGGTATCATCTCATTCATTGGATCAAAAGCGTACTGAAAGTTTGAATTTTGATGTGGCGGTATTTAGTAATCTTAGTCATGATCATTTGGATTATCACAAAACTATGGATAGCTACTTTGAGGCTAAAGCAAAACTATTTCAGTTTGATAACTTAAGAAAAGCTGTAATAAATATAGATGATGAATACGGTCAGAAGCTATGTAATATTTGCGGTTGTGAAGTAATAACTGTTAGCTTGAAATCAAAAAATGCAGATATTTATCTAAAATCTAAGACTATCGAGAATATGCAAACAAGTTTTGATTTATATATTTCTCAGGAACTTATTGGTACATACCAAACAGCTCTTATAGGTGGATTTAATCTAATGAACTTGGGTTTAAGCTTAGCGGCATTAGATGATAATTCTACTAGAGAGCAACTACTTATAAATATTTCCAAAGTACAGCCTGTAAAAGGGCGTATGGAGGTGGTTGAGCTAAAAAATAGTGCTAAGGTTATAATTGATTATGCACATACTCCGGATGCTTTAGAAAAAGCTCTACAAACTTTAGCTAGTTATAATTCAAATAATCTATGGTGCATTTTTGGTTGTGGTGGTGATAGAGATACTAGTAAAAGACCTATAATGGCACAAATAGCTGAGAAATATGTTAGCAAAATAGTAGTTACAGAAGACAATAATCGTTTTGAAAATATTGAAAATATTTTTAGTGATATAAAGAAAGGCTTTGTTAATTCTGAAAATCACACATTTATACCATCCCGAGAAGAAGCTATAAAATATGCTATTGAAAATTCTAAAGCTGGAGATATTATTATACTAGCAGGGAAAGGCCATGAGTGCTATCTTGATAAAAATGGTGTCAAAGAGCATTTTGATGAGCGAGAGATTATTGCTAAGTATAATAAAGTATCTTTTTAGCTAACTGAGTGGAGTCGAAGTATAAAGAGAGATATATAAATCCTAAGAGAAAACATGACAAATTTAGAAAAGAAAATAAGCTTTATCCAAGAGATAGACAAACTAAAAGGTGTATATCGTAGAGCTTTGATAAAGTGTGATAATAATCGCAGAGAAAATACAGCTGAGCATAGTTGGCATGTAACTTTGATGGGCGTTATATTACAGGAGTATGCAAATGAGAAGCTTGATATATTAAAAGTGCTTAAAATGCTCTTGATCCATGATATTGTTGAGATATATGCTGGTGATACTTATGCTTTTGATAATCATGCGGTACTCGCCGAGCAGAATGCTAAAGAGTTAGAAGCTTTAGAGAAAATATTTTCATTATTGCCAGACGATGAAGCTAATGAATATAAGGCCTTATGGATTGAGTTTGAAGATAATCAAACAGCAGAGGCAAAATACTCAAAAGCTATAGAGCGAGCTATTCCAGTTTTGCAAAATATGCAGAATAATGGTGGTAGTTGGACAGCTTATGGTAAAGTGCCAAAAGAGAAAGTTATCAATAGAAACTTAGGATTAAAAGACATTGCACCTGAGCTATGGCAATATGTAAAGGGACAGATTGATTTAGCTGCAGAGAAAGGGTGGCTTATTTAAAGAATGTCATATTAAGGTTTTAAAAATATTCTTATCATCTAAAGGTTGTTGTAAGGTTTACTTGTATAAGCTAAAGTTATTGACTTTATAAAATCTATATCTTTGTAATAAGATTCTGTGTCAGTATTATTAATAAGATAATGTTAATCAATAATAAGAGGCTATAATGAGAAAATTTCAAATAATTATAATAGGAATATTATTTTTACCATTTTTAGTTAATGCTAACAATTCAGGGAAGAGAGAAAATATAATAAATTTTGAGCCATATGATCATAATCTTGTTAATTTAGGAATTGAAGATTGGAGTGTTGGGCGAACAGAGAATGGAGGTGTTTATCCAGATTTTATATCTTCTGATGATATAACTGTAAATTATCAAGAAAAACCGGGAGTTATAAATATTGAATCTAATAGAAATGGCAATAAGATAGCAGCTATAGTAATAAAAGACTGGCCAGAAGGTGGGATGATATCTCCACAATTGTTCCAATATATTGACGATATTTTCATACCTCAAGGCGTTATGGATATCTCTGAAATAACCAATAGGATAATTAATTTTGGGGTCCAATTTGAAAATATAGAATTCCATACGGAAACAAAAGAAGGAATTGATTATAAAAACTATATGGTTCCTGCTTTAGCAGTGATTCAAGATGGAGGGACTAAGGATTGGTATATGACTTGCACAAATGGAGATTTGAAAGATAATTTTTATGGTATTAAAACATGTGAGTATTATGATCCAACTGGGTCTATATGTCTTAAACATACATGTGAGAAGAATAATAGACCAGTATATACTTGCTCTATGAATGAAGATGAAGAAATTTATTTTACGCCTAAAAATGGAAACAGCTTTTACTATACTGATATATTGAGTGATCTGGTTCCTAAATCTGAGTGTGATAACTTTTAGAATTGTTCTTTAAAATTTATATTCTCGAATTAAGTTTAATTATTTATAATTAAATTCATTAAACTTATAAAAATATTTTAAATAAATGATCAAATCACTAAAACAATTAGCAACACAAGCTGGCTTAGAATACATCCGTGAAGATGTATCAATTCAAACAGTTAACATTAATTCTAATGATATTAAGCAAGATGCTTTATTTGTTGCAATTGTAGCAAATCGTGATGGCCATGAATTTATCCCAAGTGCTATTGCCAATGGTGCAAAAGCTCTTTTAGTTTCAAAAAAACAAGATACAAATATTCCACAAATAGTTTGTAACAATACTATCAAAGGATTACGAGCTTTAGCAAAAGAGTATCGTAAATCACTCAAGATGCCTGTTATATCACTAACTGGTAGCTGTGGTAAGACAACTGTTAAAGAGATGATTGTAACCCTGCTTGGCAGTAAAAAAATACATTTTACGCAGGGTAATTTTAATAACTACCTTGGTGTACCGATGACAATTTTAGAAACGCCACAAGATGCTGATTTCGCTGTGATTGAAACTGGTACAAGTGTTGAGGGTGAGATAAAAGCTGCTGCTGAAATTATCCAGCCGAATATTGCGATGATAACAAATGTTGGGGCTAGTCACCTAGAAAACTTAAAAACGATAGATGGTGTAATGGTTGAAAAAGGTGAGCTTCTTAAAACCTTGACAAACGATGGTACATGTATAGTAAATCTTGATGACGAAAGAATACCAAACTATGCTGAGAAATTATATTGTAAGAAAATCACTTGCTCAATGCATAATCAAAATGCAGATATTTTAGTTTTAGATTATCAGGTTACGCCAGAGTTATATGATGTTAAAATTAGAATTTTTGACAAGGAATATAGCTATCAGTTGCCAAATATAGGCAAACATAATTTATCGAATAGTATGCTTGCAATAGCAAGTGTAGTTGCTGCAGGGCTAGACCCAAATGATTTTTTACGAAATACACAAAATATCAAAAACCATAAAGGCAGATTCTCAATTGAAAAACTAAATGATAAGTTAACCCTTGTAGATGATACCTATAATGCTAGTGCAACAGCAGTTAAGGCAGCTATTGAAGATTTAGCAGGTTTTGATGGGAAGAAAGTTTTAGCTATTAGTTCAATGAGAGAACTTGGAAGCGAGGCTGAGAATTATCATCGTAAGATGGGGCAATGGCTTAAAATGGCTAATATTGATAAAGTCTTTTTATTCGGTGAAAAAGAGTTGATTGGTTATGCTTTAGAAGAGTGTGAGGCTCCCAATATTAGATATTATGAAGATAAACAAGAACTTAATAATGATTTACAAAAAGTGCTAAATGAGTATAAGTCAGAAAATACAAAAGTTACCATCAAAGGTGCTAGAAGCTTTAAGATGGAAGAGATTGTTAAGTTTGTTAAGGAAAATTTATAGGAAGTAATATGAAAAAACTTTTTGGAATATTTGCTTTAATCTTATTTTTGAATGTGTCTTTTGGTAAAGATATTGTGAAGTACCCACTAATAGAATCAAATGTACTTTGTGATTCTGTAAAGCCTTTTTGTGGTGATAGTTGTAGTAATATGCCTTTTTATCCAACATTATGTAAGCCTACTGAACACGGCTCAGCTTGGTCTGGTGGTGGAGCAACTAGTGTAACTAAACAGTTATATTGTGCAAAAGCTACTTATGCAAATTGTCACTACTCGGGTTCTCCTAAAGCAACTGGCATAAATCCAGACAATCAAGCTATGCCATGTAAAGTAAGCGAAGATGGTAAAACGGCTAATTGTAGATGTAAAGTTTTCACAGGACCTAACTATGTAAATATTGATGGGATTATGAACTTAGGTGTTTACTATGAGACTGTAGCAGTTTGTGGGAAAGATGGCTCAAAATGTAAAAACCTATCAACTTGTAAGCCTGATGGTAGCGGGAACTGTAAAGGTGTGGAAGCACCTGTATGTAAGTACATAGCTGAGCAAAACACTCAAGATGATAGCTCCTCTTTTATTCCAGGGGCAGATCTGATTTCAACTTATGGTTTTGATATGAATAAGGACTACGATATTGCAAAACCAGGTGAAGGAGTCAAATGTCAAAATATTGATGTGGCAGGTTGTATGACTCAACCATGTAAATATGAAAAAGGTTCAAAAGAATACGCGACTTGTAGTTGTCCTATTACAAATATGAAAACTATGATGTTAAGTCAAAAGGGTGTATCTTGTGATTTACCAAAAGGTTATGTTTGGGAATAATAAGAGATGTTATTTAGTTTTTTAATAGTCTGTTTAGGTATGGTCTAGCTAACCACATCAGTAAAGCTGTGATTGCTACAACTAATCCGAGAGATCCAAAAACATTTCCATATGTTTGAATACTTTCTTGAGCAGTAATATTGCTATTTACTGCTGTAAGTTTTCCTACCCACCCAGAGATAGGGCCTGCTAGCATTGTACTTAGGAACCAGAAGCCGCATACAAATCCAGACATTCTTTTAGGGCATAAGCTTAACATCATCGATAATCCTAATGCTGAAATTAAAAGCTCTCCTATTGATATGAAGAAATAAGACATAATAACCCACCAACTAGAAACTATACCTGAAGTGCTAATAAATTGAGGAATATATAGAATTAGAAATGCAACAGAACAAATTGTCATTCCAGCGCAAAATTTAGTGGCATGAGTAGATGGGTATTTAGTATAAATTTTTGATAATATTGGTGAGAAAATTAATACTGCCATAGGGTTGAAAATATAGTATTGGGCAGGAGATATGCTATATCCAAGAATAGTGTGATTAACATTGTTTTTCACAAAAAGAATTAATGTAGAAGGCATTTGGTTGTACATTACAAAAAATATTATTGCTTCAGCAAATAACAGTAATGCAACAAACATCTTTATGCGTGATTTTGTATCTTCATCTTTCATCGATAGTAGATAGTAGCCAACAGCAGTAATTAAAGTCATAACAACCAGAATATTACTAATCACTGTATGGATTAAAAGAATACCTATTATATATATTGCAGTAATGCTTCCTATCAATACTATTACTAGGCTTTTGAAATTAAGAGATTTCCCTCCTGCAATAGTTGATATGCTGCTTAATTTATTGTAGAAACATAAATACCCTATAAGCCCAATTATCAATCCTATAGCACAAGAAACGAATGCTACTCCCCAACCAAAATATTGAGATAATAACGGAATAGAAACTGTTGCAATAAAGCATCCAACACTTATAGACATATAATAAAGAGTTATTGCACAATCTAGTATTTCAGGATTATCTTTATATAGTTTAGATATTAAAGATGAAGGGTTTGCTTTAAAAAGAGCATTTCCAACAATTATACCTGCTAAAGAGTAATAAACATTTTCATCGGAAATAAATGCTAAACTTGCATATGAAATAAGTAAAAAGATAGCTCCAATAATAATGGTTCTTTTTGCTCCAATTACTCTATCTCCAATCCAACCACCAAACCAAATAAATGCAAAAAGGAAAGCATTAAATGTACCAAATAATGTATATGAGTAGGCTTCTGTAAAGTTAAGTTTATCAATCAAAAAAAGCATTAATATTGATTGAATACCATAGAAGCCATATCTTTCCCATAGCTCTAGTGACCAAATTACCCAGAATGGTAAAGACAGAATACGTGTATTTTTCATATGATAATTTCCATAATAAGTTTGTTTGAGGTTTTATATACTTGTAACTTGTAAAATCTCACCATCTTTCGAGATTTTTAGATAATTTCCATTTTTAAACCAGTCTCCTAGTACATAGCGAGTATAATTATCTGCAACATGTATTGCCATTCTATGAGTATGTCCATGAATTACAATATCACAATCTTTGCGATATTTTTCAATACCTTTTGTCGTGACATCAACAGTAGGATTTTTACGATTTTTTACATAGCTAGCTTTGCGAACATTCCTAGCCGTGTACTCTCTTATAAACAAGGGAAGCCTTCTGAAAATAAATCTTAAAATAGGATTATAAGCAATCCACTTTCTATATCTTTGATAACTTATATCATCTGTACAGAATAGATCTCCGTGAGAGAAAAGTATCTTTTTATCTGCAATATTTAGATAGTAAGGATCTTTTATTAGTTTGACGCCACTTCTTTTAGCAAACTTTTTACCAATTAGAAAATCACGGTTTCCATACATAAAAAATATTTCTAAACCATTATTAGAAGCTTCTCTTAACCAGTCT
The DNA here is from genome assembly GCF_000764555.1 of Candidatus Francisella endociliophora. Classification (NCBI taxonomy): domain Bacteria; kingdom Pseudomonadati; phylum Pseudomonadota; class Gammaproteobacteria; order Thiotrichales; family Francisellaceae; genus Francisella; species Candidatus Francisella endociliophora. The sequence continues at coordinate 771,079 of NZ_CP009574.1, read as the reverse complement.
GTAATTTTATGATAAAAGCTATCTCTATGATTATCACCAATCCAATAATCAAAAAAGTCTCCAAGGATATATAGTTGATTATCAACGCTAGTTATATCACCTAAGAATTTTTTAAAAAGATCAGCCATTTCTGCATGATTTTCATTTAAGTGTAAATCTGAAATTATATAAATATCTTTATTATGAGCCATATTTCTGACGGTATTCTTTAAATTTGTTGATTGTTTCTTGGTCTAAATTTTCTTTAGCATACTCATATATGCTTTCGAAATTTGTCACAGCTAATACGGGGATATTAAAATCTTGAGAGATTTTCTTAGTCGCAGATATATCACTATCTTTTGCTTTTTCTTGACGGTCAATCGATAGAGCTACTCCAGCAATTTTAGCATTTATAGTTTTAAGCTTATTAGATGATTCGTAAAATGCGGTACCTGCTGTCATTACATCATCAACTAGTAGAACTTTTTTACCTGTCATATCAGCACCAACAAAGACTCCACCTTCACCATGATTCTTTGCTTCTTTACGATCAAAAGCATACGGCATATCTATATTGTACTTAAGTGCTAAAACAGTCGAGATTGCTGCAACTAGAGGTATACCTTTATAAGCTGGACCAAACAGGATGTCGTATTTAACATCACTTTTAGCGATCATTTGAGCATAGTGATCAGCTAAATTTGCTAGCTGATTCCCTGTATTAAATAATCCAGCATTAAAAAAATATGGGCTAATACGACCTGATTTAAGAGTGAACTCTCCAAATTTAAGTACACCACTTTTAAGCGCAAAATCTATAAACATTATTTTTTAATAGTTTTAATCATTTGCTATAAGTATAAATAATACTGACGATAATACCAAGATAATCTGATAAGCAGTAACTTCTGATTTCTGTTGTGTTAAGTAGTATTAGCGATATATTTAAAACTTATAAGCTGATATAATCAAATTAGTTTGAAAAGCTATATAATACTAATGTCAAAACATATCCATATATTAGGAATTTGTGGGACTTTTATGGGTTCGCTTGCTGTTTTAGCTAAGCAAAAACGCTACAAGGTTACAGGTTCTGATCTTAATGTTTATCCTCCTATGAGTACATATCTTGAGTCACAAGGTATTGAGATTATTCAAGGGTTTGAGTGCTCACAATTAAATACCAAACCTGATGAGATAATTGTTGGCAATATCATGAAACGTGGCATGCCAATTATTGAGAAAATTCTTGATGAAAAATTAAATTATTTCTCGGGTCCAGAGTGGTTGTACCAAAATATTCTTAAATACAAAAAGGTCATTGCAATAGCGGGAACACATGGTAAAACTACAACTACAACAATGACTATTAAAGTTTTAGAACAAGCAGGTTTAAATCCAAGTTTCCTAGTTGGTGGCGTCAGTGGAGATTTTGGAGTTTCATCACGATATACAGATTCAGAATACTTTGTGATTGAGGCAGATGAATACGATACTGCCTTTTTTGACAAACGCTCAAAGTTAATCCATTATGATCCAAGTATTTTTGTAATCAATAATATCGAATTTGATCATGCAGATATTTTTAAAGATATAGATGCGATATTTTGGCAGTTTCATCAACTACTTAGAAAAATGCCATCAACTGCAAAAGTTATTTATAACGCTAAAGATGAGAATGTCCAAAAAATTATAGATATGGGATGTTGGTCAGAGCGTATTAAAGCAAATTCCAATGATGGCATCTCGATGAATAAAAAAGCTCTTGATTATTCACAGTTTGAATTAAACTCAAACAATAGTAGTATAAATATCTCGTGGGGTTTAATTGGTGAACATAATGCATTAAATGCAATGAGTACTTATGCTATAGCAAAGCAGCTTAATATTTCTGATAGTGTTATAATTGATGCCTTAGAAAGCTTTAAAGGTGTTAAAAGACGTTTAGAGGTTTTACATAGTTCAGAAAATATTGTGCTATATGATGATTTTGCACATCATCCAACATCGATCAAGCTAACATTAGAAGCTGTAAGAAATAAAGATAAAAATGCTTTTGTGATAGCTTTGATTGATCCTCGATCAAATACGATGCGACAAGGTAATAATAAAGATAACCTACCGCAAGCAATAAATAATGCTGATAAAATTCTGTTATATAATCATAGTTTACTAAAGTGGGATGCTAAAGAAGTGTTAAAAACTTCGGATAATGTTGATTTTATAACTAATGTGGAAGAATTTGTAAATAATGTTGATAGCCTAGTTAATATTAATAAAAGTAAAAATATACAAATAGTAATGATGAGTAATGGTTCATTTGATGGACTAAGAGAAAAATTAGTCAAACTTTTGGAGACTAAGTAATGAGTAGTTTAATTTATGGCATACATGCTGTAGAGAGTTTAGTAGAGTCCAATCAAGCGAAAGAGATATTTGTATTAAAAAAACAAAATACAAATGCAAAAATAGATTCTATAATCGAGAGTGCAAAGACTAGAGGTCTAGAAGTTAATTATGTGAGCTCTTTTAAAGAGTTACCAGCTAGAATCAAAAAAGATGCAAACCATCAAAACATTTTTGCTACAGAAAAAAGCTCACTTAAAACATATTCAGAAAATGATATAGAAGGTTTATTACCAAATGATAGAAATGCTTTTGTATTGATCCTTGATAGTGTCCAAGATCCACATAATTTTGGTGCATGTATTCGTAGTGCTCACTCGGCAGGTGTTGATTTTATAGTGGTACCAAAAGATAACAGTGCTCCGATAAATGCGACTGTCAAAAAGGTGGCTTGTGGAGCAGCAGAGCATACAAAGATTGCTGTAGTCACAAATCTTGCAAGATCAATCGAGAAATTGAAGAAACTTGGTGTATGGGTGATTGGTTTGGCAGGTGAGGCAGATGAAAGTTTATATGATATGAATCTAAGTGATTCAATAGCTATTATTGCAGGGGCAGAAGGCTCTGGAATGCGTCAGCGTACAAAGGCTAGCTGTGATTTTCTTGCGAAACTACCAATGCTTGGAGAGGTTTCAAGCTTAAACGTATCAGTAGCTACGGGTATTAGCTTATATGAAGCTGTAAGGCAGAGAGGAATTAAATAGGTATATTTATGCAGTTTGCTTTTTTAAATAGTAATAAGTATGCAGTTAGAAATGCTTTAAAAGCTTGTATTGCTGTAATTGTTACATATTTTATAGGGCTTGTTTTGGGTAATATATTTGATATCCAGAGAATGTATTTGTGGATGGTCATTACCGTATTGGTTGTAATGTCAACACAGCCTAACCTTGGCGGGGCTTTGGATAAAGCTTTGATGAGATTCTTAGGAACAATAATTGGTGCTGTAATAGCTATTGTAATTACAGCATTTATACCTGTTGGATATGTGCAAATTGTTTTGGTTATGCCCTTTATATTTTTAGCAGTGTATTTTGCAGGAGCTTCAAAGTACAGTTATGCGGGTACTTTAGCGGGTATAACTTTAATGATTATTATATTAAATCAACAACCTAGTGTTCAGATTGCGATATATAGAGCTGTAGAAATACTATTAGGTATAACAGTAGCTCTGATAGTTAATCGTTTTGTTTTTCCAATTCGTGCAGAAACTAGGCTTAAAGAGAGTTATGCTAAAACGATTATACAAATTCATGACTTTTTTGACATACTTTTTATAGAGCGTAATCAATCACATAGAAAGCTTAGAGAGAGTATTTTTCATGAATTTGCTAAGCATTTAACATTAGTTAAAGAGTTGAAGTATGAAAAATCTGCTAAGAAAGTTCGCGAATTTGAAAAGATGAGTTTATATATTCGCAGACTATACCGCTATATGATTGTTACTTATGAATATATTGAATTTACTTTAGATGCAAAGACTATCGCTAAGTTAGATAAAGAACCAGCATTTATTGAGTTCAAAAAATATATAATGAAATCACTCACAGATGTTTCAGAAGATATTAAAAAGAGAAAGAGAATTAGCTATAAAGAACTTTTTCATTTTGAAAAACATATTCTACCTTTACTTAGAGATGTTGAAGTTTTAAATGATAGAGATGAAAGCTTTATCTTTTACATTAAGATGTTTCTTGATGCCCTTAAAAAGCTCTCAATAGAATATAACTATATTTTGCAAATTTCAAAACATTGATTAAAAATACTGCTTGAGGTAGTATATGTCACTGAATTTTTATTATTCTGTATGAGGTTTAAACGTATGAATTTACATTCAAAGAATATTTTAATTCCAGTTTTAATAGTTACTATTATTATTGATGTAATGGGAGCAGGGCTTGTTTTTCCTATAATGCCATCATTATTTTTTGGTAATATTTGTGTTACATTTGGTGATCCAGGCGGTAATTTTCAAAATTGGTATTATTCGATAGCTCTTGCATGTTGGCCATTAGGGCTACTTATAGGGTGCCCAATAATAGGGGAGCTGTCAGATAAGTATGGTCGTAAGATAATACTGATGGTAGCGCTATTTACTACTTGTGTATCTTATGTATTATCAGCGTATGCAATATATTCACATCATTATTTATTATTTGTTGCAAGTAGATTTATTTGTGGTCTTGCTGGAGGTGCTTTTGAAATAGCTCAAGCAGCCGTTATTGATATATCTTCTCCGGAAGATAAGTCAAAGAATTTAGGTTATATAACGATGGCTGCATCTCTAGGTTTTGTTATTGGTCCAGTTGTTACTAGCTTTGTATCAACTATGAATATAAGTTATACACTACCATTTATGTTTGCAGCAATGTTGGCCAGTATAAATATGTTTTTTATAGCATTTATCATGAAAAAAGATTTACCTAAGAATCCAGGATTAATTATTCAGATTGGAACTATATACAAAACTATTTCATTTTTGCTATCAGATAAAAGAGTGAGACTTGTTGGGGTTGTGTATCTTTTAGTACAATGTGCTTGGGGCTTTTATGGTCAGGGAATAGCACTGTTCTTGAATTTAACTTATGGCTATGATGTCGCATTGACTGGTGCTTTTTATGCACTCATGGGATTAGCAACAGCTATAGCTAGTATAGCTATTCAGCCAAAAATTTTTGCTAAAGTTTCTAATCAAGTAGCTTTTGTTAGAGCTGCTACAGTTTGTGGTATCGGATTTATTTTAGTTTCTGTTTTGACTAATCAGATTTCTCAATGGTTTTTAACAATAGTTTTATCAGCTTCTCAGCTGATAGCATATACAGCGTTACTTTCAATGATATCTGGTGCGGTTACTGAAAAAGAGCAGGGTAAGGCGATGGGAGCAGCTGGTGCTGGTTTTGGTCTGGCGTGGTTTTTAAATGATATTATGATGGGACATCTTGCATCAGTATCACCAAGTTCACCAATATCATTTGGCGGAGGGATGTATTTTATAGCAGCTATTGTGTTTGTATTTTCTATCAAAATCTTGCGTGAAAAGGTACAATAGTCTCTACTAAATGATTTTGTTTATTCTCCCTTAAATGCAATTAATATCACTAAAAAATGTTAGCCTAAATTTTGGTACTCAAATAGTACTTGATAATGTTAATCTTGAAATTACAAAAGGTCAAAGAACTTGTTTCATCGGCCGTAATGGTACTGGTAAATCCTCACTTCTAAAGATAATCGAAGGTAAGGTTATTCCAGATAGTGGCGAGATTATTGTTCATAAAAATACTGTTGTCGCTAGTATGATACAGGAAGTTCCAAGTGATATATCAGGAAGTGTTGTTGATGTCATATTAGATGGGTTGGGAGAGCTTGGTAATAAACTAAACTCATATCAAAAAACTCTAGAATCAAATCCACAATCTTCAGAATTAGAAAATTTACATAAATATATTGATGAGAACCATGGCTGGATCTATCTCAATGATGTTGAGGTTTTAGCATCTAAGCTAAATCTTGATCCAAAAGCTTCTTTTAAAGATCTATCTGGTGGTATGAAAAGAAGAGTGATTCTTGCAAGAGCTTTGATAAATAAGCCTGATTTACTACTTTTAGATGAGCCTACAAACCATTTAGATATAGATTCTATAAAATGGTTAGAAGAGTTTTTAGCAAACTTTGCTGGAGCGATATTATTTATCACCCATGATAGAAAATTTTTAAACAGTGTTGCTAAAAGTATTATTGAACTTGATAGAGGACACCTTTATTCATTTGATGGTAATTATACAAAGTTCCTAGAGAAGAAAGAGCAAATACTTAATGCCCAAGAAAAAGAAAATAGTGAGTTTGATAAAAAGCTAGCTCAAGAAGAAGTATGGATTCGTCAAGGTATAAAAGCTCGTCGTACAAGGAATGAAGGACGAGTAAGAGCTCTTGAGCAAATGCGTCGTGAAAGAAAACAACGTCGTGAAAATGTAGGTAAAGCTGATATAAAAGTTGCACAGTCTGAAAAATCTTCAAAAAGAGTTATTCAAGCGACAAATATTGGCGTTGAATATGATGGACAGTTTTTGTTCCAAAACTTCTCTACGGAGATTCGTAAAGGTGATAAGATTGCAATTATTGGTCAAAATGGCTGTGGTAAAACGACTCTTTTAAATTGCTTACTTGGAAAAGCTAAGCCATCTCAAGGTGAAGTGATTTTAGCTGATAATATTAAGATCGCTTATTTTGATCAATTGAGAGATCAGTTAGATGAGAAATTGAGTATTATTGATAATGTTAAAGAAGGTTCTGATTTTATTAATATTGCAGGCAAGGAAGTTCATGTAATTACATATTTGCAGAAGTTTTTATTTACTCCAGAGAGGTTGCATTCACCGATTACTCATCTGTCAGGTGGTGAGAAAAATCGTCTTTTGCTAGCAAAAATCTTATCAAAGCCAAGTAATGTAATAGTTCTGGATGAGCCAACTAACGATCTAGATATAGAGACTCTTGAGATATTAGAAGAAATGCTTATAAATTATCAGGGTACAATAATTATAGTTAGTCATGATAGGGAATTTATAAACAATATTGCAACAAGCTCTATAGTTTTTGATAGTGGCTCGTTAGAAGAGTTTGTTGGCGGATATGATGATTGGCTAGCACAAAGAAAACAACCCCAAGAGCAGTTAAAAACAGAAAAAAAACAAGAGCAAGCAAAGAATAAACTTAGTTATGAACAAAGAAAACAGTTACGTAACTTACCTAATCAAATAGAAAAATTAGAAACTAATATTGAGGCTCTTCAAGCACAAATGGGAGAGTTGGATTTCTATCAAAAATCTCAACAAGAGCAAGATAAAGTTCAAAAGCAATTAGATTTATTAAATTCTGATTTAGAAGAAAAATATGCTTTATGGGAAGAGTTATTAGAACTTGAATAACCTTTAAGGTCTTAGTTTATCGGCTATAAGCTTATATTTTAACTTCTATTTTTAACTTAATAATATTCAATATGATATTATTATATTATGTTAGTTATTAGAATAAATACTCAATGAAAACTTATAAACGAGATGTTCATGATATTTCGGAAGAAAGAAAGGTTTTAGCAATAACATCTTTTGCGGAATTTGCAGAGAGATATGGTTATTATGTAATCCAAGCATTATTAATATTTTTCTTAATAGATAGATTTAAAATATCACAGGAGGTTTCAGCATCTTTAGTTGGAACTACACTAGCTATGACATATATATCTGCAATTGTTGGTGGCTATATTGCTGAAAGGCTATTAGGGTACTATAGATCGGGTTTATTAGGCTCTGTTATGATGCTTTTGGGCTTCTTTCTTTTAGCATCAACTACGACTAAAGATGCTTTATGTTTAGCTTTAAGCTTTATATGCATAAGTACTGGTCTAATCAAATCAAATATGGCCTCATTTATTGGTAGGTTTTATGACCGCTCATCTTTAGATAATTCAAGAAGAGATTTTGGCTTTAATATTTTTTATATGGGCATAAATCTTGGAGGTTTTTTAGGCCTTGTTTTTGCGATGTCTTTAAAGGATCATTATGGCTATGATTCAGCTTTTTATAGCAGTCTGTTTGTAAACTTAGTAATGTTTATTCTATTAATTATTGGCTATAGCTTTGTGAGTAAACATATGGTGAAAATAAAGGTAACTTTACTTACGGTGTGTAGAGTGTTACTTATTATGTTTTTATATATAACCTTATTGTTTTATATTTTTCATTCACCATATGTGGCTAATTTTTCTGTACTTGCTGCGATAATAGTTTCTTTGTTTATTCTCCTCTTATCAGTACGTAAAAGTAGCTGGAATAAAGTTTTCGTAGCAGTTATATTTTTTATATTGTCAATACTATATTGGGCTTTATATTTTCAAATGTTTATAAGTCTACTTTTATTTACAGAATATGCTGTAAATGAGTATTTATTGAATTCTAGCCAACTTTTAAGTGTAATTACTGTGACAATACTTCTTTTTGCTGTAGTTATGGGCAAGCTCTGGGTGTTTCTTGGTAATAAGGGCTATATGAAAAATGACATTGATAAGTTTAATTTAGCTTTTGTGATAATAGCTTTAAGTTTCTTAGTTATAGAAATATTTATCTATGCAACACCAGGAGCAATAAAAGTAACACCATTTGCTTTTATTTTAGGGTATTTCTTAATTGGGATATCAGAGCTATGTTTATCTGCTATAGGTTTATCTTTAATTACTAAAATTGCTCCTAGAGGATTTGTAGCACTATATATGGGTATATGGCTTATTACTCTAGGTGTTGGGGGTAAACTAGCGGGCTTAATCGCAAGCTATTTTTATATTCCTGAGAATAATATTGTATTAGCAAAGACAAATATAGCAGATGCTTTAGATACTTTTGTAGTAATTGCAGTGCTTGTATCTTTATCTATTCTGTTAGTTAGGAAATATGTTAATAAGTATGTGGCATAATAGCCTTTTGTATTACGTATAACTATTTTGTTTCCCAAGTATTTCTAAGAGTTACGGTTCTATTAAATACAAGCTTATCTTTTGAACAGTCTTTTAAATCTGCAATAAAATATCCAGTTCTATTAAACTGGAATCTTTCCTCAGCTTGAACATTTTCTAAAGATTTTTCAACTTTTGCATCTGTTATAATTTGTAAAGAATCTGGATTTAGAACCTTTTCAATACTATCTGCATTTGCTGGGTTTTCATCATTAAATAAACGATCATAGATTCTTACTTCAGCATTTAAGCAATTATTGGCATCTACCCAATGGATAATTCCATTTGGTTTAACACCATCTTCAGGTTTTTTACCTCCCAAAGTTTCTGGTAAGTAAGAGCATTTTATCTCTACAACTTTACCATCATTATCAGAAATTACTTCGTTACACTGAATAACATAACCATTGATTAAGCGAACCCTGCCATTTGGTGATAGTTTTTTCATACCTTTTTCTAGCTCAAATACAAAATCATCTCTTTCGATATAAATGTCAGATGAAATCGTAATATCACGACGACCAAAATCAGGATTTTGAGGATGATTTGGTACATTTAGCTCATGTGCCGGCATATCAGCTATAGTAACCTTTATAGGGTCCAAAACTGCATTTTTTCTTAGGGTATTTTTATTAAGATCATCACGAATAGATTCTTCTAAAACAGACACATCAATCACAGAATCTTGCTTTGATATACCAACCATATCACAGAAGTTACGGATAGACTCTGGAGTATAGCCTCTACGGCGGTAGCCTTTGATAGTTGGCATACGAGGATCATCCCAACCGTTTACCAAGTTATTATCTACAAGATATTTAAGCTTTCTCTTGCTCGTTATTGTGTAATTTAGGTTTAACCTTGAAAATTCAATTTGTTGTGGTTTGATTGCAAATTTTGTTTCATTGACAACCCAATCATAGAAAGGTCTTTGATCTTGAAATTCTAGAGTACATAAAGAGTGAGTAATTTCTTCAATAGCATCTTCTAGAGGGTGAGCAAAAGTATACATTGGATATATGCACCATTTATCACCAGTTTTTGGATGATGGGCGAATCTAATTCTATATAGAGCAGGGTCTCTTAGGTTGATGTTACCAGAAGACATATCTATTTTTGCTCTTAAAGTTTTACTGCCTTCCTCAAATTCTCCATTTTTCATAGACTCGAAAAGCTGTAAATTCTCTTCGATAGAACGATTTCTATATGGACTGTTTTTACCAGGCTCTTTTAAAGTACCACGATATTCTCTAACTTCTTCAGCTGATAGATCACATACATAGGCTTTGTTTTTTTTGATAAGTAGTACAGCTAATTCGTACATTCTATCAAAATATTCAGAAGCGAAATGTGGTTTGTTTTCCCAATTAAAACCAAGCCATTGCACATCTTCTTGAATAGCGTTGATATATTCAATATCTTCTTTTTCTGGGTTGGTATCATCAAAGCGAAGATTGCATTTTCCATCGAATTCTTTTGCAATACCAAAATTTAGACAAATAGATTTTGCATGACCTATATGGAGATATCCATTAGGCTCAGGAGGAAAGCGAGTTAATATGCTAGAGACTTTTTTTGTTCCTAGGTCTTTTTTAATGATATTTTTTATAAAGTTTGTTTTATTTACTTTTTTAGTTTCATCACTCATGATTTTTTTATAGAAATAGTCGATTTTATGAATTTAGTAATAGTTTACTTTATTGTGAAAACAATAACATATTTTTTTGAAAAAAAAGTATATACTGATTATAATTTTAGTTAAATCTAATTGCTGTTCAGCTAAGGAAATTTTGTTAATGGATCCCTCTACCATAGATGATAATAAATACCTTTATACTTCAAAAAATGTATATCAGAATTTAGCTCTAGAAGAGCTTGCTTTATATGCTGAAAAGAATGATGGTTTTATTGCTGGTGAAGATAATACTTTAATTGTAGATAGCGGTGAGATTAAAGGAAGGTTGCCAGAAGACAAATATGTTGTAGAAACAAAGTATGCTAAGAAAAATGTCTGGTGGAATGAAGATGGATCAGATAATAAAAGACTTAAGAGAAGTAGTTGGAAGCAAATAAAACAAAAGCTTTGTCAGAACGTTTCAGTAAAAGATTTGTTTGTTGTTGATGGTTATTATAACCATGATGAAAAGTATAAGATAGCAGTAAGATTAATAACCACTCAAGCATCAGCAGCTTATTTTTTTAAATTAATCTCTATAGCTCCTACTCAAGAAGAACAAGAAAAATTTGATCCTCAATGGGTAATGATGCATTCACCTGAAACAGAGGTGGAAGATTATCAAGAACTTGGACTTAATAGTTCTAAGATAATAGCAACAAATTTAAAACAGCGAGAAAGCATACTTTCAGGAACATTGTACCTGGCTGAGATAAATAAAGTTTTACTATCGGTTATGAGTTATTACCTTTCTTTAAATGATATTGGTGTATTTTATTGTGCTGCTAGTGTTGATACCCAAGGTAATAGTAGTATGCTTTTTGGTTTATCAGGTAGTGGTAAAACAACATTAGCGTTAGATCAAAATAAAAGTCTTGTAACAAATGAGGCTATTGCATGGACTGAAAATAGAGGTCTTTACAGTTTAGAATCAGGTTTAACAATTAAATCAGCAAGTTTTAAAAAGGATGATGAACGAATTTCTAAAGCTATTGCAGGAGACCTGTTAATAGAAAATCCTAATTTTGACGATGATGGAGCCCTTATTTTCGGCAAAAAAGTAAAGCCTCAAGATAATACTTATTTAACCTTCCCTAGAGAAAATTTTGAAAATGTAATCTCTACAGATAGTCCAAATACAATTATTTTCCTTACAAGAGATATAAAAGGTGTACTTCCAAGAGTAGCTAAACTTAGTAAGGGGCAAGCTATATATTATTTTTTATCTGGCTATACAAGCACCTCAGCGGGTATTGAAAAAGGGCTTACAGCATCACAGGTTGAGTTTTCTAGCTGTTATGCTCAACCCTTTTTACTTCTTAAGCCAACTAGATATGCTAGTATTTTACGTCAACGTTTAAAGCATAGTAATGCAAAGATATATATGATAAATGTTGGCTGGATAGATGGTGATTACAAAACAGGTAGAAGAGTGCCTGTTGAGGAAACTAAAACTATAGTTAACTACTTATTAAATAAACCAGATAATGTCAACTTTAAATTTACAAGACAAGAGTATTTTAATTTTAAAGCTTTAACTTCGATTTATGATAATGATGAAGCTTTTCATTTAAATAATATTTGGGATAATAAATCAGAGTATAAAAAGCAATATAAATCCTTAGCAAAGAGCTTCATAAAAAATTATGAACAATTTAATGGTGACGAATTTGCAGAAAAATATAAAAAGTTCCAACCGGATATCTAGGTATTAATTTGACTCTATAAAAAATCCTCTTTATTTATTATAATATCTACAATTTGTTCAAAATTTAAAAATACATGTTAATTTATCTCTTTAACTGGCTAAACCAATATTATTCTGGAATTGAGCTTTTTAGTAATTATGTATCTATTAGAATAATAATGATTTCGATCACATCCCTACTAATTACACTTTTTCTTGGTGGTCCAATGATTAGATGGTTGCAAAAAATGCAGATTGGACAAGTTGTACGAGATGATGGTCCAGAGAGTCATTTTTCTAAAAGGAATACTCCAACGATGGGTGGTGTATTGATCTTGATGTCAGTAATAATTTCAGTACTGCTGTGGGGAGATTTGACTAGTTTATATTTATGGATTTTAGTCTTGGTTGTAGTGTTTTTTGGTGCAATTGGCTTTTATGATGATTATCTAAAATTAGTCCTTAAGCACCCAAAAGGTTTAAGTGCTAAGCGTAAGTTTACACTACAGTCGATTTTTTCTGTTGTATTAGCAGTTATTTTGTTTTTCCTATTATCAAAAAATGGACAAATGAGTTTATCAATACCTTTTTCTAAGTCTTTGTACATACCCATGGGAATAGTTTTATTTACTATTCTTACATTTTTTATTATTAATGGTAGTAGTAATGCAGTTAATTTAACTGATGGCTTAGATGGTTTGGCAATAGTGCCTGTAGTTTTAGTTGCAGCAGGGTTAGGAATCTATGCTTATATTGAAACAAATAATAATCTTGCGACTTATCTTCTTTTTGATTATTTAGGAAATCCTGGACTTGCAGAAGTTTCTGTGTTTTGTGCAGCTCTTTGTGGCTCTGGGTTGGGCTTTTTATGGTTTAATGCTCATCCGGCAGAAGTATTTATGGGAGATGTTGGTTCATTGACCTTAGGTGCTGTTCTTGGTGTAATTGCTGTTATGATTCGTCAAGAATTAATATTCTTTATAATGGGACTACTATTTGTTGTAGAAGCGTTATCTGTAATGCTTCAAGTAGGCTCTTATAAACTTAGAAATGGCAAGCGAATTTTTAAAATGGCGCCGATTCATCATCATTTTGAGTTAAAAGGGTGGCCAGAAACAAAAGTTGTTGCACGTTTCTGGATAATTTCATTAATACTTTTTTTAATTGGTATAGCAGCTATCAAGGTTAGGTAATGTATAGTTTTTATTTTAATAATGAGAAAATAACCAAATTACTGATGGTTGGTTATGGGGCAACTGGTAAGTCTGTTTGTGATTATTTATCAAGTTTTGGAGATCTTGAGGTTGATATATCTCAAGATGATGAAGAATTCTTAGACTGTGATTTAGACAGTTATGATTTGATAACCGTTAGCCCAGGAATTCCTCTTAATAGATCTCCATATAGAAGATTGTCTGAATATCGTTCTAAAATAGTTAGTGATATTGATATATTTTATCAAGCTATAAAAAATACAAATGCAAAAACAGTAGCTATCACAGGTTCGAATGGGAAAAGTACGATAGTAACTATGCTAAATTATGTTTTAAATAAATTAGGGCATAAGAGTATCTTAGTTGGTAATATTGGAGTTCCTGCCTTAAATAAAATAGATGAAAAGTTTGATTACTGTATTGTTGAGACATCAAGTTTTCAAATTGATCTATTTCATAGTGTTCATTTTGATTTAGGCTGTGTAATTAATGTTTCACCAGATCATTTAGATAGATATAAGTGTTTTGAAGAGTATAAGCATTCAAAATTGAATTTAGCTAAATTTAGTAAAGAATTCTTCGTTTATGATGTACACAATAATGGAGTTAAATACTCAGGAGAGTATGAGATAGTTAGGGGTAGTATATATAGAAATGCAACAAAGCTGCTGGATATCACAGAAACTAATTTATTTGGTAATCATAACTTAGAAAATATAATAGTAGTTTTAAATATTATAGATAGATTAGGTCTAGATATTATAAAAGCTGTTGATGTTATCAAAAAGTTTAAAGGTCTAGAACACCGCTGTCGAGTTGTAAAAAAGATTGATGAGATAACCTATATAAATGACTCAAAAGGAACAAATGTCGGAGCTACAGTGGCAGCTTTGAATAGTATTACAAATAAAAGAAATATTATTTTATTACTTGGTGGTGTAGCAAAAGGTGGTGATTTTAGTTTAATGATAAAATCATTACGTAAATATGTTAAGTATATTTTTATATATGGAGAAGATAGAGAATATATAGAGACTTATTTAGAAGATTTTTGTGAGTATCAGCTATGTGATAATATGAGTCATGCTTTGACTTGTGCAAATGATATAGCACAACCAGGAGAGACAGTTTTGCTATCACCAGCCTGTGCTAGTTTTGATGAGTTTGATAATTATGTTAATAGAGGTGAGGTTTTTGAAAAACTTGTTAAAGAATTAGCAATCAAAAAGCATCAGGAAGAAAAAAGTGCTATATAGATTAAAGCTACTATTAAGTAGGCAGAATGCTAAAAAAGAAAGAGTAAGAGCAAAGCTTGAGATTGATATATCAATAGTTTTTGTTATGCTTGGATTGCTTACATTTGGTTGGGTTATGGTAACTTCTGCATCTATGATAGTAGCTTTAGATGATTATAATAATCCTTATTTTTATTCTATTAGGCAAGGTTTCTTTGCTATTATTTCCATTTTCTTATTTTTGTTAGCATTATTAGTACCTACGAAAAACTATGAGAAAAATTTTAACTTCTTCTTTTTTGCTATGTTACTCATTTTAGTGGCAGTATTAGTCCCAGGAGTTGGTAAAAGTGTTAATGGTGCGAGACGTTGGATACCTTTGTTAATAATTAATATTCAGGTAGCAGAGTTAGCGAAGCTTTTAGCAATTATATTTTTTTCAGGGTATATTGCTACAAATTTAAAAAAAATGAGTGAGTTTAAAGAAGGAATCCTTACCCCAATAACTCTTTTGGGGTGCATAGCTATACTTTTATTGATGCAACCTGACTTTGGTTCGACAGTTGTTATATCTATCTGTGTTATGGGAATGTTATTTGTATCAGGGAATAAAGTTCGATGGTATGGTTTACTATTGGGTGCAATGGTTTTAATGGCTGCTACATTAGTTATAATATCACCGTATCGTATGCATAGAATTACTGGATTTTTGCATCCATGGGAGAATGCCAATGGCTCTGGATATCAGTTAGTACAGGCTCTGATAGGTTTTGGTAGAGGAAGTTGGTTTGGGGATGGCTTAGGAAGTGGAGTTCAAAAACAGTTTTTCTTACCTGAAGCTCATACTGATTTTATTACTTCAGTAATTGCTGAAGAAATCGGTGTAGTTGGGTTGATGATTCTATTAGTCGTATATTTATATATAGTGTTTCGTGCAATGAGTATTGCTAAATTGGCCTTTGAGCTTAAAAGACACTACCAAGCATTTTTAGCATATGGGATTGGCTTTTGGATTGGTTTTCAAGTGTTTGTGAATATTGGTGTAAATACAGGATTACTTCCGACCAAAGGCTTAACTTTGCCTCTTATAAGTTATGGAGGTAGTAGTTTGCTTATTATGTGTTATACGTTGGGTATTTTAGTAAGAGTTGACTTTGAGAATAAGCTCTTGGCAGATACTATTAACCCTAAATATGTTTACAAGAAAGTTAAATAGAGCTTTTAGAATTATATCTGATTAAATTGTTCAGGTTTTTCTTCTTTATTTTCAAATAGGAACTTATGCATTTCTTTTTGAAGAAACTCTTTAGCCTTTGGCTCCATCAAATTCAATCTATATTCATTTATTAATATTGTTTGATGTCCAAGCCATGCTTGCCAAGCTTTGTTTGAAATTTCAGTATGAATTTTTTTACCAAGCTCACCAGGAAGTGGTTGATATGGGATCGCGTCCAGTTCTTCATTATATTTTTTACATAATACTTTTGCCATGATAAGTTCCTTTTTGTTTTTTAAATACATCTTTTAGGTTTAGGTAGCCCAGCAAGTTTAGCTGCTTGTACAGCGGGAGATACTGGGAACAAAATTTGTAAGTATAGACTATTACCTATTTTTTCACCGTGTTTTTCTTTTAATGCTTTTACTAGCTCTCGAATAGCTGGAGATTTTTTATTTTTATTATAAAAATCACGTAGAAAATTAATAACTAACATATGTTCATTTGTTAGTTCAATATCCTCTTTAGATGCAACTTGTTTACAAAAATTAATGTCCCAACTTTCAAAGTCTACTAAAAAGCCTTGTTTGTCTGTGTTGTAGTTATCCACAAATATGGTAAAATTTCATACTAGTTTTTATTATCTGACAATTATAACAAACAAGAGTAATTGTTTTAATCTTTAAAAAGGCATATTCAATGAAAGTTACATTATATACAACAAAATATTGTCCATATTCTCTTAGAGCTAGAATTGCTCTTGCAGAAAAGAAAATGGCAATGGAAATAATTGAAGCAGGTGACTTAGATCCAAACCAAGCTAAAAAAATTTCACCTAATGGTATTTTTCCTGTTTTAAAAGAAAAAGATTATAGTATAAATAATAGAAAAGCATTGCTTATTTATATTGATGAAAGATTTCCTGCTCCAGGATTATTACCAAGCTTAGTTAATGATCGTATTAAGATTCGTTTATCTTTAGACAAGATAGATAATGAATGGTATCCAGTGCTTGATGAAATTAGAAAAAATAAGACGAGTAAAACTAAATTGAAGTCAATATTCAAAGATCTTAAAGAGAGTCTTTTAACTATGGAAAAAGCTTTTAGTGATTCAGAATATTTTATATCTTCAGGTTTCACTTTAGCTGATTGTTACATTGCTGCTTTGATAATTTGTCTAGAAGCAGAAGGTTTTGTAATTGATGAAAGCTTTGGGGCGATATTTGATTATAAAAAACGAGTTTTTGCTAGAGATTCTGTTAAGAAAGCTAGTTTAAAAGGTAATGCAAATGACTCGTTGTTGAAGACTCTAAGAGCTCACAAGTAGGTAATGCTTATGTGGTATCAGAATTTTATAGATTTTGTTTTTTTTGCTCTTAGTACTATTTTGGTTGTTATAGCTGTAGTTTTTATCATTGGTAGTTTTTTTTCATTACTTGGTAAAGCAAAGCAAGAAGTTGCTAAGCTTGCAAAGGGTAAGCTTGAAGTAAATAAAATAGGCGATGACTATAAAGACACTAAAGAAGAAGTTTTAGAAACTCTATTAGATAAAAAAGAATATAAGAAACATCTTAAAGAGCAGAAGAAACTAGATAAACAAGATAAACCTAAAGAAAAAGTTTTTGTAATTAATTTCAAAGGTGATATGCATGCTTCACAAGTTGAGAATCTGCGTAAAGAAGTATCAGCTGTATTAGCAGTAGCAAAAACAGAAGATGAAATAATCGTTAGAATTGATAGCCCTGGTGGGGTTGTTAATGGTTATGGGTTTGCTGCAGCGCAACTAGAGCGAATACGTCAAGCTGGAATCAATCTGACTGTATGTATCGATCAGGTAGCTGCTAGTGGCGGTTATATGATGTCAGCAGTTGGTCATAAAATTATTGCAGCTCCATTTGCAATAGTTGGTTCTATTGGAGTAGTTGGACAGGTACCAAATATTCGTGAGCTACTTCAGAAAAATGGTATAAATGTAGAAATGCATACATCAGGAGAATTTAAACGCACACTTACAACTATGGGTGAGAATACTGATGAAGGGCGTGAGAAGTTTAAGCAAGATCTTGAGAATATTCATGAGTTGTTTAAAAAGCATATTCTTACATATCGTCCAGATTTAGATATGAAAAAAGTTGGAACTGGTGAATACTGGTTTGGTAAAGATGCTCTTGAGTTGGGATTAGTCGATAAGATTCAAACTTACGATGATTACTTAATAGATTTATTTAACAAGCAACACGATGTATATGAAGTCAGTTTTGTTATCAAAAAAGAAAAAGGTTTCTTAAAATCTAAACTTGCAATGATAAAAAGAACTATAACAAATCTTTTATATGCACGCAAAATAATGTAGGATAGAAGTGTTATCTCTAAAATCTCATCAAAATCTTCTTGATAATTTCCTTGAGCAAAAATCAAAGAATACTCTTCATCATGCTTTTATCTTTAGAGTGAAAGATGCTGTACTTCTTGATAGTTTTATTAGTTCGTTGTGTCAATTATTGTTAGGACAGAAAGTTGATGATTACAAAGAGTCTCCTTATATAACTGTAGCAAATACAGAGAATGATGAAGTCAAAGTTGCTGAGATAAAAAAAATAATTAAAAACTGTGAGTTAACAGCTCACAATAATTTAGCTAAAATCATAATAATTGAAGAGCTTGATTTTCTAAATGAATCAGCAGCAAATGCGCTACTAAAAACATTAGAAGAGCCATCTGAGAATACATTTTTCTTAATGTTTACAAGAAGCTATACAGATGTGTTAGCAACAGTTAAAAGTAGATCTTTAGTATATGATATTAAGTTTAGCCAAAAAGATAAAGATCACTATCTAAAATACACTTTTGATATGTCAAAAGATGCGATAGAAAAATCACTTCAAATGGCTAGGGGTGATATAAATATAATTGCAAAAATTAAACTAGAGCAACATTTTTGGGCATTACGAAATAGTTTGATGAAGGTATTAGTTAATCAAATAAATCCAAATGTATTTTTAAAAGAAATAAATCCACATTTTAAAGATACTCTGTATTGGCTAACGAGTATAATAATTGACGTATATAACTATAAGCTAGATGAAGAAACTCAAAATCTAGCAAACTATGATAAGCTTGCTGTGATTAAGTATTTAGCTACAAAATTTGATGATAGTTATATATACAAGTTATACAAAGATACATTAGATGCAAAAAATTATTTTGCTAACTTTAAGAATGTAGATAGAGAATTAGTTTTAGAGAACATAATATTAAAGATTATAAAATAGGTAAAAAATAGAATGGAAGTAAAACAACAACAAAGATTAAAAGGTCTAGCTCATAGCTTGAAGCCTGTAGTATTAATGGGTGAGAAAGGCTTAACAGAAAATGTAATGCTAGAGATTGATTTAGCATTAGCAACTCATGAGCTAATCAAAGTAAAAGCAGGTCGCTTACCAAAAGAAGAGAAAAAAGAAATTGCTGCTGAAATAACAAAAGCAACAAAATCAGAACTTGTACAAATAATAGGTAACATCTTAGTTTTATATAGAAAAAATCCTAATTTAGCAAAATCTAAAGATAAAAAATAGGTAAAAAAATGAGCTTTCCAATATCACGCCCACGTAGGCTTAGAATTAGCCAAAATTTCAGAGATATGGTAGCGGAGATTTCTTTAAGTACTGATGATTTGATGTATCCGATATTTGTGGTACATGGAGAAGGTATCAAGAAAGAAATCTCAAGTATGCCTAATCAATATCATTGGTCAATTGATATGCTTGATGAGTTAGTTGAGCAGGTTGTTTTAGCGGGTATCAAAAGTGTGATGATTTTTGGTGTACCAAAGACAAAAGATCTTATTTCATCAGAAAATTATGATCATAATGGCATTATGCAACAAGCTATCAGAAAAATTAAAGAGCTTGCTCCAAACTTAGTTGTTGGCACCGATGTTTGTATGTGTAGCTTTACACCTCATGGTCATTGTGGAATTCTAAATGAACACGAGTATGTTGATAATGATAAGACTTTAGAAATTTTACAAAAAACAGCAGTATCTCATGCACAAGCAGGTGCGGATATTGTTGCTCCAAGTGGTATGATGGATGGTATGATTCTCGCAATGCGTCAGGCTCTTGATGAGGCGAATTTTGAAACTGTAAGCATTATGTCATATTCAGTTAAATATGCTTCAGCATACTATGGGCCATTTAGAAGTGCATGTGATTCATCTCTTAAAGGTGATCGTAAAACTTATCAGATGGATTATCGTAATAAAAAAGAAGCTATCCGCGAAGCAATGGAAGACGTTGAGCAAGGTGCAGATTTTATTATGGTTAAACCAGCTTTGAGTTATTTAGATATTATAAATGAGCTAAGCCATATAATAGATCTACCAGTAGCTGCATATCATGTAAGTGGGGAGTATGCGATGATAAAGGCAGCCGCAGCAGCTGGATTAGTCGATGAGAAAGCAATAACTATAGAAACTTTAACCTCTATGAAGAGAGCTGGGGCAAAAGTTATTCTTACATATACAGCACTAGATGTTGCTAAGTGGTTAAAAGGTTAAATATGATAAATATAGCTTTATATGAGCCAGAGATTCCACCAAATACTGGTAATATTATTCGCTTGTGTGCAAATGTGGGTGCAAATTTGCATCTGATTGAGCCATTAGGTTTTAAACTTGAAGATAAGCAACTTAGAAGAGCTGGGCTTGATTATCATGAGTTTGCAGATTTGAAAATATATAAAGATTTTGATGAGTTTTATCAAGCAAATAAAGATAAAAAAATCTGGGCTTGTACAACGAAGGCTAAGCAATATTATCATCAAGTAGATTTTAATTGTGATGATATTTTACTCTTTGGTCCTGAGACTAGAGGACTTCCAGCAGATGTGCTTGAGTTACTTAGTCAAACTCAAATTAAAATTCCAATGAATAAAAATAGTCGTAGCTTGAATTTATCAAATTCTGTAGCTGTTATTCTCTATGGTGCTTTAAATAATATTGGCTTTGATAATTTGGGATTACTATAATTATTTACTATTTATTTGGTTTATAATACTTTGGAGTAAATTCTATACCAAATTTTACATTCATCCACATTTTACTAATGAAATCCTGCATTTTAGCATCATGAATATTTATAACATACATCTTTTTAATCATTTCATCAGTAGGACGAATATTAGTATTATCAAATATTTTATTCAAATATTGTTCATTATTAGTTACAGCATTCGGCAGATATAAATAGTTACTATTTTGAGCTGATACATATGGATCTATAATATAGTTCATGAGCTTATAAGCTTGATCTAAATTTTTAGCTCCTTTTGGAATCATTAACATTTCAAAATAAATATTTGTGCCTTCTTTAGGTACTGTATAGCCTAAAACTTCATCAGGATTTACAAGCTTTGCTCTATCAACAGCTCTAGCAACATCTCCAGAATATCCCATAGCCAAGCAGAGATTGCCGGCCGTGAAATCATTCTGATACTTATTACTATCAAAATATTTGATATATGGACGAATGTTTCTAATAATATCTAAAGCTGCTTTCTCATATTCAGCTTTACTATTTGTATTGGGATCAATACCGTGATAAAAGAAATAATTACCAAAAATTTGCTCATATTCATCAAGTAAAGAAATTCCGCATTTTGATAGTTTCTTTAGGTATTTTTTATCAAAGACATATTTCCAACTATTAGGAACAACACCTTTACCTAAATATTCTTCAACTTGTTTTTTATTATAAGCTATATTGGTTGTTCCGTATGCATATACGACAGCATATTTATTACCAGGGTCATTAATTTGAGAAACTTTATTGTAAATTTCTTTATTTGCATATTTTAAATTTGGTAGTTTAGATTTATCTAGTTCAACTAATGCATTTGAGGCTATTTCATTATTTAGGTATAAAGACCCCTGTTCTATAAGATCAAAACCAGATGAGCCTGTCATAATTTTTGCACGAGTCATATTATCATCAGATGTATATATGTACTTAACTCTAGTATTAGATAGTTTAGAAAAGCATGGGATGATATCAGGAGATATATAGTCAGCCCAGTTTGTGAAGTTTACTTGTGTTCTATCTGGTGTTGGTGTAATGGGTGTTTTTAGTATGTCATTATTACAAATATAAGAATTTGATTTAGCATAAGATAAATTTAAAGTACTAACAAATAAGGTGAAAATAAAAAGCTTAAGTTTCATCAAACAAGCCTTGTAGTGTGGTTGTTATAAAATTGCTTTAAGTATATACTAAACCGCGATATTGTCGAAATAAAAAGTTAAAGAATGGAACAGATTGTTAGTAGTAAAAAGTTTGGTCTTATCAGGCTTATAATGATAAATATTATAGCTGTCGATAGTTTAAGAAATATTTCTATTACAGCTCAAGCTGGTTGGATAGTTGTAACTTTTTATATCTTAGCGGGTATTTTCTTTTTAGTTCCGTGTGCTTTGTTAACAGCTGAGATGTCTACAGGGTCTTCAGAAGATACTGGAGGTATCTATATCTGGGTCAAAAAAGCCTTTGGTAAAAGGTTAGGGTTCTTAGTTATTTGGTTACAGTGGGTTTACAATCTTGTATGGTTCCCATCAATATGTGGTTTTTTTGCTGGAGTAATTGCTTATGTAATAGCACCTCTTACAGGTCAAGGAGCAAATGAGTTGGTAGCTAACCCTTGGTATATGATATCTATGAGTTTAGTTATGTTCTGGAGTGCTACAGCTATTAACTTATTTGGTATCAAGACATCTAGTACAGTGAGTACTTTAGGTGCTATTATTGGTACGCTTTTGCCTATGTTTATAATTATAGTGATAGCTGTTGTTTGGTCACTATCTCATAGTTCTGAAATTGTTGCACCATCTATATCTGATTTTATACCATCTGGTAATAATATTAGTAGTTGGGGACTTTTTATAACAGTGATGTTTAGTTTATTTGGTCTTGAGATGAGTGCAATTCATGCAGCTAATGTCAAAAATGCTAAAAAGAATTTTCCAAGAGCATTGCTAATTTCAGGTTCTGTAATTTTAGGATCTTTGATATTGTCAAATATTGCTGTGATATTAGTAAGTAGTCAGCTTGAGATTGGTGATGTTGATATTGTTACGGGGCTAATGGTTTCATTTAATTATTTCTTTAGTCAAATTAATATGCCTTGGATGACTTACATCATTGCTATCACATTAATTTTTGGCGCCTTTACAACAACATCAGCTTGGATTATGGGTTTATCTAGAGCGTTCATGGTTGTTAGTAATGATAAGATTTTACCTCAAGCATTTGGTAGAACTAATAAAAATGATGCACCAGATACTATGCTTATTACTCAGGCTCTTGTATTTACAGTTTTTTGTTTCTCATATATCTTTATGCCATCAGTGAATGAAGCATATTGGTATCTTAGTGATTTGACAGCTCAACTTGCTGTTATAGCATATATTTTGATGTTTATAACTGCTGTGAAGTTAAAAATATCTCAACCATTGCAAGAAGGGCAGTACGAGATTGGTAAGGGATTATTTGGTACTGTAACAATGGCACTACTGGGATGCTTTGGTTGTATAGTTGCTATTATTGTTGGTTTTATTCCAATAGATAATATGAATATGTCTGTAATTAAATTTGATATGATGCTACTTATTGGAATAGTTGTGGCGTTGATAGTACCTGCTGTTATAACCATTAAAAAATAATCTGAATTTATATATTTCGCAAATCTTTAATCTATCCAATATTTCCTAAAACTGCTAAAATATCAACCAGTTTAATAAGAGACTTTATGTAAATGGTTTTAAATACTTTAAGAGACTGGTATCAAAGGAGATATCAGAATAATGAGCCAATAGTTTTTATTGGTTTGATGTTGTTTTTTTATTTGGTTCTGACATTTTTAGGGGATTATATTGCGCCAATTTTAGCTGCTTTAGTTATTGCTTATTTATTGGATACATTTGTTAGTATTTTGCATAAGTTTACAAAAGTAAAAAGAATCATTCTTGTTTATATAGTTTATGTTTTATTTTTGATAGCTCTATTAACTTTTATTTTTGTGTTATTACCAATTGTTGTTAATCAGCTTATTGATTTCATAAAACAAGCATCACATACATTATCAAGTTTAAAAGGGAGTTTAGAACATCTCTCTAATAAATATCCTAAACTTCTTACAGAAGATCGCATAAATTCGATAGTTACTTGGTTTGATAGTATTGATTGGAAAAAAATAAGTTCAAATGTTGGCTCATTTGTATTGAAAAATACAGCGACAACACTTCCTATATTATTTTCAATTTTAATTTATCTATTCTTAGTGCCTTTAATGGTATTTTATTTTTTAAAAGATAAAGAAAGAATTATCGAATGGTTTAAGTCGTTCTTACCTGAAGAGAATGGGGCGCTTTATTATGTATGGAATGATCTAAAACCTAAGCTTGCTGATTATGTTAGAGGTAAGGCTATAGAGCTTATAATAGTTTCAATAGTTACCTATATAGGCTTCGCATATTTTGATTTAAATTACGCTGTGCTTTTAGCTGTAGGGGTTGGGTTATCTGTAATTATTCCGTATGTTGGTATGGTTGTGATTACAATTCCTGTTGTGATGGTTGGGATATTGCAATTTGGTTTAAATGGAACTTTTGTATCTATGCTTGTAGTATTTTTCATTATTCAAGCATTAGATGGTAATTTGTTAGTTCCGTTGCTTTTCTCAGAGGTTCTAAATATGCATCCAGTAGGCGTTGTTTCCGCGATTCTTATTTTTGGTGGTATGTGGGGGCTATGGGGAATATTCTTTGCTATACCTTTAGGACTTCTTTTCATTTCAGGTGTAAATATGTTTAGAAACCATCTTAAAGGCAAAAAAGATGCTGCTAAAATTAATTTATGTTAATTAAAAAAAGAAAAATAAATCAAGAAGTTTTAAATGAGCTAGTCTCAAAGGGACATGACTTTTTTATTGCTAAAATAGTAGCTGCTAGAGTAAATCAAGGCGTAGATACTGATTTGATTTTTAAGAGTTCTATAAAAGATCTTTCATCGCCATTTTTATTTAAAGATATTGATAAAGCTGTAGATAGGCTTTATCAAGCTTTGCAAAATGGTGAGGTAATTGGTTTAGAAACAGATCACGACTGTGATGGTCAAACTTCTCATGCAATTTTTTATGAAGCTTTAACAAAAGTTTTTGGTTACCCAAAGGATAAAGTTCGTTCATATATTGGACATAGAATGCAAGAAGGTTATGGGCTGTCAGAATCCTTGATGAATAGAATTCTCACAGACAATATGCGACCAAGTTTGATTATAACCGCGGATAATGGCTCCACAGATGAAGTAAGAATTGCTGTACTTAAGCAAAATGGAATTGATACGATTGTTACGGATCATCATGGCATACCGCCAGAAGGTGCACCAAAGAGTGCGGTAGCTGTGCTTAATCCAACTCAGGATGGTTGTGATTATCCAGATAAAGCAATTGCTGGCTGTATGGTTGCTTGGTTATTTATGGCAGCTTTACGTAGGAAGTATATTCAAAATAATAAGCCTGTATCCAAATCGTATGGTTTGAGTAATCTATTAGATTTTGTCGCAATTGGTACGGTTGCTGATTGTGTAAGTATGGCAAATAGTCATAATAATCGCATTGTGACAAAATTTGGTATTCAGCAACTCAAAGAAAATAATCGCCTATGTTGGGATTTCATAGATAAAGACAAACTTTCTAGTGAGTATATTGGATTTAGCATTGCACCAATTTTAAATAGTGATGGTAGAGTTTCTGATGCTTTGGGGTCAGTTAGTTTTCTACTTGAAGAAAATGATGAAAAAATAGAAGAAATATTTGATAATCTTAAAGAGCAGAACAACCAACGCAAAGAAATACAAAAAACTTTAACTCAAGAAGCAATGCTTCAAGCACAACAGTTAAATGAAACTAAAAAATCGCTATGTATATTACTAGAAAATGGTCACTCTGGAATTCATGGAATCTCAGCGAGCAGGCTTAAAGAAAGTTTTGGCAAGCCAATAATTATTTTCTCACAAACTCAAACTGATGAGACTCTTATCTCAGGGTCTGCAAGAAGTGTTGATGAGATACATATCAAGCAAGTATTAGATAATGTTGCTGTAAAAGAGCCTAATTTGATGATCAAATATGGTGGACATAAAGGCGCAGCAGGCCTCACAATCAAAAAGCAGGATTTTGATAAGTTTTATGAGCTTTTTGAAAGTCAGGTAATCGAGTTAGTGAATCAGGAAAACATAGTTTTAGAGCCATGTATTGAGTATGATTTTGAGCTTGATGAGCAGTATTTTAATTTAGACACTCTTACAAAAATTGATTCTCTAGAGCCTTATGGTCGTGAGTTTGAAAAACCTGTTTTTTGCAATGAGTTTACAATTGAGAATTTTCGCCTAGTTGGTAAAGATAAAAATCATGCTCAACTAGTTTTACGCTATAAGAATAGTTCAATCAAAGGGATCTGGTTTAATGCTACAGATAACATAATAGCAAATCAGCTAAATATTGGTGATAGTGTGAAAGTTTGTTATCAGTTACAAAAAGAAGAGTTCCTTGGCCAAGTTAATTTGTCATTGAATGTTAAAGCAATCCAATATGAAGAATCATAATTATATAGAACAAGAGTTAAGTAGTGAAATTGATGATATAAAAGTAGAATATTTTCTTACTATAGGCTCAACAAATGATTACCTTTTAGAACAAAAACTTAGTTACAAATACCACATTTGTTATGCAGATATTCAAACAAAAGGGCGAGGCCGTCGTGGTGGAAAGTGGGTCTCGGAAAATCAAGATAACATATACTCATCTTTAGCGTTTCATTGTAATTGTAATATCTCAGAATCAAAACTTATGAGTGTCAAAGTTGCTTTAGGAGTTTTTGTTACGATTAAAGAACATCTACCAGAAAAATTACAGCAGTATTTAAAAATAAAGTTGCCTAATGATATTTATTTCAAAGATCAAAAATTAGCAGGGATTCTTATAGAAACAAAAAATATTAAGCAAGATAGCTTTGATATAGTTATTGGTGTCGGTATCAATGTCAATATGCTTGATATATCAGAAAATATTGATCGTGAATGGATATCTTTAGCGATTATTAATAAGCAACAGATGGATTCGTCAACAATAATCGTCAGCTTGGTAAAAAATATTATTAAATATTTTGCTATAAGTGGTGATGTGGCTATAACTGAATTTTCTGATTATGATTATACTTACAATAAAATGATTAAGTTTAATTACGGTGATAAGCCTTGTGTTGGTATAGCTAAAGGAGTTTCAAAAGATCTAAAGCTAAGCTTGATAGAGGGCGACAATCAATTTGAACTTGATCTTGCTATTATCAATAAAATTAGAGTTATTAAATGAGTCTAGAGAATATAAAAAAGCGAGCACAATACCTAACCAAGATTCGCAAGTATTTTGCTGAATTGGATGTGCTCGAAGTTGATACACCATTAGCTTATAATTATGGAGTGACAGATCCATTTATTGATGTTTTTGCTATAAATACAGTAGTTGGTAAGAGATATCTGCAAAGTTCTCCAGAATATGCCATGAAGCGACTTTTAGCGGAAGGTAGTGGTAGTATATACCAAATATGTAAAGCATTTCGTGATGAGCCTTGTGGGCAGTTTCATAATCATGAATTTACCATGATAGAGTGGTATCGAGTTGGAATTGATTATTTTCAGTTAATGAAAGAAATGGAAAATTTATTTCTTGTAGTAAAGCCCAATTTGAAATTTGAGTATATAAGTTATCAAGAAGCTTTTGAAAACTACTATAACTTTAATCCTCATACTATTTCTTTAGAAAAATTGCTCCAACAAGTAGAGTTAGCTGTTGGCAAGATTCAAGGGTTAGATAATCCAACGATAGCAGATTGTTTAGATATACTTTTTAGCTATAAGATTGAAAAAAATCTTAATCAGCCAAATACCGTATATTTTATCTATGGCTATACTGTTCATCAGTCAGCACTTGCTAAAAAAGTTATAGATAAAGATGCTCAGCAAGTTGCTGCAAGATTTGAAGTTTTTATTAATGGTATAGAGCTGGCGAATGGTTATTATGAGCTAATAGATAAGCAAGAGCAGCTTAAAAGGTTCAATTCAGATTTATCAATTCGCCAAGAGCAAGGAAAATGTCTGATTGATATTGATACTGAGCTTTTGGATTGTTTGAATAGGATTCCAGAATGTTCTGGAGTTGCTTTGGGCTTTGATAGGCTTCTTATGAGCTTAGAAGGTATTAGTAATATAAAAGAGCTTTCTATTTTCTAATTATCATTTTTAATAGTTACTGGGTTTATCGCAAATTTAACATCAAGACCATCTAATTTATTAGCAATGGCTAGAAAAACATCATCTTGAGTATTAACAAAATCTGTAAAAAATACCTTATTAACCATTGCATAAATTTGTAAGTTAATACCATTAGATCCAAAGCCTCCTTCAGATTTATTACCAATCATAGTGCCGCCAGTAGCAAGAGCTACAGCAATTGTTTTATTTTGATCTATATTGGGGTGGGATTTGAGTATGCTAGTAATTTCTTGTTTAATTAAATCAATTTGTCCTAGATGCTTATAGTCAATAGTAATATATTGTAGGATGCGCCTATGAGTTCGACGTGATGTTGTTGTTATACAGGTATTTAGAAATATTGAGTTTGGTATGTGCATAGGAGCTGTTTCATAGCTGTCTATTTGCGTTGTTAGTATTCCAATTTTCTTGATTGTACCGCTAAATTTTATCGAAGAATTAATATCTGATGAAATAATATCTCCTTCCGAATACTTTCTATTAAAGACTACAACTAGTCCTCCAAAGAGGTTTGTAAGTAGAGTGCTTTGAGAAAGAGTTAATCCAGCTAATGCTACACCACTAAATGCACCTAAAGCTGTTGGTGGTACACGTAGAGCTGCTAAAATTAATATGATTGATGCAATAACTGCCCCTAGTTCTAATGCTTTAAAAATAGCATTAATATCTCTAAAGTCATCATATCCTTGTTTATTTTCAGCTTTTTTCTTTTCTATACTTATTTTTTTACTTTCACGTAAGAATTTAAACAAGCTAATAATAATTGCAAGATAAATACAAAAATCAAATATTTTATCTGAGTATAATAGAATATTATTCTTGTAATCAGGAAAATGCACAATCACAGGTAGGTCAATACAAGTCTTAATAAAATATGACCAAATAACTAGATAAAGAGTTAATTTAAATGATCTTACAAAAGAAAATCTAATTGTGTTTTTATGCTTTCTTACGAGTAAACTACCGACTATAAATATAATAATACTCAATAACAAGCATATTAAGAAATCTATAAAAAGAATATATGTCGCAGAATAGTTTTCTGCTCTAAGTAATATATTGTTTAAAATATTCATATTTCACTAATTTATAATTGATACTGTGATTTTTACAATATTAGTATATTTTAAGTTTGTCGTATATAGAAGAATTGATTAAAAGAGATACTTGAGATTTTAATTATTTGGTTCATCAATAACCATATTACTCATATTGGCTGTAGCAGGAGGGTGAGCTTTTAGGCTTTTGTGGTTAGTCTTTTCTTCTGAGCTAGAATTTTGAGAGCTACTATTGTCATTATTTGTAGAAGGAATGTTTTGTTTTTCGCCAGAGTTATCAACGGCATAATCAATAGGTGTATAAATAATAGATGTCTTTGAGTCAGTCTGACTAGCTATATTTGTTGTATCAATATTTTCTCTGACATGTTTTGTAACAAGTGTGACAATAACTATTGCAATAATTAATATTGTAAGTCTATTTATATAGTCAAAAGCTTTTAGTTTTCCATATTGAGATTTTTTATAGTAAAGTATGTCAATTTTATTGAGAATTGAAATTATCTTTTTTTCGGGAATTTCTAAATATTCGCAATACCTTCTAATTTGGTTTTTAAGTAAGCTACTTGAGCATTGCAATAATTGGTCATTACTCGCTTGTTCTATCATGTTGATAGTTTCTTCAGATAGATTTATAGCATCAGCAATAGTTTTTTGCTCAAGCTCTTTTGACTCTCGAGTATTTTTTATAAAAAGTTGAAAACTATGCATAATTTTCCAGCAATTATTAAATTTAATCATTGCTAGAGATTATATAAGAAAAAAAGATAAAATTAAATGCAGATGTACAGAGGAGGGATTAACTATTTAGCTTTATTTTTCTCTTCTAACATTTTTTCCAAGAAGTGAATGTTAGTTCCGCCCTTGATAAACTCTTCATTATTTAAGATTTCTTGATGAAGAGGAATATTTGTTTTAATACCATTAATTACCATTTCCTCAAGAGCTGCACGCATTTTTTGAAGAGCTGTTGCTCTATCATGACCACGTACAATTACTTTTGATATCATCGAGTCATAGTTTGGTGGTACTGTATAGCCAGAATATATATGTGAATCAACACGTACTCTAGGACCTGCAGGTGGATGATACATATCAATTTTACCTGGAGATGGGATCATTTTCTCTGGATCTTCAGCATTGATTCTACACTCTATTGCATGACCAACTATAGCAATGTCTTCTTGCTTCCAACTTAAACCTTGTCCACCAGCAACTCTAAGTTGCTCTTTGATAAGATCTGTAGATGTAATTGATTCTGTAACAGGGTGTTCTACTTGAATTCTAGTATTCATTTCAATGAAATAGAATTCACCATTTTCATATAAGAATTCGAATGTACCAGCCCCACGGTATTTTAAAATCTTACAAGCATTAACACATTGCTCACCAATGCGTTTTCTTTGCTCATCTGTAAGACCAATAGCAGGAGCTTCTTCAATTACTTTCTGATGTCTTCTTTGAGTAGAGCAGTCTCTTTCAAATAAGTACACGGCATTACCTTCGCCATCACCAAAAACCTGAATCTCAATATGACGAGGGTTTTCAAGGAATTTCTCCATATATACCATATCGTTATTAAAAGCGATTCTAGCTTCACTCTTCGTTAAAGAAATAGAGCTAATTAGATCTTCTTTCTTTCTAACGATACTCATACCACGACCACCGCCACCACCAGCGGCTTTGATAATTACAGGGTAGCCAATTTTTTCAGCGACTTCTAAGTTTTTCTTATCATCACTACCTAGAGGGCCACCAGAACCAGGTACACATGGTACACCAGCTTTTTTCATATATTTAATAGCTTCAACTTTATCGCCCATTACTTCGATACTTTCTGCACGGGGACCGATAAATATAAATCCACTTTCTTCAACCGCTTTTGCAAATTTTGCGTTTTCTGATAAGAAGCCATAGCCTGGATGGATTGCATCAGCATTAGTTATTTCTGCAGCTGTAATAATAGCTTGAATGTTTAAGTAACTAAGGTTAGGGGCAGCAGGACCGATACAAACAGCTTCATCTGCTAGCTTAACATGCATAAGATCAGCATCAGCTTTTGAATAAACTGCAACTGTTTTAATTTCTAGTTCTCTACATGCTCTTAAAATTCTAAGGGCTATCTCACCTCTATTGGCAATTAGTACTTTTTTAATCATTTTGTATTTACCTTTTAAAAGTTTATACTAGATTTATGAAGTCTCTATATTGTGAGTAGGTAATTACTCAACTATGAATAGAGGTTGATCAAACTGAACAGGGTCACCATCTTTAGCAAGGACTTTAACAATTTTTCCAGATTTTTCAGCTTCAATTTTATTCATAATCTTCATTGCTTCTATAATACATAGCACGTCACCTTTCTTAACTTCTTGACCTTCTTTTACATAAGGAGCAGCGTCAGGTGAAGGAGCACTATAGAAAGTACCAACCATAGGAGATTTTATTTCTTCTCCATTTATTTCTTCCTCAGTTTCTACTTTAGCAGTAGCTGTGCTAGTAGTAGAAGTACTAGTAACAGGAGCTGTAGCAACAGGAGCATTAGCAACCGGGGCTGCTGATACAACACTTGTAGTAGCTGTGTTGTTTTTTGTCATGAATATGCTTGAACCGCCATCCTTAACTTTGATCTCTTTGATATCGCTTGAGTTAAGAATCTCAGCTACTCTGTCGATTGCTTTTAATAAATCCATTGTTTTTAGTCTCCTTTCGTATTTATGTAATGTATAGCCTCTATCAATGCTAATGTATAACCTCTTGAGCCAAACCCAAATATGCAGCCATGCGCTATATCTGATAGAAACGATTTAGTCCTAAATTCTTCCCTATTATATATATTAGATAAATGTATTTCAATAAAAGGCGTCTTTGTCGCCAAAAAAGCATCTCTTATAGCCACACTTGTATGGGTATAGGCAGCAGGATTTATTATAATGAATTTTGCTTCAGTTTGTTGAATCCTATCAACTATTTCACCTTCATGATTGCTTTGAAAAAAGCTGATATTGACATTATAAGATTTAGCAAACTTTGATAATTCTAAGTTAATATCTGAAAGTTTAGAGTTTCCATAAGTTTGAGGTTCTCTTGAGCCTAGTAAGTTTAAGTTTGGACCATTAATTACTAAAATATCCATTTCTTTATATATCCTTATAGCTTTTAGTAGCTTTAACAGAGTATTTTTTTTCTGTTTCAATACAGTAACAAGTTAGTCTGCCTCCAAAAACACATCCTGTATCTAGAGCAATTCTATCTTTATCTTTTGTTTCGCCTTTAATAGCTGCCCAATGTCCAAAGATGATCTTTTTTCTATCAAATTTTTTATGCTTTAGTTTAAACCATGGTTTAAAATTTTCTGGAACTTGTTCTATTGTGGAACTGAATTTAAGATTTAACTTTCCATCTTTATCAATAGTTCTCATTCGAGTGAAATAGTTTAGGATGCATAACCATCTCTCAAAGCCTTCTAAATCTTTGCTCCATTTATCACCTTCATTATTAAACAGGTTCGCAAGCAGTAGTTTTCTAGTTGTTTCATTTTTGAATACAAATTCTACTTCTTTAGCTCGTTTTAAAGCTTTTTTGGGAGACCAGGTATGGGGTATACCTGCGTGAGATATAAAAGTATCATTAATTTGGGTTAAAAGAGGCTGGTTGCAAAGCCATTCTTGAATTTCTTTTAAGTTAGAAGCATTAAGCATTTCATCAAAAGTGTTTTTGTTGCTTGATGGAAGGTAATTATAACTAATAGCCAAAAAAAGAATTTCATGATTGCCTAAAACTGTTTCAGCTGCATCACCAAGGGACATTATGAAATTTATTGTCTCTAGTGATTTTGGGCCTTTATTTATAATATCTCCAGCAAAGATGAGTTTATCTTTTCGCTTATCAAAACTTATTTTTTGTAATAGTTGTAAAAGCTCATCATAGCAGCCTTGGATATCTCCTATTACGTATGTAGCCATTTTGTTGCACCTTAACTTAAAAAATTTGCTAAATTCACAAAATCATCAACACTTAAGTTTTCTGCACGAAGCTTTGTGTTTACTGGCAGAGAATCTGGGTCAATATTTCGTTCTTTTATTATATCCTTTAAGTTATTATGCAAGGTTTTTCTGCGTTGCGCAAAACTTTGTTTTACAATTTTTTCAAAAAAACTATAGTTCTTGAGAGTGGCTTTGCTTATTTTAGGCTTTAATCTAAGGATAGCTGAGTCAACTTTTGGTTGAGGGTAAAAAACTTCCGGAGGAATCTTTAGGATTAAGCTACAATCAAAATGATACTGTAATACTACTGATAATCTTCCATATGATTTACTGTTAGGCTGGGAAACAATTCTTTCTACAACTTCTTTTTGTAACATAAAGTGAGCATCAATTATCTTATCACTAATTTCTATAACTTTAAAAAGTATTGGAGAAGAAATGTTGTATGGTAGGTTTCCTATTAATTTTATTTTTTCATTAGAAACTTTATTAATATCAAACTTTAAAAAGTCTTCATTGTAAACTGTAGGTACACCGTACTTACTACAATTCTCAAGAAGTGTATCAATAACACTTGAATCAAATTCGACAACATTGACATTGTTACATTTAGATAAAATATGCCTAGTTAAAGCTCCAAGCCCAGGACCTATTTCTATAACTGTGTTATCTTTTTTTATATTGGCGAGTTGGACAATTTTGGTGATTATATTTTCATCTTGTAAAAAGTTTTGTCCTAAGGATTTTTTTGCTTTTGTTTTGTATTGCATCTTAATAAAGTTCAGGTGTCTTTAAATCATTTTCTAGTATTTCAATATAAGCATCATCTTTCATTGATGTTAGCCATGTTTTGTATACCTCTTGGGCTTTTTCAGCAAAAATTGCCTCTAATGCTTTTTGTTCTTTTAATTGCTCAGCAGCATCAAATTTTTTAACTTTCGTGTATTTCATTATCATCCAAGTTTTAGAGTCTGCTTGAAATGGTTCTGAGAGTTCACCTTTTTTTAGCTGGTTTAGTTGTGCAAATGCAGCAGGTGGTAAAGACGGGGGGCTATCTAATTGAGATACCCATTTGAAATCACCATCAGGATGGTCATAATCTTGATTATATTTTTCAGCCACTTTTGAAAAATCTTGCCCGCTTTCTATTGCAAGTTTTGCTCTATCTAAAGAATTTTTTGCACCTTCTTCTGTCATGCTTCCATCTAGTTTGATCTCAATTGCATAAACATAATACTTAGTTATTTTTTTGCTTAACATAGGTGCTTGCTCATTAAGATTATCTATATATACCATTTGAAGAGTATTTTTAATCAAAAAAGGTTTAGAAACCTGATGTTGTTTTAAACCTTTTACATGATCTTTGTAGATATCTCTAATAGCATCAAACTTAATGTTTTGGCTAAGTAAGCCACCTGAAGCAGAGTTTGGAGCTTGAGAGAACTGT
Organism: Candidatus Francisella endociliophora; assembly: GCF_000764555.1. Taxonomy (NCBI): domain Bacteria; kingdom Pseudomonadati; phylum Pseudomonadota; class Gammaproteobacteria; order Thiotrichales; family Francisellaceae; genus Francisella; species Candidatus Francisella endociliophora. Next base: position 736,286 of record NZ_CP009574.1, on the reverse strand, counting down.
TTAGCAAGCTCAGTAAAGTCAATATATCCTTTGTTAACTGCTATAGCTAACTTTTTGTATAGATCAATTTTTTTTTGTCGAGCTTTTTTTGAGTCTGGCAGTGTTACAATGAGATTACGGAGAGAATATAGCCTTACCGGAGCCATTTCTTTATCAAATTGTTTTTTATGTTTTTGAATATATTTTTGAATTTCTTCAGGAGATACATAGACCTGTTGAGAGATTGCTTGTTGTTGTAGCTGGTTTACCATTAATTGATCTTTGATACGCTTTTTATAACTATCAAAAGACATACCAGCACCTTCAATATTTAGTTTTAAAGACTCTACAGAAACCCCATTTTTAGCAGCAATATCTTTTATAGCAGCATCTACTTGAAGAGGGGAGATCATTATATTATTTTGTTCTGCAAGCTGAATCAGAACACTTTGAGCAATTAGGTCTTGTAGAGCTTGTCTTTTGATCTCTAGAGGATCTGAATTGAAGTTTGTATTTGGTTGACTAGCTTGAAGTTTTGCAACTTCTTGGTCAAGTTCAAATGATGTAATTGGTTTGCTATTAACAATAGCAACAGTCTTATTTAGTAGTTGTTCTTTGTTTGAAGAAGTTTGTGCTGGTATGTTCTGAGCACTACTTAAATCGGTGTTAAATGAGTTTTGGAAAAGGCTAGATGTTACATCTGCATAGCAGTTTATAAATATAGAACTAAGGGTTAAAAAAAGAAGTATTTTTTTCATTATATTCCCTGTCCCCATTCACCAGTTTCATAGCCATTAATTTGTGTTAAGCGCTCTGATATTCCTGAAGTATTACCCATGCCACCTATGCCTTTAAGTTCAAACTCTAGCATATATGTGTCTCTAAGAGGACCTAATTCTTGAGGGTTGTTAGGATCTTGGTTAGTATAAGCACTTTTTTGCCAAAGGAATCTAAGAGCCCATGATTTGGCATTATATTGAAGTCCCGCAAAGACGTTAGAAATTTGTTTTTGTTCAAAATTATAGTTCCACAAAGCAGCAATACCCCAGTGATCTGTTAGATTTAGTATTGTTGAAAGTGTTACTGTTTCTTGAGGTTTTGGCTTAACTCCATTATTCATTTGTTCTTGTGTTAATGAGTTCCAGTTATTTGCTATATTATTGTATGAGACATTAAAAATATTCTCATTTTCATCCTTATATGACAGCTGATAAACTTGGTAATCAATATTTTCTTGTTTAACTCTATAGTTAACTTGTGCGGATACATAGATATTCTTCATAACCTGGAACTCAAATGATGACATAATAGGAGAAAAAGTTTCCGTTGAAAAAGGATCCATTTGCCCAGGGTTATTACATTTTTTATCTCCTTGGCAAAGAGTTACTTTTCGGTCAGCAAAATACATCATTTGTCCAATTTTAGCAGAAGCTAGTGTTGACCCATCATCTTGATTTGTTGTTGATGCTTCTAGCGCATAGGTTACCTGATTGGCATTATTAATTCTATCATGACCAGTAAACCTGTTAACTTGAAACATTTGCATATATTGTTCGTTTTGCAAGCTTGTATCAAATAAAGGAATATCTGTTTGGTCTTGATAAGGTATATATGTATAGAATAATCTTGGGTGTAGTGTTGAGGTGTATGTTCCACTATCTGTAGTATAATCTTTATCAAAATATGCTCCAGCATCAATATTAAATATAGGTATAACACTAGTTACTGAATCTTTAGCAAATTTAATTGTGTCTGTTGGTCTATTTTCAAGTTGGTAGTAACGTATCGGTACTTCTAGTGAAGGATTTAAATATCCCCACGTTTCAGAGAAGTTACCTGTTATCTTAGGAGATTCATACGCTCTAAAAGCATTGACGTTCGTGGCATTAGGAGCTCCAGGCTTTGCCGTGCTTGGACCAGGGGCTTTATAAAAATAAGTATTAAGTGTTTCAGCACTTAAGGTTATATAGTCTGGTGTGTAGCCATCTGATGTTACGTTGAATTTCAGCTCCGGAAGCTTTGCATAGGGTCTGTTTGTCACAGTGAGGGTAGGGTTTACTACACCATATTTTAAGAATGTTAAACTTGAGTCGATATAGTCATTTGAGTAGTTAATATCAAACTCTCTATCTAAAAGTGTTTTTGTAACAAGATTTATATTACCTGCAGAGAAATCATTATAGAACTCTGCATCACTTACGTAATCATATCTTAAGTTGGTTGTAATACCATTTTTAAAGTCACCAGTATTTGTTAAGCTAAATGCTCCACGCATTTTTCCTTCTTGGAAATCATATGGTACTATTGATCCTTCGAATTGTCCCTGGAAGTAATCGGTCATATACCGGAATGTACCGTTCTCCATAAGGCCACGTTCAGACCAAAGCACTGTTTCAAGCATTAAGTCATAATTTGGCGCTAAATTAAAGTAGTAGGGAACAGAAACACCATAACCACCATTTTGGTTCTGAACGATACCAGGAAATAAGAAGCCTGATTTTCTTTTGTTGTTAATTGGGTGTGAAAAATATGGAATATACATTACAGGAATGTCTTTAATCTCAAGGAAACCATCTTTAATGTAGGCCATTTCTGTTTCTGTGTTAATGTCTATATTATCACCAGTCAATTTCCAATCATTGTCATATGGGTCACCAGATGTGATATAGCCATTTTCAAGATATAAGTCATCTCCTTGTTTTTTGAAGCTTTTACCATAACCCCTTAAATGTCCACTAAAGTGTTCTTTGTCATATATTCTTGTATCTGGAACTTCTCTAGCCATTCTGAAAAATGTTTCGCCTGCACTATAGGTTCCATCATCCATATTAGCATCAAGTTCTTTGGTTCTCAGGAAAATACCAGTTGATGGTTGTTTTGCAATAACATCTCCAGTCATTACCAGTGATCGAATTGAGCTTTTATCTTTATTGAAGTTGACAATTGCATTGTTACCATAAAGCTCTTGATCGCATTGAAGCACTTCAACATTACCTGAGGCGATTAATGTACCATCAGTGTCAAATTCAGCATTTTCATAGCTGACATCTGTTTTTTTTGACTTACATAATCTTTTTGTGAATTCGTTATCATTGTCATAGTATCCACCAGAGAAATAAGAGGATTTTTGTATCCAGCCCATATCATCTGCTAAAGCTTTCTCTTTTTCAGCAGTTTTTAGCTCATCATTAAATACGTTTTTAGGCTTTTCTGAACGTTCACAGCTCCACTCACCATCGATGACGCTACATTTCCAATCTTCTTTTATAGGGTTTTTATTCATGATGCGCGCAGCATTGCCTTGCACTGTAAAGAATACAGTGCCAAAGCAAATTAGCAGATATTTATGAATCCCCTTTAACATATTTGACCTGAAAAGCCTTAAATTATTGAGTTTTTAAAAACAACCATGGTATTATATCTGCATTTGCTAGATATTTCCATTTTAAATTTAATCACTGTATAAATACATAAATATTGGACTGCTTAATGAATATAGAAAATTACTTATCTGAACTTCTTGCTAAAACATTTCAAAAGTTAGGCTATGCTGAGAGCTTTGCTAAGGTCGTAACTTCGACTCGTGAAGGTGTTGGACATTTTCAATGCAATGGAGCAATGCCTTTAGCTAAGTTTGCTAAAAAGGCTCCTCTTATAATTGCTGAGGAAATAGTCGAAAATATTGACCAAAAACATATCTTCTCAAAAATCGAAGTTGCAAAGCCAGGTTTTATTAATATGTCTCTTACATCAGAGTTTCTTTCAAAACTAACAGATAAGTTTTTGAGTTCTGATAAGTTTGGTGTAGAAGATTTAGAAATTGCTAAAAAAGTTGTTCTAGATTTTGGTGGACCAAATGTTGCAAAACCAATGCATGTTGGACATATTAGATCTGCTTTACTTGGAGATGCTTTACAAAGAATTCATCGTTTTTATGGAGATGATGTGGTTTCAGATGTACACCTAGGTGATTGGGGTACACAAATGGGGATGTTAATTGAAGAAATAAAGTTAGATTCCCCTGATCTTGTATATTTTGATGAAGCTTATATAGGAGAGTATCCAAAAGAATCTCCCGTGACTGTTAAAGAACTTGCTGAAATATATCCTAGAGCTTCTAAAAGATGTAAATCAGATATTCAAGAGATGAAGAAAGCTAGAAAAGCGACTTTTGAATTACAGCAAGGTCGCAAAGGTTATGTAGCATTGTGGCAGCATTTTGTTAATATTTCGATTGCTGCTATTAAGAGAGATTTTGATAGTTTGGATGTCCATTTTGATTTATGGTTAGGTGAAAGTGATGCTAATAAGTTCGTTGATGAAATGATAGCTTATTTTAAAGCAGAAAATTTTATCTATGAAGATGAGGGTGCTTGGGTTATAGATACAAATAAAGAGGGTGTTCCTCCTCTTATTGTTGTTAAAAGAGATGGTGGTGTAATGTATGGCACAACTGATTTAGCAACCTTATGGCAGAGAAATAAAGATCTAGACCCAGATCAGGTTATATATGTCGTAGATAAGCGCCAATCTTTACATTTTAAACAAGTATTTAGTGTTGCAGAAAGAACAAGGGTTGTTAGTGAAAAGTGTAGGTTAAAACATGTAGCTTTTGGTACTGTAAATGGTAAAGACGGTCGTCCATTTAAAACCCGTGAAGGTGGGGTTATGCATTTGTCAGACCTTATCTCTCAAGCTAAAGACTGTGCTAGGGAAAGAATGCCTGATGAGAAAGATGAAAATGTTATAAATCAAATAGCTATGGCAACCATTAAGTTTGGTGATTTGGTTAATAATTATTCAAATGATTATATTTTTGATTTAGAAAAGTTTGCACAATATGAAGGCAAAACAGGGCCATATTTGTTATACACGACTGTTCGCGCAAAATCTATTCTTAGAAAGATATTTAGTGATGATTATGTGCTACAAGATTTAATTAGAGATTGTAGGGTTCTTAATGCTGAAAATGAGCATGAGGAAAAACTGCAGTTGCAACTTATTCAGTTTCCTATTGCTATATCTAGAGCCTATGAGAATTCCCAACCTCATCATATTTGTGAGTATGCGTACTCATTGGCAAATAGTTTTAATAAATTCTATGTTAATTGTCCTATTACTAGTCTTGATGATGGCAATGTTAAAAGCTCTAGAGTTGCTCTATGTGTTGCCGCAGTGAAGGCAATGAGTATAGCTACAGATTTATTAGGTATTTCTATCCCTGAGAGAATGTAAAACTTTAAAGTTAGTTATTTAATTAAAATATATTTATACAAATCTTCTTTTGTTAGGGTTTTATAGATTTCAGATTTATTTTTACTAGATGTAATTGAGGCAAGAATATATGCTTAAGCTTTTTAATCAGCCAAAGGCTTTTTATACAATTTTTATGTTAGAGATATGGGAGCGTTTTGGTTATGCTGCTTTAATATCTATTTTGGTGGTATATCTTCAACAAGGAAGTATAAGTCTAAGTGAAGATGGGGCTATAGCTACTTATGCAGCTTTAGCAGCTCTTGTGTATGCATTTATTGCTATTGGTGGTTATATAGGTGACTCTATACTTGGGGCTAAACGAACAATAGTTTTAGGATTGGTAGTGTTACTATGTGGCTATATCCTTTTGATCTTTGACAATAAGCAACCTGTTCTTTGGGGGTTGTCTTTTATATGTGTTGGAACAGGATTATTTAAGTCGAATCCGACTAGTTTGCTGTCAAGGTGTTATACAAATAGTGATTCAGGTCAAATTAGTAATGCTTTCACACTATTTTATATGGCTATAAATTTTGGATCATTGCTAGGCTTAGCAATGATTCCTAATATAGCAAAACAATTTGGATATTCATCAGCATTTACAATTGTTTCATTATCTATGGTATTAGCTATTATGACATTTGTTGGTTTTAGGTTTACTATGAAACATATATCTACCCATGCAGGCGCTAAAAAATTAAATTATGGATATCTCGCTGTAGTGATAGTTGGCGTAGTTTTCATGATATGCTTAGTTAAATGTTTATTAGACTATTTGCTTGTTGCGAAACTAATTGTTGTTCTTACTTTTATTTTATGTGGGTTTATCTATGTATATTTAGCTTTTTCTTATAAAAAAGCAGGTTATTTCTATAAGATGATGTTGGCTTTAATTCTTATGTGTGAAGCAATGGTTTATAAGATTTCATATATGCAGATGGCATCGTCAATAAATCTTTTTACTATTAAAAATACTGATCATACAATTTTAGGATTAAATATTGCTCCAGAGTCTTTTCAGTCACTAAATCCTTTTTGGATATTTATATTAGGGCCTATTTTGGCTATGTATTATGTTCGTACAAATAATACGAAGTTTGATTTGAGTGTATATGCAAAGTTCTCTATGGGACTACTTGTGATAGGTTTATCTTTTGTTGTGCTATATATCTCGAAGTTTACAGCAGTAAATGGAGTTATTTCTTCTTATTGGTTAGTACTTAGCTATGCACTACAGGCGACAGGCGAACTCTTTATTTCAGCTATAGGGTTATCAATGTTTACGAAACTTGCGCCAGCTCGAGTAAATGGTTTTATGGTTGGGGTATGGTGGGTTTTCTTAGCATTTGCATCAATTTTGGGAGGATTAGTAGCTCAGTTAATAGCTATTAGTAAGGATCAAGCATTAACTATGACTCATGTGACTTCTTTGAACAACTATACTCATTTATTTCTTATGATAGGTATTGGAATAGTTATTGTGTCATTTATATCTTTTGGTTTATCACCAATCAAAAAAATGCTTATGAATAAATAATAAGTTAAAATTAGTTTTTTATCTCAGCTAATATTCTATGATAGTTTTTAAATCGAGTGGGATTGATATTGCCTTCATTTAGTTGTTTAACTATTTCACAACCCTTTGAGCCTTCTTCATGAGAGCAATTTCTAAATTGACACATTCCTTTGTACTTCTTAAAATCTAAAAAGCCATCGAAGAGTTCTTCTTGAGTAATATGCCATAAGCCAAATTCTCTAATACCAGGTGAATCGATAATATTTGTTTGATTATCTATTTCGTATAAGGTTGAGCAAGTAGTTGTATGACGTCCTTTTTTAGTTGAGCCAGATACTGCGGTTGTCTCAGTAATTTTTTCACCAAGAATTGTATTAAGTGTTTCAGATTTGCCAACTCCTGATTGCCCTAGGAATATTGAAGTTTTACCACTAAGAGCATCAAGAAGTTTATCTATACCTATATTATTTTTTGCAGAGATGTAAAAAGCTTGGTAGCCAATATCTTTGTACACGCTTGCTAAGTTTTCGATATGTTGTTTGTCTTGCTCAGATTGATCATCTATTTTATTTATGACGATAATAGGTTCGATATCGCTATTATGAAGGGCTGCTAAATATCTATCTATATAATGTTCAACAGGTGCTGGAGAGTGTGTAATAATAATTACGGCATTATCTATATTTGCAGCAATATTCTTATTTTTACGTTGATATTGGTTTGGACGAGATATAAGATTTTTACGCTCAAGAAGTTTTGTAATTACATAAGTTGAGTTAGTGTATTCAAGCTCGACATTATCACCGACAGTTAGTTCACCTTTTAGATGACTTCTGTGAACAGCTGATATTTTGTCACCATTTGCTAGTTTTACAGAGATGTTACCACCAAAGTTAGTTATGATTTTTCCTTGCAAGAATAAGTCGAAGTTATTTCAATATTGGAAATGATTATAAGCTTTATTTATTAAATTGTTAATATTAGTCTTAACTATAATTGAATAAAAACAGCTTCTTTGCTAGTATCAGAACAATAACTTAGTGTTTTTGCTAAAAATTACAAGGAGAATCGTTAATGAAAAAAACTAAACTTATAGCTTTAATGGCTATGGCAGCTTTTGGTGCTACTAGCATGTCATATGCAGCGGATGCTGATAAATCTGATTCACAGCCAAATCTTTCTCCAGAAGGATATTGGGTTCAATTTGATGAGGATAAAGATGCTGGTCGTGGTATGCCTCAAGGGATAATCCATACTTATGTTGTTAATAAAGACACAAAAGATGCTCGTGGTAAAAATGGTACACTTCAAATGGAAATAGTTGTTCCTTTAATGAATGTTGATGCTGCAGGCAAGCCAACTAAACCAAGATTAACTTGCCATAATTGTAAAGATGGTTCGTATAATGGCTTTACTTATAAAGGTAAAAATGCCAACTTACAAGGTTTGGTTTTTGCAGGTAACATGCAAAAACAATCTGGTACTGGTGTTAAAGGTCAAAAGAGTGATGTATATAAAAATGGTGGTGTAATTAACCCTAATGATGGTAAGGTTTATGCTTCTGAAGCTCAAGTTCAAGATGGCGGTGAGACAATGTATGCTAAAGCTGCTTATATCGTATGGGGCAAAGAACTAGGAAGTAAAGATGCACATTGGAAGAGAATTTCAAAAGCTGACTATGAAAAAGTTAAAGCTGACTGTGGTGTGACTTCTAAAGGTGTATATGCAAATGATAACTCAGAAGTTACTGCTAAATGTATAAACTATCCAGTTGGTCAATTTGGTGTTAAAAGTCCTGTCTAATTAGTTTGTATAATTACAAATTTTCTTTATACTTTATCTTAAAATAATCTCTTTTTTTAACAAAAATGATGAAAAAAATCCTCTCTATATTTTCTGTGGTTGTTCTTATATCTTTTAGTTATGCTAGTAGTGATAAGCTTGCAGCTACTGGTTACTGGCTACAAAAAGATAAAGATACAAATACAAATGTTTCGGTGATCCATGCATACAATAATGATGATGGTAATTTAAATGCAGAAGTATTTGTTCCACTATCAAATGTTGATGATGGTAAAGTACATGAGCCAATTATTTATTGTGAAAATTGTGGTAAGGGTGATGCTTATGGTCACAAATATGATTACTCAAGTGGTAAAGAAAAGTATCAGGGCTTAGAGTTCGTTTGGGATGTTAAAAAATCCTCTAAAGATAAGGCTACAGATAAAGGGCCTGTCTATGAAAAAGGGTCTGTTCTAAACCCTCATGATGGCAAGTATTATCATGTTAAAGCACAAACTATTGATAGTGGTAAGAAGGTTTATGTAAGAGCATTTTGGGGAATGTTTGGCAAAGATGAGTATTGGGAAAGAATATCAAAGTCAGAAGCTAAGAAAATAAGAAAGAAATGTGGTTTGACAAAAGATAATGTCTATCCTTATGAAGATAAAGATGGCAAAGTTAATAATCCTAAGCTATTCAAAGAATGCTCAACTAGAGATTTTATAAAAGATCCTATATAGATAAATATGCAGTCACAATTACAAGACTATCGTCAAATAAAAATCCTTTCTCAAAGCTTAGCAAATCAAATAGCTGCTGGTGAAGTTATTGAAAGACCTTCATCTGTAGTTAAAGAGCTTGTAGAGAATTCTATAGATGCAGGGGCTACTACTATAACTATTGAGGTTCAAGAGGGTGGTAAATCTCTAATACGAATCCGTGATAATGGTAGGGGAATTACTCAACAAGATTTAGAGTTAGCTTTAGCTCCACATGCAACTAGCAAAGTTTATACACTTGATGAATTGGAGTCTGTAGCTAGCATGGGTTTTCGAGGTGAAGCTTTGGCGAGTATTGCGTCAGTTTCTAAGTTAAAGATTATATCGAAACACCATGATTCTAGTGAGGCTTGGCAAATTAATAATCAAACTAGAGAAGTTGTACCAGCTGCACATGTTACAGGTACAACTATAGAGGTTAGTGAGCTTTTTTATAATACTCCAGCACGTCGTAAGTTTTTAAAGAAAGATAATACTGAATTTTTGCATATTTCAGACCTACTAAAGAAATACATGCTTTGCTACTTTGGTATAGCATTTAAGCTTATCCATAATGGTAAAGAGGTTAAAGATTTACTTTTAGCAGAAGATTCTCAACTTAAATATAATCGTGTTTTGGAGCTATATAGTCGAGAGTTTATCGAAAATGCTATCTACATAGATAAAGAGGTTGGCGATGCACATCTATGGGGTTGGGTAGCTAGTCCTAGGTTTAATAGAGCTCGAGCAGATATGCAGAGTTTCTATATCAATGGGAGAATTATCAAAGATAAGATTGTCACGCATGCTATCAAAAATGCTTATAAAGATGTGATGTATGGTAATAGATATCCAGCATTTTTGCTGTATCTAGATATGGATTATCGAGAGGTTGATGTAAATGTTCATCCGGCCAAAAGTGAAGTGCGTTTTAGAAACCAAAAGTTTATCTATGATTTTCTCTTTGGTACTGTAAACAAAGCGATAACTACAAGTGCGGATGTAGATGTTGAAGTTGAAAATACAAAGTTTAGTCAAGATATAAGCCAACAAGAATATAGTAGTAGTGCAAATAATCCTCTTAATATTGGCAATATGAGTTTGGATATTAGTGTTGAAGATGAGAAAGAAGAAGATACTAGCACTAAATTACTTGATAGATACTTTAATAATCAAAGTTCTCAAGAAAATGAAATCCATATTACACGACAACCTAAATCTAGCGGCTTAGGACAGGCAATTTGTCAGATACATGGGATATATATTCTTTCGCAAATTGAAGATGGCGTTGTGCTTGTGGATATGCATGCAGCTCATGAGAGAATACTCTATGAAGAAATGAAAAAAACATGGCATGCAGATGCTGATAAGTTTAAACAAAATCTTCTAATGCCACTTACATGTCAGCTATCTAGTAGTATTGTTGCAACTATTGATGAGAATATCGAAGTCTTCGAAAAGCTAGGTTTCGAAATATCAATAATAGCTGATGATGCAATACTTGTGCGTTCAACGCCTATCTATGTTAAAGATAAAGATATACAAAATCTAATATCAAATGTGGCTACAGAGCTTACATCTTCTGGTAAGACTAAAAGTGTTGAGTTTTATCTAAACCATATCTTGGCTACAGTATCTTGTCATGCAGCTGTACGAGCAAATGATAAATTAAGTATTCCAGAGATGGATCATCTACTAAGACAAATGGAAACAGTCGAAAACTCAGGTCAATGTAATCATGGCCGACCAACTTGGGTGAAGCTTAATTTTGCTCAATTAGATAGTTTCTTTTTGAGGGGAAGATAATCCTAAGTTTTTCGTAGAGACAAGTCGCGACTTGTCTAATTGTAGTGACAGAACATTGTTCTGTTTTTTCTATTTCGCTACTTACTACGTAAGTTATAGCGACATACTTTTTTCATGGCAGAAAAAGTATGCAAAACTGCCTAGCACTACGCTATCGTAGTTCAAAACAAATGGAAAATAAAAAAACTCACTTCGTTCAAACAGTTTTATTTTCTAATCATTTGTTTTTGAAACTACTTGTCGCTGATGTGCAGTCTTATATTTTTGTTTGATATCATAGGATTATATACTTATTATTAAAATATCAAAGATAAATAATTTAAGGATAGCTTTGAAAAAACATATATCAACAGTTTTAAGCTTTATAATACTTGGAATACTGGCTTGGGGTAGTTATTGGATTATCTCTACAGTTTGGGGTCAATTTAAGCTTTTAGATCCGAAAGTCTCAATAAGTTTATTAACTGGTGCGACTACTGTAATAGCAGCGACTCTAGCAGTTGTCTTAGGAAAATATTTTGAACGTAAAAGAGATATTGAAGCGCATTATAGAGAAAAGAAAATACAAATATATGATGAATTTTTATGCGAATTTTTTAAATTATTTAATTCAGAGTATGGTAATGAAGAAAGCCAAGGGCTTGTTAGCTTTCTTCGTGAGTGGCAACGGAAAATGATTTTATGGGGAGGTCAAGATGTATTATCAAAATATATTGCCTGGAAGGAACATATGCAAAAAAATAAACCTAATGCTAAAACAATGTTTATGATGGAGGAGTTTTTTTTAGAAATTAGGAAAGATCTGGGTCATAAAAATAATAAATTGGTTAAGGGCACTTTTATATATTTAATTCTTCAAAATGCTGAACTTTTTCTACGTATGGCTAAAGATAATCCAGATTTAACATTGGAAGAACTAGTTCAGAAAGAAAAATGTTTAGCAAATTCATAAAATAAAAATAATTAAAGTCAAGAATCCAACCCATCCAAATACTTCTCAGCATCTAGAGCAGCCATACAGCCAGTGCCAGCAGAAGTTACAGCTTGTTTATAAACATGGTCCGCTACATCCCCAGCGGCAAAGACACCTTTGATATTTGTTTGAGTAGCATCACCAGTTAGTCCAGACTTAACTTTGATATAGCCATTTTCCATCTCAATTTGACCTTCAAAAATACCTGTGTTTGGTGTATGACCAATAGCGATAAATACGCCAGCTACACTAAGGGTATTTTCTTTATTAGTTTTGACATTTTTTATTCTAAGAGAGTCTACACCTGCTTCAGTACCACAGACTTCTTCTAATGTTGTATCCCAAAGAATATTGATATTACCATTTTCTGCCTTTTCCATAAGTTTATCTATAAGGATTTTTTCAGATCTTAAAGAGTCTCTACGATGAATTAAAGTTACAGATTTAGCAATATTTGATAAGAAAAGAGCTTCCTCAACAGCTGTATTCCCACCACCTACGACAGCAACATCTTGTTGCTTGTAGAAGAAACCATCACAAGTTGCACATGCTGATACACCTTTACCCATGAATTTCTCTTCTGATTCTAAACCTAAATATCTTGCAGTAGCACCAGTTGAGATGATTAGGGCATCACAAGTATACTCTTCTAACTCACCAATTAGCTTAAAAGGTCTAGTTTGTAAATCTACAGAGTTGATAGTGTCATAAGCGATTTGAGTATCAAATCTTTCTGCCTGTTTTTGTAGTTTATCCATAAGCTCAGGCCCCATGATGCCATCAGGTTCACCTGGCCAGTTATCTACATCTGTAGTAGTTGTAAGTTGTCCGCCTGGTTGCATACCTGTGATAATTACGGGGTTTAAATTTGCGCGAGCTGCGTAGATTGCTGCAGAGTAACCAGCAGGTCCAGAACCTAGAATTATTAATTTGTGATGATTTGCCATTTTTTTTTGAAACTTTTGAATAAATAGGTGAGCAAAATTATAGCATAGTGCTTAGGTAAGTGAAATTTTGAAGTTACTATCTTAAAATATTTATTTAAACATATTTAGCTACTTGCTTAGTAAGTTATAGCGACATACTTTTTTCATGGTAGCCCTTCGGCTTCGTTCAGGAACCGGTATGCAAAACAGCCTAGCACTACACTACCGTAGTTTAAAGCAAAAAACTCACTTCGCTCAAACAGTTTTATTTTCTAATCATTTGTTTTTGAAACGACTAATCGCTAATGTGCATTTACCTCTTCGATAATACTTTCTATCTCTGCAAAATCATCAATATAGGCAAAGCTATCTAAAGATTTAAGATCTAGGCCATTATGATAACCGTAACTAACCATTACAGCATTTACATTTGCTTCTTTAGCACATAAAAAATCATTCATAGAATCGCCAACCATTAGACTTTCTTCAGCTTTAGCATTTAGTTTATCTATAGCAAAAAGTAGGGGTTCGGGATATGGTTTGTAGCTAGTTGTAGTATCTCCTCCTACAATCACTTCAAAATAGTCAATCAAACCTAAATGAGTTAGAGACTGTATGGCATCTTCTTCATGTTTGTTTGTTACAACAGCCATTTTAATATTTTGTTGTTTTAAAAAATCTAGTGTCTCAATAACATTTGGATATACTCTGCTATTTGTACTATTCAAAGTTTTGTATGTTTGGCTGACAATTTTGACACCTTCATCAGCTATAGATTCAATATAATCCTTATTATCAAAATCTAATGCTAGGACTTTTCTAACAGTGGTGGGGTAGCCTTTACCAATTATATTAGCTAAGATCTTTTCAGATACTGGATTAAGGCCGAAGTGTTTACGCATAGTGTTTGTAGCAACAGTTAAGTCACCTACAGTATTTACAAGTGTTCCATCTAAGTCAAAGAATATGTTTTTTATCATAAATATAATATAAGTTATAGTGTATTTTATAAAATTATATACATTAAGAATAAATATTTCATATAAAATTTATTAAGTTTGCTTGCAGCATATTTGTTGATATATTAGGCAGGTATGCTATTATTTGCTATTGTAAATTAAATTTTAAGAATAAAGAGGAAACAAGTGAATAAAACAAAAATAGTGGCTATGATTTGTGTAGGGTAGTATCAACGGCATTAATTAGTTGTTCTAAGGATAATGATAGTGGTATAAGTTGGAAGCAAACTATAACACTTTCTGGTGGTGATTATGGTACAGCAGGTCCAACAAGTGGTGGTAATGCAACAGTTGGTACTTGGACACTTAGTGGAAACTCAGTAACTATTACATGTCCAGCAGGATATGCAGTTCCAATAACAGGAACTCTTCCTATGGGTGGTAATGTAGGTTCTCCAGTTCGCAATAACTCAGATCAGGATCTGACAAGTGGTATTACTAGAGTATCAATGTATATGTTTGATGGTGCTACAAGAATCGATATTTCTAGTAGCTCTAGTGTGGCGGGAGGTTCTGTACTAAATGCTATCTATAATGCTGAGTCAAGCGGTGGAAGTACTATTGTAACTAATGCGCTTTGTATAAGTACTGATAACCAAAAATATTTTGTAGCGGTATAAGGTTTTACTCTAAAATTGTGAACTTATAGAAATCATTTCATCAATTTGACTAATTTTAATTTCTAAAGCAGAAGCTGGGAATGCTGTAGAGTCAGTATTTCGTAAAATTTTCTTAGAAGCAGAGCAATGGACATTTGTTACTTTTGTGTTTTCTAGTATTTCTTTCACATTGGCTGAGTTAATTCCACCACCAGGCATTATTTTAATTTGGCTTCCAAATTTTTCTTGTAGTGATTTTATAGTTTCTAAACCAGTTATTACATTCGTCGCAGTTCCTGATGTTAAAACTCTATCAAAACCAAGTCTAATAATTTCTTGAGTAGCCGTGTATATATTTGTTGTTAAATCAATTGCTCTGTGAAAAGTTAGTTCTTTACCAGCTTGTTTTGTAAGTTCAATAAATGGTTTTAAAAACTCTTTATCAATCTTGTTTTCTTTAGTTAAAGCACCAATTACAACTCCATCAATATTTAGCTCAAGCATTGTTTTTAAGTCATTAAGCATAATTTGTTGATCTATCTCATCATAATAAAAATCCCCAGCACGATGGCGAACCATAGCTTGTAGTGAACTTGTAAAATTTTCTTTGGCAAATTTAACTAAGTTAGGTGAGGGTGTAAGTCCTTCAACTCCAAGTGCAGAACATAGTTCTAATCTATCTGCACCAGCTTTTTGAGCATTAATAATCGATTGATAGTTATCTATACAGATTTCTAGGGTTGTCATGGATGAGTAGATTATCTAATTTTAATTAGCATATTATAACATCAGTTATATTGTAGTTTCGCTACTTACTGCGTAAGTTATAGCGACATACTTTTTGCATGGCAAAAAAAGTAGCATGTCATTGCGTCAGGCTTGATCACGCAATCTATTACAGAAATATGGTTTTTGTATTTTTGATGACTAAAGTAATAAACATTTTTCAGAATATTGCTCAATTTGGCTATAATTACTCTAAGAAAGTTAATTTTTAGAGAATTTAATGAGTAAATTATTTATAGTCTATCTAGGTGGGAGTGCACCAAAAGCAAATATTGAGTTACATGATGTACAGTTTGTAGTTGGAGAGAGTATTGAAGATACTTATGAGCAATTAAGAAAAAACTGGTTTGGTACAGTTAAGGGTTTACATCTTGATAGCTACAAAGCTGTAAAAGGTGCAGATGGATATCAAATATCACTTCAAGATCAGCCTCAAGATTTTGATAAGAATTTATATTTTGTAAACCTTGGTGGATATGATGAGTATAAACTAAATGAGTTACATGAGTTTGCACTATTTGTTGCTGCAGATAAGGCAGAGGCAAAAGAAAAAGCTAAGAAAAGTTTGCTAAAAAACTCTATTCATCAGCATAAAGATAATCTTATGGAAGTTGATGATTGTTTAGAGCTTAGCAAGATAGGTGGTAAGTATATTCATCTAAATTCAAGTGATGAAAAATATGATCTAAGACCTGATTGGTTTGGGTATAGGGTGATTGGGTAGGTCAAAGATATCAAATTTTTTAAGAATTAGTGTCCGAGTTATAATATCGACTCAGCTTGCTTCTTAATAGGCTCATTCATATCATTAGCCCAAACTCAATAGAAGACTGGTTCACTACCTTTAAAGCTTGTAATTAATAAGATAGTTGGATTGTATGGCAATTAATTAAACTAGTTGCTTATTAATTTTGTTCATTAATATTTGAGATTCAGCTTTAGATATACCGTCAAAACTAGTACCTTTAATATAAACTTTTGCTTGATTTGGATTATTATCAACAGGACTAATTGCTACATTAACTTTTTTACCTGCAGAGTTCACAAGTTCTGTCGAATTAGTATTATCTTTGTCATTAGTTTCAGTTTTGATAACTTTGTAGCCATTTTCTTTTAGAACACCATTAACAACTTGTGTAACTTCTTTTGGTGTTTTTTCAAAAGCATTAGAGGCGTCAGGATCGTTCATCCATCCGTATGCCATATATCCTGCAGCAGCTCCAGCTAAAGCTAAGCCTGTTACAGCCATTTGAGTGTTGCTACAACCAACTAACATTGATACTCCTGCAGCGCATAATACAAGTTTGATTTTTTTCATAATATATTTTCTCCTAAAATTTTAGTAATTATTAGTTCGTAAAACTAAGATATTATTACATAAAGATGACTATTTTAATACTATATTTTATTGATGCTAATATGTTTTTAATTTAGTTCCTAAACTTAAAAGATTTACATACTTTAAAGTAATCTTAGAACTTTCAATGTATATTTTTTTATATTAATGCCGTTATGATATACATTTAGCTTGTCTCTTAACAGGTTCATTCATATCATCAGTCCAAACCCAGTAATAAACTGGTTCGCTACCTTTAAAACTAGTTACGAAATGATTATCTTGATTATCAATAGCATGAATAGTTAATTCATCTAAATATCCAGTTTTTAGATGGCGTAAGTCTTTAGCTGCTTCTAATACTGCTTCTTTTACAGACATTCCCATTTTCATATATAATACTACAGATCTAGCAGTACCACAGCGGATTGCCATCTCACCAGTATGAGTACAAGCACAAGCCCCATACCTTGAGTCAGCATACGAGCCAGCTCCGATAATCGGACTATCTCCAAGTCTGCCTGGGTAACGCCAACCCCAACCAGAAGTACTTGTTGCAGATGATATAGTATTCTTGTGATCTTTTGATAGATAAACTGTAGTGTCAAATATTTTTTCAGGATCAACTGCAAATTTGCTTAGCTCAATAAGAGGAATATTTGGGAAGTTAACTTTTTGTTTAGGTGTTAGATGTTTGTTTAAATGTTCTAACCAAACTTTTTTTATTTCAGGTAATAGATTATCAATCTTAGTAGCATTGATTTCGTTGGCAAAACGGTTTGCACCTTCAGCTACTAATATCTCATGGTGTAATCTTTGCATAACTTCATAAGCAACTTCAATTGGGTTAGCATAGCCTTTTAGAGCACCTATAGAGCCTGTGCGTAGATCATTCCCATCCATCACAGAAGCATCTAATGTTACATTACCCAAGATATCAGGCCATGAGCCTCTACCTACAGTTTTTATAGTAGTATCATTTTCAACAAGTTTGATACCTTCAATAATAGCTCGAAGACCATTTTCTTTATTTTTAAGCCTTTTAAAAGCTTCAGGTACGCCACTACGACCCTCATCATTTGCAATTAAAATCATTTTTTTAAACCTCAGATTTTGTAAGTTTCTTTAATATTGGTACTAGTACAAATAATATAATAGCCATAACAATTGCTGCAATAAAAAGCTTAAAATATGAGCCTGCAAAACTACTAGCAGGAGTATTTTCAGTAACAGTTATATGAGAGCTTATAACCCCGCCAAAGAAACCTGCATAAGCACTAATAGTCCACCAGACTCCCATCATCGTAGATTTGAGATGCTCTGGAGCAAGCCTTGTAACTAGTGCTAAGCCTACAGGAGATATACAAAGCTCACCAAATACTAACATTAGATAACATAATATTAGCCATATAACGTGAGCTTTACCAACTTGAGCGGCTATCGAAGCAGCCATGCTTAAGAATAAGAAGGACAAACCTAGAAATACTAAACTAAACACAAATTTTAAACCGTCAGATGGTTCTTTATTTCGCTCACTAAGTCTTTGCCAAAGTAAACCAAAGAATGGGGTGATTATAAACAAAAGCAATAACTGTCCAGACATAATAGTTGTCACAGGTAGATCACATCCTATAACACTAGCTATAGGTAAATGACAGCTATACATATTTAGATCAATATTATTTTTTATAAATATTGGGATGCTAATCAAAGTTTGGTTACTTAGAGACCAGTAGAAAAGCATAAAAATGGATAATATAAGCAGGATAGCAATATTAGTTTTTTGTGATTGGTGTAGTGATCTCCATAGCATTGCTAAATATATAAATAAGACAGCTCCAGAGAATGAAATCACTAACATTGATTTAGCTGGGTGTGAAATTAAATATGCAAATACACACGCTGATATGGCTATACAGATTATAATTGCCCACCAAACGTTAATCCCTAGAAATATTCTTTTGTGCATTAGCTCATAGTTAGGCATATCACAGCTAGTTGGAAAATGCTTTTTACCAATCTCAAAACAAATCAAGCCAGCTGCCATACCAAATGCAGCTAAGCTAAATGCATAGTGCCAACCAATTTTTTCACCCACTAGACCAACTATAAAAGTGGCAAGAGCAGAGCCTAGGTTAATCCCTGCATAAAAATAAGCAAAACCACTGTTTCGTAATGCTTCTTTTTTATCATATAGCCGACCAACCATAGTTGAGACATTAGCTTTAAAAAAACCTGTACCAGAAGAAATACATCCAAGACCTAAAAATAAGGTGACATTACTAGCATCAGCAGTTGATAGTATGATATGTCCCATCATAATGGTACTACCACCAAGTAAAACACAACGGCGATACCCTATAACTCTATCTGCAAGTATGCCACCAATAGCGGTTGTGATATATAAGTATGTGACATAACTACCAAATACTATAGCAGCATTTGCATCTGTGAAGTTTAAATGCTCTGTCATATATAGAACTAATATTGCAGATAAACCATAGAAGCTAAAGCGCTCCCACATTTCAGCAAAAAATAAAAATTTTAAGCCTTTCGGGTGTTTTAGATGTTTCATTAATATTATGAGTTGCTTAAGAGTAAGATATCATTAAATTTATTTTAGACAAACTTTTGTTGCAAGTCATTATTAATATCTCTTTTTAGTAAGTTTTATAAGGCATGAATTTGCTATACTTGCAGTTAATTCATATAATCAAAAGATCATTTATATAAATTAAGTTTAAGTGCGAAATTATGAGTGTTAAAGGATCTTGTCTTTGTGGTAGTGTTAAATTTGAAATTGATGGTGAGTTCGATAATTTCTTTTTATGTCACTGTTCTTATTGTCGCAAAGACACTGGTTCAGCTCATGCATCTAATCTTTTTTCAAGTAAGGCAAAACTAAAATGGAACTCGGGCCAAGAGCTGGTTAAAAATTTTAATTTACCTTCAACTCGCCATATTAAGAGCTTTTGTAGTAAATGTGGTTCGGCAATGCCTTTTGAATTATCAAGTATGGTTGTTATACCTGCGGGAAGTTTGGATGATCAAGTATCAATTAAACCTACTGCTCATATTTTTATGACAAGTAAAGCTAATTGGGATGAGGGTTTAGAGGAAGTTCATAGTTTTGATGGTTTTCCTAACAATTAGGGTTCATTACCATCCATTAGTTTTTCAATACCAACAAAAGCTACGTTAAATATTACAGGGCCTAAGAATATTCCTATAAATCCAAAAGCGTGAATTCCACCCATAATACCTATTAAGGATGCAACAAAGCTTAATTTAACTTGTTTGTTAATGATTTTGGGTTGCATTATATTATCTGTGAAAATATTAAGCCCAAAGCCAACAATTAAAATTATAATTGCTTTCGTACTACCGTAAAGAACAAAAACAGCTCCTGCTATTAGGATATAAACTATACCAACCATAAATGGAACCATCGAAGCAATAGTTGCTATAAAGGCAAATAAAATAGGGCTTGGTAGAGATATCAGAGAGAATGTTATGCCCATGATTATGCCAACAAGCATGGCTGTTAAAAATATCGCTAAACTAACTCGACGTGTTGTAATAATCGCTGTTGAAATAAAACTATCACTGTCATTAAAGTCTTTAAGAACCACTTTTTTTAGGAATCTTTCTAAAGTACTACCACTAACGAGAAACTGGTAAACAAGTAAAAGAGTGATTAAAAAATCAGTAACTATACTTATTGAGGTTGAACCAATATATCGAATAGTCGGTAAAGCTTGTCCAAGATTTGAGATTATGACTTCTTTATCTTCTTTAATCATCTTAATGATTTTATCAAAGTGCTCTTGTAAGGTATCTCCAATATATGGGATATTTCCAATGGATCTACTTAGTTGTGAGAATGTTTGTGTCAGAGATTCTGCATGTTGGAGATAAGAAATAACTTCAGTAATAGCATAAGATAAAACAATTAATATAGGTATGAAAATACATAAAAGAATCCCAAGTACAATCAAGAAGCTACTCTTATGTCTTCCTATATGTGGCTCTAAATATACCTGTAGAGGTGCAAGAATTATAGACAATAGACCAGCAAATAATATTGGGTATATAAAAGGATATAATACCCATACAATTAGAGCGCCAACTAAGCAGATAATGCTAAGTTTTTTTATAGTTGAATAAGATGTCATTTCATCTCTAGATTTTAATTACTACTAATATTAATAAGGATAGCAGTATAAAGATTTTTGTTAAACTATAGAATTTAAGTGTTTTAAATTTTATACCATATAGCAATTACTTCTTGCTGAACTTGACAAGGTTGCTGCCGTTTCTATTGGTAACTCAACAACTCCAGCACCTGCACCAACAACAGATCCTAATATTACGGCCCCGGTTATTTGTATTGGCTGAATTATAGCGTTATCATTTAAGCCTCCACTATCAAACATCATAGGAGACATCATTGCTCCTGTTATAGCGCCTCCTATTAAGCCTACTGGAGCCATCAAAATAGATCCGACTCCAATTCCAGCTATTGTTATAGGAGTTAAAGTAAGAGTTGAGATTTTATTACATTCTTTAATGTTTTTAGATTGAGTAGGAGATGAAGTGTTTATTTTCTTCTTGTCATTTAAAGTATTGCAAACTCCTATACTACAAATCATAATTGTAAAAAAAGTAAAAGTAATTAGCTTCTTTAGCATACTATATCAACTCCTTTACTTGTCTTGCATTTTATCTCATATCACATTTATGCAATATAATTATTTTCTCTGGCTTTTTGTGTTAATTCTTGTGATGTTTGCATTGGGTAGCTCACAGCTCCACTAACTGATCCAACTGCTGCAGCACCAACTCTTTGCAGAGGGCTAATAATAGGATTGCTACTTAGTTGATCAGCTGGTGTATTAAATCCATCAGCAGCACCTTTAAAGAAGCCTACAGGAATCATTAGTATAGATGTTAAACCAATTCCAATAGCTGTAAATGGTCCTGATGCAGCAGTTGCTGCAGGAGTTCCAGAGTAGACTTGCTGCTGCTTTTGAATTGGATTAGCTTGTTCTTGAGTGTTTGCAAAGCTAAAGGTTACAAGCATTAAAGTCAGGCTTGTTGCAGTAATTATTTTTTTTATCATATTTTAAACCTTTTAAGTTTTATATTGATTAAGTAATTAAATATTATCATAAAAAGATATATTGTGGTTATGAGAGAGGAGTATATTATTTTTTTATTTTATTGAGAGCTGTGATAAATATCATTGCCATACAAGCATAAAAAGTCGTCATGCATAAGAAATAGTAGGCATCAATCTTAAATATGAAAATATATGCCATTAAAAGAGCTTTACTGACAAATGATAGCGCTAATAATATAAAAGCAATCCTATATTTAGTAAATGCAAAAATTAGCCCTGAAAATAGTAGGGTCTGATCAAGACTTTTAACAAAAACTCCTCGAAGAATAAATTCTTCAAAGTTCGATCCTAAAACAAAATAGTAATCTAAGTTTATAAGGAGAAAACAAATTAATATTGTTAAAAGGACAAATATAGTGTTAGATTTTCTAAAGTTTTTATTTTTATCAACAAAAATATAGCCCATAATAGCTATAGCAATTACAGCCAAGATTGGAGCAAGCATAAATAGAAAATGAGTATTAATCATTGACAAATTTGCCTTATAGAAACCAAGAAAGTAGTTTGATAAGGCTATTAAATAAGATACTAATAAAAATAACCAAGCAAGTTTTTTGTTCTGAGTAAGCTTAACTGCAAATAGTATAAGTAAGGTTTCCCCTATTAGCTGGATAGCAACTTGTATATTCATAAGTAATTTGAAAAAAATTTTATTGTAAGTAACTATAGGAAACAATAGTCTTTTTTTCAAGAATATAGTGTAGAAATAAAGTGGAAAGAATATTTTAGAAAAAATTACCAACCAGTAACTTCTTTAAGTTTAGAACCTAGTTCTGCAGGAGATCTAGTGTAAGCAATACCAGCAGCTTCAAATGCAGCGAATTTCTCATCGGCTGTACCTTTACCACCAGAGATGATAGCTCCAGCATGACCCATACGCTTACCTGGAGGAGCTGTAACACCAGCGATATATCCGATAACTGGCTTAGTTACATTGTGCTTGATATATTCAGCAGCTTCTTCTTCAGCTGTACCACCAATCTCACCGATTAGGATTATAGCTTCTGTTTGAGGATCATTCTCTAGAAGTTTTAACGCTTCGATTTGGTTCATACCAGGGATTGGATCTCCACCTATACCGATACAAGTAGACTGACCAAAGCCTAATTTAGTAGTTTGAGCAACTGCTTCATAAGTTAAAGTACCAGAACGAGAGATGATACCAACTTTACCAGGTTGATGAATATGGCCAGGCATAATACCAATCTTACATTCACCTGGAGTGATTACACCTGGGCAGTTAGGACCAACTACTTGTACATCTTTACCTTTTAAGTATTCTTTAACAACTAGCATATCTAGAGTTGGAACACCTTCAGTAATGATTACAACTAGCTTAACACCAGAATCAATTGCTTCAATAGCAGAATCTTTTACAAATGGAGCTGGTACATAGATTACAGATGCATCAGCATCAGTAGCTTTTACAGCTTCTTCCATTGTGTTGAAAACTGGTCTGTCTAAGTGAGTTTGACCACCTTTACCAGGAGTTACACCACCTACGATGTTTGTACCATAAGCAATAGCTTGCTCTGAATGAAAAGTACCGTTTTTACCAGTAAAACCTTGTACTAAAACTTTTGTATTTTTATCAACTAATACGCTCATTATTTAATATCCTTTTAACTGTTTTAATTTATTAACCTAGTGATTTCACAACTTTATCAGCAGCATCAGCTAAACCATCAGCAGGGATAAGTTTTAAACCTGAATCAGATAGGATCTTAGCACCTTTTTCTGCATTGTTACCTTCTAGACGAACAACTACTGGTACAGTTACATTTACTTCTTTAACAGCTTCGATAATTGCTTCAGCAATCATGTCACAACGGACGATACCACCGAAGATGTTAATTAAAACAGCTTTTACATTTTCATCATCTAGGATTAGTTTGAAAGCTTCGATTACTCTTTCTTTAGTAGCTCCACCACCAACATCTAGGAAGTTAGCTGGCTTACCACCGTATAATTGAATGATATCCATAGTAGCCATTGCAAGGCCAGCACCGTTTACCATACAACCGATGTTACCTTCAAGAGCTACATAGTTTAGCTCATGCTCAGAAGCTTTAAGCTCTTTAGCATTTTCTTGAGATTTATCTCTTAGAGCTAATAATTTAGGGTGTCTGTAAAGAGCATTTGAATCAAGGTTAATTTTGCCATCAACACAAACGATATCACCATTCTCTCTTACAGCAAGAGGGTTAATTTCAAATAATGCGAAATCACACTCTACAAATGCTTTATAAGCACCAAGCATTGTTTTAACGAAATCATTGATTTGCTTGCCTTCTAGACCAAGTTTGAAAGCTACTTCACGAGCTTGGAATGGTTGAAGACCAACTAATGGATCAACTTCTACTTTAAGGATTTTTTCTGGAGTGTTATGAGCTACTTCTTCAATATCTACGCCACCTTCAGTTGAAGCCATGAAAGTTACTTTACGGCTAGATCTATCAACTACAGCACCTAGGTATAATTCGTTAGTTACAGGGTATACATCTTCAAATATACCAACAGAATTTACAGGCTGACCTTCAGCATCTGTTTGGAATGTAACAAGATTTGTACCGATAAGGCTTTCAGCTACTTCACGAGCTTCTTGAGATGATTTAACAACTTTTACACCACCAGCTTTACCACGACCACCAGCATGTACCTGAGCTTTAACCACAGCAAATTTACCACCGATTTGATCAAATGCCTGAGCAGCTTCATTAGGGTTATGAGCTACGATACCTTTTTGAACTTTTAGACCATAACTTTCTAAAAGATCTTTCGCTTGATATTCATGTAAGTTCATTGATTTTTTCCTTATTTAATCGTTTGACGAAAATTTTTGTAATAAACATATAAAATAATAACTCATTTATGCTAGTTTTTCTAATAAAAATACCTTTTTAAAGTATAGAATTCCTACGGTATATTGAGTATATTGGTTATTAATTACTATTAAAAAAATTACTATTAAAAAAATAGGAGCTTCCTAGTGAAAAAAATATACAATAAATTGATGTCTATAATCTTTAGTCCATCAACACCTGTGCAGTTGCTGCTAGTGTCGTTGCTGGGTTTTATTTTTGGATTTATTCCAGGGTTTGCGTACTCTCCGCTATTATTTGTTTTGGTGATTTTCTTAGTTTTAATACTGCGTATTAATATTGGATTATTCGTGCTTATTAGCATTTTAGCTAAGATGCTAAGTTTTCCCTTAGAAATTGTTAGCTTTTACTCCGGTAGATTTTTGCTTGATAGTTTTGCTCAACCAATTTTTAAGGCTGCGATAAATGTTCCTGTATTAGCATATGCTGGATTTGAATATTACTTAGTAACAGGTGGTTTGTTTGTTGCAGTCGTGCTAGGTGTGGCTTTTGGAATATTTATAGGTAAATCATACAAAAAGTTTATAACTAAGATGGCTGGTTTACAGTCAGGAAGTGAAGCCTACCAAAAAGTTACTAGTAAATTATCTGTTAAGATAGCCTCAAAAATAATTTTTGGAAAAAATATCTCTAAGGTTGATTGGCAAAAAATTCAGTCTAGAAGATTTCTTCAACCATTTAGAATATGGGGAGTGATCTTAGTTGTTCTGATGTTGTTGGCAATAGTCTTTTCTCCACAAATATTAGAGACTACTTTAGTTTCAAATACAATTAAACAACAGCTAACAAAGGCAAATGGTGCAACGGTTGACTATGACTCTTTAAATCTAAGCTTAGGTGATGCTAAGTTAGAGATAAATGGCTTGGGTGCAACGGATCCAAATAACCTTTATAAAGATAGATTTTACGCAAAATCTATAAGTGCTAGTATTGATGTTTCAGGCTTGCTAACTAAACATATTGCTTTAAAAAATGTAGTGATTGACGGGGTGGCTTTAGATAAGCAAAGAGATTCAAAAGGGGAGCTTTATATTAATAAAGAAACAAGTCAAGATAAAGAATCTCAAACAAAAATAACACAAAAACAAGCTGAAGATGCTATCAGAAAATATGGTGACAATATTCAAAATATTGATTTAAATAAAGTCGCTGATAACGCTAAAGAGACTGTTGATATCGCTAATAATATCAAAGAGAGTGTTGAGTTTTTAGCTAATTTTAGATCTTCTTCTAATAGCTCTGACTCTACTGCGACCAATGCGAATACTCAAACAGTCGTTACACCTAGTCAACAGGCGAAAGTTTATGGCTATGCAAATGTGAAAAATGAGAATTTGCGAGAAGGTGCTCCTAGTTTCGTTATTCAAAATATTGATGTTAAGAATTATGAGGATTCTGGAACTGTATATAGTGCTAAATTGACAAATCTATCTACGAACCCAGCATTGTTGGGTCAACCAACAAATATCGTTGTTAAGTCAGTTAATAATAATGATCTTGATGTGAATGTTGTAATATCAAATAAACCTAATGTTGATAATACAGTTAAGTTCTCTGTAGAGAATGTAGCTGGTGATGCGATTAGAGGTTTAACTATACAAGGCGTAGGGCTTGATGCTGATAGTTTAAGTATTTCTGGTGATGGTACTTGGCAGTTCAGGGGAGTAAATAATGTTAACTTTACTATCCCTCTAACATTAACATTACAAAATGTGGGCATTAATTTTAATAAGTTTAAGCAAAATATTTCTAGCTTAACTCTTAAGGCAGTTATTTCAGGTGATTTAAATAAAGTTGGCTTTGGTA
The DNA here is from genome assembly GCF_000764555.1 of Candidatus Francisella endociliophora. Lineage (NCBI taxonomy): Bacteria > Pseudomonadati > Pseudomonadota > Gammaproteobacteria > Thiotrichales > Francisellaceae > Francisella > Candidatus Francisella endociliophora. The sequence continues at coordinate 709,680 of NZ_CP009574.1, read as the reverse complement.
TTGATATGTCAACTTTGACAGACTTATTAAAACTAGATACTGTTAAAAATGCTGCAGGAACAATTGCTAAACAAGCTGGCTTAGACAAGGGTGCTCAACAGTTAATTGAAAAAACCAAGATTAACGGCAAAAATATAAAAGATCTAAATGCAAAAGATGTAAAAGACTTAGCATCTAGTTTTGGTATTAAATTAGGTTAGTTAAATTTTATAAAGTAGTCACAAACATAGAAAAAAAGTCATATATTCTGTTATGATATTCTCTGCTTTAGTTAATTTTATGAAAAGGAATTTATACATGAAAAAAATATTAATCACTATGTTGGGTGTTTCAGCTCTTGCTTTGTCTAGTTGTTCTAATCAGCCAGTTAATCAACAAGTTACACCAAACTCTCAGCAACAAGCTGGTACTACTAATCAGTATGTCCAGACTATTGCGAATGAAAATGTTATTAAAGAGCTATTGATGGATGAGAATACTCCTCAGGTTGGTCCTAAAGACGCTAAAGAAGCTGTTGTAATATTTTTTGATTTTGGTTGTGGCACTTGTGCTCAAATCTCTAGACAAGTCTCTAAGCTGATGGATGATCATCCTGATGTTAAGTTTATTTTTAAAGCGTATCCATCACCAAAAAGAGATGCAAAAGTACCTAACTATGCAACTCTAATAGCAAGTGAAGCATATATTCAAGGTGGGTCAGAGCTATTTATGGCGTATGATAAAGCTATATTTGATCAGCGTATTGCTAACGGCAAGTTAACTCAAGAAGATGTTGATGCTGTAGCTGAGAAGGTTGGTATTAAGTATGATAAAAAGGAGCTGGAGCAAAAAGCAGCTTCTGAAGAGTTACAGTCAAGAAAACTAGGTAAAATGATAGGCTTCAGAGGACCTCATGATATTATAATCATGCCAACAAAACTCGCTGATATGAGTCAATCTGAGCTAGATCAGAATGCTGAAAGTATAAATAAAGATGTATTTGTGATATCTCATATGGATGCTCAAAATCAAGGCTTAGATAGTGAAGGTATGGCTAAGTGGGAAGCTGAGCAAATTAGTAATAAATTAAGCTAATTCTTAACTAATATAATGAAAAAATTATCAATTAAATACTTTTAAAGCTTCTAGAAAAGTATTAACATTAGCATCTTTCTTTGTAGCATTTTCGCTAAGGTATCTTCTGTAAACTTTAGCGTTTGGTAAGCCATTAAACAAGTTAAGAGTATGTTTTGTTATATTGTTTAATTTGATATGTGGATCATTTTCCATCTGCTCTTTTATGTAGTCAGCCATTTTATATGCTACTTCTAGTGGTGATATATCTTGAGGTTCTATATTATAAAACTCACTATCAAAATCTTTGAAAATCATCGGATTATGATAAGCTTCTCGACCAATCATTACACTATCAACATGGTGTAGGTGTTTGTGTGTTTCTTCAATCGTTGTAATACCACCGTTGATGCCAATTTCTAGATTAGGAAAGTCTTTTTTAATCTGGTAGACCATATCGTAATTAAGCTCTGGAATAGTACGATTTTCTTTTGGAGATAACCCACTTAACCAACCTTTACGAGCATGGATACATAGATAATCAGCATCAGCCTTTTCTTGTTTATCAACAAAATTGTATAACTCTTCATAACTATCATTATGATCATACCCAATACGACATTTCACAGAAATAGGTATGTTTAGGTTGTCTTTCATTGCTTTTACACAATCTGCAACAAGCTCTGGTTCTGCCATAAGAGATAACCCAAAATTTCCTTTCTTTACTCTTTCACTTGGACAGCCGACATTTATATTTATCTCATAGTAACTAAGCTTTTCTGCAAGCTTACCGCAAGTGATGAAGTCTTTAGGGACGCAGCCGCCCAGTTGTAGAGTTACTGGATTCTCACCATGGTTGTATTTTAGAAGATAATCTTTACTGCCATGAATTATGGCATTTAGGGTTACCATTTCAGTATAGAGCATGGTTTTTTTTGTGATAAGACGCATCATGTAACGATAGTGTCTATCAGTCCAATCAAGCATTGGAGCTATACAAATCTTTCTATTAGATGTTTTCATTTTATGGGATTTATCAGGATTTTTGTTAATTATAGCGGATCGTCTTCAAAATTTAAGCGACGGATTATTTTATCTATTCGTGTGCGATATTTTTCAGTAGCTTTAGAATATCTGGCATATTTTGGGTTTGATCTGTCATAAAACCAGTTTGCAAGATCCCAGTTGTAAGTAGTATTAAAACAAAGCTGGCCAAATTCTGTAAGGTTAAATTCAGCTTGTGTTTGTAAGCATCCTGTAATAAAGACATCAGCATACGTCTGTAGTATAGGAAAGTCTTTTGTCGGAAATTCAGCATCTTTAAAGTCTTTTGTATATATCCAAAAATCTCCTTTAGGTAGGCTTTTGATGCCAAGAGGAACTAAGTCTTTTCTTGGTATCTTAATTCTACAGTACGATGCTTCACGTAAGTCAGTCGCTGAAATATCTTTAGCTGATGCTTTATAGTATATAGCATTCATTACATAGCCTTTGTTAGGAATAGCTAATAAGAATGTTGCATGAGACTTATTGCCACGAGAAGCCCATAGTCTTTCAAAACCACTGACTAGAACAGGAGCGGCGTAAGTTGCTTCAGGTACAGTTATTTGGCGTGATTGTTTATTCATGAGGCTACCGTAACCAACTACATAGTTTTTTACCTTTGAATTAACACTAGGTCTGCAATTTATACTATTTTCAGGGGTTTGAGATTCATATTTTTCTTGTAGTACTTTTAGTTCATTCTTATGAATTTCATCAGCTTTTTTAACTCCAGTTTTTTTACCTATAAAAAAACTAAAAGCTACAACACCAGCAGCTATAGTTATTAAAAGTATATTTTTTTTCTTTAGCATAAGAAATAACTGCTTATTTTAATTGGTTTCTTTAAATACTACCATTTTTGTATAAAATGAAAACCCTATATCTAACATGGATTAATATCGAAGGTTAATTGTGTTATAATACTATCTAATTGAGTTTTATCGTAATAATTAAATTTGGAGCTTGCTAGTGTCTGAAAATAACGCGCCTGAGAATAAAGCATATGATTCGTCTAGTATCAAGGTATTAAAAGGTCTTGATGCGGTTAGAAAAAGACCTGGAATGTATATTGGTGATACTGATGATGGTAGTGGTCTGCATCACATGGTGTTTGAGGTTGTTGATAACGCTATTGATGAAGCGTTAGCAGGACATTGTGATGATATTAAAGTTATTATCAACAAAGATGGTTCGGTGTCAGTATCAGATAATGGTCGTGGTATACCTACAGATATTCATGAGGAAGAAGGTCGTTCAGCTGCTGAAGTTATTATGACAGTACTTCATGCTGGTGGTAAATTTGATGATAATTCATATAAAGTATCTGGTGGTTTACATGGGGTAGGTGTATCAGTTGTAAATGCGTTATCAGAAAAGCTTATTTTGGATATATCTCGAGGCGGTCATAGATATTATCAAGAGTATACTCACGGTGTACCTGACTATCCGCTGAAGCAGTTAGAGACAACTAGTAAATCTGGTTCTATAATTACATTTAAACCTAGTAAAGATACATTTTCTTTTGTTGAGTTTGATTATGATATTTTGATGAAGAGAATTAGGGAGCTATCTTTTTTAAACTCTGGTGTCAAAATTGAACTTATTGATAAAATAGGTAATAGATCTGAAATATTTAAGTATGATGGTGGTATTAAAGCTTTTGTACAGTACCTGAATAATAGCAAAAAGCCAATCCATGAGAATGTAGTTGCTGTAAATGGTATTAAAGATGATATTCAAGTAGAGCTTGCTTTACAGTGGAATGATTCTTATAAAGAGTCAATTTTCTGTTTTACAAATAATATTCCTCAGCGTGATGGTGGTACTCACTTATCTGGTTTGAAAGCTGCTGTTACTCGTACTATGAACTCTTATATTGAGTCTGAAGGTCTAAACAAGAAGCTCAAAGTTTCTCTAACTGGTGAAGATACTCGTGAAGGTTTAGCGGCAGTATTATCGGTAAAAGTTCCAGATCCAAAATTCTCATCTCAAACAAAAGATAAGTTAGTGTCATCAGATGTTAAATCAGCTGTTGAGACTTTGGTTAATGAGAAACTACAAGAGTTTCTTTTAGAGAATCCAAAAGAAGCTAAGATAGTTTGTGAGAAAATTTTAGATTCTGCAAAAGCTCGTGAAGCAGCTCGTAAGGCTCGTGATATGACACGTCGTAAAGGAGCTTTAGATATTGCGGGTCTTCCTGGTAAGCTTGCAGACTGTCAAGAAAAAGATCCATCTCTGTCTGAGATTTACCTAGTGGAGGGTGACTCTGCAGGTGGTTCAGCTAAGCAAGCTCGTGATCGCAAAACTCAAGCAATCTTACCACTTAAGGGTAAAATCCTTAATGTTGAGAAAGCTCGTTTTGATAAAATGTTAGGTTCTCAAGAGGTTGCAACACTTATTAAAGCTTTAGGTTGTGGGATTGGCGCGGAGGATTATAATCCTGACAAAACTAGATATCATAAAATTATCTTAATGACGGATGCTGATGTTGATGGATCTCATATTAGAACATTGCTTTTGACATTCTTTTATAGACAAATGCCTGAGCTTGTCGAGAGAGGGTATTTATATATTGCTCAGCCACCTTTATATAAAGTTAAAAAAGGTAAGCAAGAAACTTATTTAAAAGATGAGGATGCTTTGGCAGAGTATTTAGGTAACATTGGTCTTGAGGGTGCTAATATCCATCTTTCTGATGGTAATGCTATTTCTGGACAAGTTTTAGCTAACTATTATGAGCTTTATCAAAAGTCAGAAAAAGTTATTAAAAAATACAATAAAACATATCCTGAGAAATTACTTAGAGTAATGGCGTATAGTGCAAAATATGTTGATGAAAATGCCGATATTAAGCAATGGTGGGAAGCAATAGTTGATAAGTGTAACCAAAAAGCTTTATCGTATGAAAGGTTTAAACTTATAGAAGCTACAGATGTAACTGATGATGGTCAGGAGACAACTTCTTATGGAGTTAATCATTATATAAATGGTTATGATACTGACTATATCGTCAAAAATAGCTTCTTCACTACAAAAGACTATGAAGATCTTGTGACTTATGGTGATGTTTTATCTGATATATCTTTTGAAGGAGCATATGTTGAAAGAGGCGCTAAGAAAGAATATGTTGACGATTTTGAAATGGCTATAAACTGGTTGCTTAAAGAAGCAAGAAGAGGTAATGATGTTCAGCGTTATAAAGGTCTTGGTGAAATGAACCCAGGCCAGCTTTGGGAGACAACTATGGATCCTGATAATAGAGTATTATTACAAGTATCTGTAAAAGATGCTGTTGAGGCTGATGCATTATTTACAACTTTAATGGGTGATGAAGTTGAGCCACGTAGAAACTTTATTGAGTCAAATGCTCTGAATGTAGTTAATTTGGATGTTTAATTTTACTTTTGACATTTCTTACAATAAAAAGTATTTCTTTGTGCTATAATTAAACTTTCAATTTTTGTATTACAAATGTAGCATTCCTGGTTTGCTCGCCCATAAACATTTAGTTGTTGTGTGAAATAACCAGGTTTGCCTTCAGTATTTTTATAATCTTTGAGTGTGGTGCCACCTTTAGCAATAGCTTTTGCTAAGATTTTTTTGATTGAGTCTATCAATTTTTTAATTTCTTTTTTCGTAATGGTATTAGATGCTCTAGTTGGTAAAATATTACTATCAAATAACGCCTCGCTAGCATAAATATTACCGACACCTACAACTATGGAATTATCCATAATTGTTTGTTTGATTTTGCGAGAGGTTTTTTGTAGTTTTGTAAGCAGGTACTCAGTATTAAAATCATCAGTTAATGGCTCAACTCCATGAGTTGCTAAAACTTTATGTTTAAGAGGGTCTAAGTTGTTATTTATTAACCAGTAGCCAAATTTACGTGGATCATTATATGATAGTGTTAAATTATCAGATAACTGTAGAATTATATGATCATGTTTTACTTTATTATAAATAGTTGTTTCTGTAGTTTTGATTACTCCAGACATACCTAGATGAATAATTATTTGTAAGTTTTCAGCTAAGAAAAGTATTAGATGTTTTCCTCTTCTATGAATATTTTTAATCTCTCTATTTTGGAGTGTTAAGAGTTCGCTTTTTATTAGAGGATAACGTAGTTTGTCTGTGTTAATTTCTATATTTAATATTTTTTTTCCAATAATATTTTTGGTTAAACCTCTTTTGACTGTTTCTACCTCAGGAAGTTCTGGCATAAAATCAATATTGTTATAAAAATTAAAGTGACTATATGATACCATAATATGCTAAGCGTAAATTTGTTTGTGACTAAAGTGAGATAAAAAATGCGTCTAAATCAACTTAAATCTGCAATCCACAAAAGGTTAAATCAGTCGTATATTTATGATTGTAATTCTGATATTGATTTTAGCCAGTTTAAAGATGGTTCCATAATTATAGCTAATGATACTACTATTGTTACAACTTTGGCTTTGAAGAACTATCTTCAGGATAAGGATATTACCGTTTTAGATGCTTTTGATGAGAGAGCAAAAGGTCTTGAAAAGACTATGGATAAGGTCGGTATTAAATATATCGATCATATTAGTTTTTGGGACCATAAGGGTGTGCTTCTTGTTGATAAAAAATTTATTTCACAAGTTGAACATAGCGAGAATAGATTTTTACTTTTTGTTTGTGGTGTTGAGATGCCTCACTTTTCTAAGCGTAAAAACTTAGATAGGCAAATCTTCTTTGATGTTAGCGTTTTAAAAAGTTTAAAAACTCTTAATGAAGAAATGGAAGATCTTTCTGTAAGAGCATGGGAAGAGTATTTGCAGCTTTTGAAATCACCTGCTGAAATTTGGTTTAGACAGATGGTTAATGCTGGTAATAATTTAGTGATGAGAGATACAACAGGAGTTTCTCTTGATGGCTATAAATTTGCCACAGGTGCAACTCTTATGTCAAAAAAGCTTCAGGATTTGACACGCCAAGAAGATAATGTTGGTATTTGTTTGCCAACAAGTGGTGGTGGTTATTTAGCTATTTTAGCTCTTATGATGAGTGCAAAAGCTATTGTAAATCTTAACTATACAGCCTCTGAAGAAGCTTTAAGACATGCAATAAATAATGCTGGAATAAAAACAATTATTACCTCAAAAGCATTCGTGCAGAAACTTAAAAATAAAGGTTTTTTTGTTGAAGAAGTCTTCTCTATGTGCAAGATTGTTTATCTTGAGGACATCAAAGCAAATATTACAAAAGCAGAGTCTATAAAGACATTTTTAGAGATAAAAACTTTGCCTGTGAATTGGCTTGTTAAAAAGTATATTAAGCCTACGAATTTAGATGATTTGTCTTTCATAATATTTAGCAGTGGTAGTGAAGGTGTACCAAAAGGTATCGCTATTAAACAGAAAAACTTACTTGCAAATGTTTATCAAAGTACCTGTGTGATTGAGTGTAAAGAAAATGATTCTGTTGCTGGCATCTTGCCTATCTTTCACGCTTTTGGATTGACTATATCTTTAGTATCTTTGTTTCAAGGTGGCTATATTGCATGTCATCCAGACCCCACTGATGCAAAGGGTGTGGCAGATTTAATAAGAAAAAATAAAACAACGGTACTTTGTGCTACACCTACATTCTTGCGTATCTACACAAAGAATAGATCTGTTAAAAAAGAAGATTTTGCAACTATTAGACTTATTATTACAGGTGCTGAAAAACTTTCTAGAGAAGTGCGTTCAATGTTTGAAGAGAAGTTTGCTAAGGTAATTAATGAAGGGTATGGTACTACCGAACTTTCACCTGTTGCGGCTGTAAATAGACCAACAAAATCGCCAAATAAAATTGGTACTGTAGGGCTTACTGTGCCTGGTGGCCAATTTAAAATTATTCACCCTGAATCTCATGAAGAGTTACCGATAGGTATTGAAGGGATGATTATTTATAGAGGTGTAAATAAAATGGATTATTATTTGAATGATCCTAAGAAAACTAGTGAAGTTATAATAGAGAAAGACGGCTATAGTTGGTATATAACTGGAGATAAAGGAAAGATTGATGGGGAAGGGTATCTAACAGTTGTGGATAGATATTCAAGGTTTGCTAAAGTAGCAGGTGAGATGGTCAGTTTAGGACTTCTTGAGCAAAAGGTTTATGATACTCTTAGGGAAAGAGGGTATGACTCTCATAAAATAGATTTTGAGGTTTTGGCTGTTGCAACTCCAGACACTAAAAGAGGAGAAATTATTAGCCTGTTATATACCTTAGAAGAGCTTGAGCCCAATGAATTAAAAGATATTGTTAGACATTCAGGGATAGATAATTTATATAAACCAACTAATTATTTTAAAGTTATCTCTGTTCCTAAACTAGGTTCTGGAAAAACTGACTTTTCAAAAGCTAAAAAATTAACTAGTGAGTTGGTGAAGGCGTAGAATGCATTTTTCAGTTTTATTACAAGAATCAATAAATGATTTAAATATAAAGCCAGACGGTATTTATATTGACGCTACCTTTGGCAGAGGTGGTCATTCAAAAGCTATACTCCAAAAGTTAGATACAGGACGTTTAATAGCATTTGATAAAGATATTGAAGCTATCGAATATGCTAATGAACATTTTCCATTTGATAATTTCGAGATAGTGCATACGAGTTTTGCCAATATCTATAAATACTGTCAGCAAAATAATCTGCTTGGTAAAGTGGATGGTATCATTATGGATCTAGGAGTATCTTCGCCACAGTTAGATAATGCGGAGAGAGGCTTTAGTTTTATGAATAATGGCCCTCTTGATATGCGTATGGATACAACTCAGGGAATTACTGCAAGCCAAGCACTAGAAACTTTAGATGTAAATGAATTAGCTTATATCTTTAAAGTATATGGAGAGGAGCGTTTTGCAAAGAAAATTGCTCTTAGGATAAAAGATTATATAGCCGAAAAAGGCAATATCCAAACAACAGCGGAGCTATCTGAACTTATTAGAGCAACGATTGGTAAGAGAGAGAAGAAAAACCCTGCAACAAGATGCTTTCAGGCTTTAAGAATTTATGTAAATGATGAGCTCAAAGATTTAGAGATTTTGCTAGAAAATATTTTAGAAATTATGAGTGTTGGTGGTAGGATAGCTACCATCTCTTTTCATTCGCTTGAAGATAGAATTGTGAAGCAAAAATTTACATCTCTAATCACGCCTAAGCAGGAAGTAAATAGAATCACTAAAATGTTACCTCAAGATGATAGTCTTATAAAACTAAAGTGGGTTACCAAAAAGGCTAGAGCTGATCAAAATGAACTTGATCAAAATACTCGTTCAAGAAGTGCTATCTTAAGGGTGGTAGAAAAACTATGATGCTAACAAATCGCCAAATTAGGATAAGATTGTTTGAATCATTGAAAAATAGTTTTTTTAGAAAAACAGTAGGAATCTCATTTGCATTATTATTTGTGTTATTGGTGACAGCTTTTAGTGTAATTGTGGTTCGTTTTGAGTATAAGTTACAGTTAGATAAACAAAAGACTTTGATAGTTGAGGATACTAAGCTTGATGAAGAGTGGAGTCAGATAGTGCTTGAGTATAGTTCTTTAGCTACACCTACTGCTGTAGAAAAGTTTGCTGAAAAAGAAAAAATGTCCCTTCCTACCAAAAAAGATCTTCGTTTTTTAAATAAACAGTCAGAGGGGACTGATGATGAGTAGCTATAAGCCTAAACTTCGTCATTTGGTTGTTATTGTCTTGCTCATAGTGAGTTTTGCTGTGCTGTTTGGAAAACTTATCTATATGGAGACTATTCAGTATCCAAAACTAAAACAAGAAGGTGATAATCGTAGTGATAGAAGTATTAATATAAAAGCTTATAGAGGGATTATTCTAGATAGAAATGGTAATCCTTTAGCTATTAGTACACCTGTTGATACTATCTGGGTAGACCCTTTCTACATTAAAGCTTCTAGTAGAAAATTAAAAGAGGTTATGGATATCTTAGATTTATCTAAGAAAACTAGAGAAAAAATAAAAAGACAGGTAAAGGTTAGAGAAGGGCGAAGTGGTTTTGTTTATGTTGAAAGGAAAGTTCAGCCATATTTGTCTCAAAAAATAAAAGATCTTGATATTTCAGGAGTTCATGTCATCCGTGAATTTAAACGATACTATCCTTTAGCAGAGGTTGCTTCTCATATTGTTGGGTTTACGAATGTTGATGGTAAAGGTCAAGAAGGTTTAGAGCTTGAATTTAATAAATTTTTAACTGGTCAAGATGGATATTTTGAATATAAAAAAGACCTACATGGTGGCGTAGCATCAAAAGTTGAAGATAAATATATAGAGCCAAGAAATGGCCATAACTTACAAATAAGTATAGACTCTAGATTACAGTATGTGGCATATAAATATCTTAAAGAAGGTGTTCTTGAGACTCGTTCTGAAGCCGGTTCTGTAATTGTTGAAAATGTACATACTGGTGAAATATTAGCTATGGCAAATTATCCATCTTATAACCCAAACAGTATGGCAGATGCGTATCCTGAAAACCGTAGAAATAGAGCAATTACCGATGTTTATGAGCTGGGATCTGTTATGAAAACTTTTGCAGCAGCTACAGCCCTAACTTATGGTGATAATATTTCTGCAGATGAGCCCGTGATTGATACTCATCCAGGTTTCTATCGTATTGGTAAAAATACTGTGCGAGATGAGAGAGATTATGGAGATATGGATTTAAGACATATTTTAATGAAATCTAGTAACGTAGGTATCTCAAAGATGATCCTAAACTTGATGGATCCAACCATATTGGAGGCATCACTTAGAAACTTTGGTTTTGGAGATAAGAGTGGTATTAAACTTCCTGGTGAAAGAGAAGGTTATGTTCCAGTTAAAGACAAGTGGGGTGATTTTCAGCTTGCGACACTGTCATTTGGATATGGTATGAATGCTACAGATCTTCAGTTAATTGCTGGAGTATCAACAATTGCAAATGATGGTCAATACATAAAGCCAACCATACTTAAAAGAAGATCTGGCGAGCAAATAGACGCTAGACCAGTTATTTCTAAAAAAGATTCTGAAGAAATGGTGAGTATGATGCAATCTGTTGTCGAAGGAACTGGAGGTACTGGATCAAAAGCGCAAATTCCACTTTATCATGTAGCAGGGAAAACAGGTACTGCTAGGATGTTGGAAGGTGGTACTTATGGAGCTAAATATTTAGCAAGTTTTGTAGGTATTGTGCCTGCTAGTAATCCTAAGTATGCAATCGTGGTGACTGTAAAGGATCCTAAAGGCGATCATTATGGCGGTGGTTCTGTGGCTGCCCCTATTTTTGCAGATGTCGCCTTAAATAGTTTGGAGATCCTAGGTATAACACCTGATAAGATTGATAACTAATCCTTTGTTTTTAGCTTAATATAGTATATAATTGTGCGTTGGTAAACTGTTCCTTTGTGCGGTTTGCTCTATGTTAATTTAATTAAAAACAAACGGAGAAATGTTATGTTAACAGTACAAGATAAGCAAAATATTATTAAAGAAAATCAACAGTCAGAAGGCGATACTGGTTCACCAGAAGTTCAAGTTGCTCTTTTAACTGCGAGAATTAATGATTTGCAAGGACATTTTGCAACTCATAAAAAAGATAATCATTCAAGAAGAGGTCTTTTAAGACTTGTAAGTCAACGTCGTAAGTTATTAGATTATTTACATGGTAAAGATGTAGAAAGATATCGTAGCCTAATCAAAAAACTAAATCTACGTAGATAATAAATAATCATCTTAATAGTTCTTACGTCATAAAATCAAAAAATAAGGTTAAACTGTGAAAATATTTAGAGAAATCTTTGAACTAGGAAACAAAGAAATAGTTCTTGAAACAGGTGGTATGGCTCGTCAAGCTGATGGGTCTGTGACTGTAAGTTGTGGAAATAATGTTGTATTGGTAACTACAGTTGTTAAAAAAACTGTAGCTGATGGTCAAGATTTCTTTCCATTATCAGTACATTATTTAGAGAAAACTTATGCTGCAGGTAAAATTCCTGGCGGTTTCTTAAGAAGAGAAGGTAGACCTTCTGAAGAGCAGATTCTTATTTCTAGGTTAATTGATAGATCTATCAGACCATCTTTCCCTGATGGTTTTTTTAACGAAATTCAAATTGTAGCAACAGTTGTATCCTATGATGGTAGTTTCTCTCCAGATATTTTAGCTTTGATAGGCGCATCCGCATCATTAGCTATATCAGGAGCTCCTTATGATGATGTAATTGCTGGCGTGAGAGTCGGTTATACAAATGGTAAATATATTTTAAATCCAAATAAGCAAGATTTAAAAGAATCTGCTTTAGATTTGGTTGTTTCTGGTACAGATGACGCAATTTTGATGGTTGAGTCGGAAGCAAATAGTTTACCAGAATCTGTTATGCTTGGCGGTATCTTATATGCACATAAGCATCTTAAAACTATTATTGAATCGATCAACAAACTTGCAAAAGTAGCATCTAAGCCGCGTTTTGACTATTCTGTCTATCAAGTAAATAAATTACTTAAGTCACAAATCAAATCTCATTTCTTTGGTGAGATTAAGAATGCTTACACTATAGCTTCTAAACAAGAAAGAAATGTGAAGCTTGGTGAAGTTAGAAAAAATGTTTTAGAGCATATATTTGCTAATGATGTAGATGGTATTGAATATTCTGAAAAAGAAATTTTAGAAGCATTTCATGATATCGAAAAAGATCTTGTAAGAACAAATATCTTAGAAGGTAAGCCTAGAATAGACGGTAGATGTACAGAAACTATCCGTCCAATTAGTGTTAAGACAGGTGTTCTTCCGGGTGTTCATGGATCAGCATTGTTTACTAGAGGTGAAACTCAAGCTTTAGTTGTTACTACTTTAGGTAGTGATAGAGATGCGCAGTTGGTAGAGTCTCTAGATGGTATGGAAAAATCTCGTTATATGCTTCATTATAACTTCCCTCCGTATTCAGTAGGGGAGTGTGGTATGGTTGGTATGGCACCTAAGCGTCGTGAGATTGGTCATGCTAATCTTGCAAAGCGTGCTACACAAGCTGTTTTCCCTAACCAAGACGCATATCCATATGTTGTAAGAATTGTATCTGAGATTTTAGAGTCAAATGGTTCAAGTTCAATGGCGACTGTTTGTGGCTCATCTTTATCTATGATGGATGCTGGTGTACCAATAGCTGAGCCAGTTGCAGGTATCGCGATGGGTCTTATTAAAGAGGGATCTAAATACGCTGTTTTATCTGATATCTTAGGTGATGAAGATCATCTTGGAGATATGGACTTTAAAGTTGCTGGTACAAGATATGGAGTTACAGCACTTCAAATGGATATCAAAATTAAAGGTATTTCTAGAGAGATTCTTGAGCAAGCTCTTGAGCAAGCAAAAGCCGGTAGACTGCATATTTTAGGTATTATGAATGAAGTGATTAAAGAGCATAAAGAAGCAGTTTCTGATGTTGCTCCACAAATTCATGTTATGAATATAAACCCTGCTAAAATCAAAGATGTAGTCGGTCGTGGTGGTTCAACTGTTAAAGGTATAGTTGAGAAAACTAGTGCTCAAATTGATACTAGTGATTCTGGTGAAGTTAAAATCTTTGCTAAAGATAAAAAGTCTCTAGATATGGCTGTAGCTATGGTTGAAGAAATTGTGGCAGAAGTCGAAGAAGGTCAAGTTTATAAAGGTAAAATTGTTAAGCTTCTTGATTCTGGTGCTTTTGTTAACCTTCTTGGTAATCAGGATGGTTATTTACCATTCTCAGAAGTTGAGCAAGCAGGTATGAAGACTAATTCATTAGTTGAAGGCCAGCCTATGGAAGTATTAGTTCAAAATATTGATAGAGGCGGTAGAGTTAAACTTTCTCTTGTAGCGAGGTAATTTTATGAGTGAAGAAGTTCAAAGTGCCGAAGTTCAAAGCGTAGAGCCTATAAATTTCACAGAATCGGCTTCTTTGAAAGTAAAAGAGCTGATTGAAGAAGAGGGCGATGATTCCTTAAGTTTACGTGTATATATTACAGGTGGAGGCTGTTCTGGTTTTCAGTATGCTTTTGCCTTTGATAATGAAGTAAAAGAAGACGATATGGTTATTACAAAAAATGGGGTTCGTCTTCTTGTTGATTCAATGAGTTTTCAGTATCTTGTTGGTGCTGATGTTGATTACAAAGATGATGTCGAAGGGGCATATTTTGTAATTAGAAATCCAAATGCCAAAACTACTTGTGGTTGTGGCTCATCTTTTTCTGTATAATAATCAATTGTAATTAACCTATTTAAGTAGAAGAGATTTTATGAAAATTGCTAATTTTGAAGTAGGAAATGGTAAGCCATTTTTCCTAATGTCAGGACCTTGTGTAATCGAATCAGAGCAAATGGCTATGGATACAGCGGGGTATTTAACAGAAGTTACTAAAGAGTTAGGTATTAACTTTGTTTATAAATCATCTTTTGATAAAGCAAATCGTTCTTCTATAAATAGTTTTAGAGGTTTAGGTGTAGATAAGGGCTTAGAGATTTTAGCAAAAGTTAAAAAAACTTATGATGTACCTGTTGTTACAGATGTACATGAGGATACTCCATTTGCTGAAGTAGCTGAGGTTGTAGATATATTACAAACACCAGCTTTTTTATGTCGTCAAACTAATTTTATTGTAGATGTTTGTAAGCAAGGAAAACCTGTAAACATCAAAAAAGGTCAGTTCTTAGCACCTTGGGATATGCAGCATGTTGTAACTAAAGCAAAAACTACCGGTAATGAACAAATTATGGTTTGTGAAAGAGGGGTAAGCTTTGGGTATAACAATCTTGTTTCAGATATGCGTTCACTTGAGATTATGAAAGATACAGGTTGTCCTGTAGTATTTGATGCAACACACTCTGTACAACTTCCAGGTGGTCAAGGTAGTTCATCAGGCGGTCAAAGAGAGTTTGTGCCAG
This sequence comes from Candidatus Francisella endociliophora, assembly GCF_000764555.1. Taxonomy (NCBI): domain Bacteria; kingdom Pseudomonadati; phylum Pseudomonadota; class Gammaproteobacteria; order Thiotrichales; family Francisellaceae; genus Francisella; species Candidatus Francisella endociliophora. The sequence goes on along the minus strand of NZ_CP009574.1, from coordinate 694,652 downwards.
TTTTATCAAAAGCTGCTATGGCAGTTGGAATTGATGGGTTATTTATGGAGACTCATCCAAATCCAGCTGAAGCAAAAAGTGATGGGCCAAATTCTTTCCCAATGTATAAAATCAAAGAATTTTTGAGCTTATTAAAAGAACTTGATCATTTAGTAAAGAGTCAACCAAAAATAGAATTATAGGAAATAAAAATGGCTGGTAAAGGCGATGTTTTTATAATTGGTATAGTTGGTGGCTCAGGCTCAGGTAAGACACTATTTTCTAACGCAATTATTAAAAAATTAAAATCAAAACATTTGAATAAAATTGCTGTAATTTCAGAAGATAGGTATTATAAAAATTGGGGTGAAATGGTTGGTTTTGAAGAAGCTTGTAAAGTTAACTATGACCATCCCGATGCTTTTGATCATAAGTTACTAAGAAAAGATTTAGAGAGCTTAGTAGAAGGTAATGATATCTATATACCGCACTATGATTATACTACTCACTCAAGGGTTGAAGGTAAAGCTGAAAAGATTACCGGTGGAGTTAGTGTTATAATTTTAGAAGGAATTATGTTATTTAATGACCGTAAACTTTTAAAAATGATGGACTTTAAGGTTTATATGGATACTCCATCTGATTTATGTTTTATTCGAAGATTAATGCGTGATCAGAATGAGAGAGGCAGAAGCGTTGATAGTGTGATAAATCAATATTTAGAAACTGTTAGACCAATGCATATTAAATTTATTGAGCCTTCAAAAAGAAAAGCTGATATTATAGTTCCTGATGGAGCACAAAATAAAACTGTAATTGATATTATATATAACAAAGTAAAACAATTATTGAAAAGAAATGGAGTAAAAAATGGCTAGAGTAACGGTAGAAGATTGTTTAGATAAAGTTGAAACAAGATTTGATTTAGTAGTTTTAGCATCTATGAGAGCAAATAATATCCTAAGAAATGGCTATTCAGAATCTATAGATAATGAAAAGAAAGAAAAAGCTACAGTAGTTGCTTTGAGAGAAATTGCAGAATCAGAGATTACTACTGATCAAATACTTAGAAATGAAATAGAAGGTTAATAAACCCTTTAAATATAAGATTATAGATACTCAAAACAAAAAATTTTTTCTATGAAATATATTTTATCTTTAGCTATGTTGAGTGCGATATTGGTTTCATGCAGTAGGAATTATAGCTGTCCTACTTTAATAGATAATCATGGTAACAAATATCTAGATAGAACTAATTGTGTAAGAATATAGAGAACGATTAAGCTAATAAATAGCTTGTTGGGTTATCAGGACATTCATGTAATCCACATTCAACAAAAGTAGACGTTACGTTAGCTAATACTATAAAGGCAAAGAGTAAAAATATTATATGAGTGAATATCTTTAATTTCTTATTTTTAGCCTCTGAGATTTCTTGAGGTTTTTTACGAATTTCGTACTGCTCGGGATATGACATAACTATAGCAATATAGATAATAGCAATCATAGATATTACAAAGACCCAACTATACATATGTAATCCCAAAATTTTTGAGCCAAATCCAACGGGATCTGTTACATGTAAAGCAATTTGTCTTAATGATACAAAAGCAGTAAAAACAGCAGCTAAAAGTGATAGTGCATAATGACTTGGGCGGACGTGAAATCTCATATTTAATAAGAATCCAAACCCAATAGCTAGTAGCCCTAGTCTCTGTAAAAGACAGAGTGGGCAGGGGATTTCATCCATGAAAAATTGAAAGAAGAATGCCATTAGAATAATTATTGCTATACCAGCTGCTTCTATGGCGCTTAATGCTTTTATAGCATCATTTGGAATAATCTTTTTCATAATGCTCTCCTATAAGTAAATAGATAAATGATCTGTAGCATGATGCAAAAAAACTAGGTTTGCAGCGATTAAGAATATGGAAAAAGTTATAACTCCCCATCGCCTATTGAACCAAGCAGTTAATATAGATATTAGCAGTAAGACAAAACTTATTAATATACCAGGCATTTTGTAGCTCCTATTTATTAAAAATTACATTTAAATCATAGCAGCTAAATTTTTATATTTCATATATTAATTTCTTAATCATTCAAAATCATACTTCATACCACTATCTAGAATCATTATTAAAATATTGTAGTTTTTATTTTTTGGAAGCATATTTGCTAGTTTTTTTAGTATAAAATAATTTGCCCCACTGCTGTGTCCCGCATATATTCCTTGTTCAATAGCTAAATCTTTACAACCTTCTATAGCTTGATTATCAGTGAATTGTATTATTTCATCTATATATGCTAGATCCATGGATTTACAAAAAACTGGATTCCCCGGACCTTCAACTTTATAACTATAGATATTTTGCTTAATAGGTTTACCAAAATTAAAAATGTCATAATAAACTGAGCCTTTAGGGTCTGGCATAACAACTTTAGCATTAGGGAATATTTCTTTAATTCTTTTTGCACATCCTGTAATGGTTCCTCCTGAACCACCGACTGTTATAAAGTAATCAATATTTAAAGCTTGCGTCAAAAAATAGCTAACTATCTCAGGGCCTGTAGTTTTGTAGTGGCATTCAGTATTCAAAGGATTGTCGTATTGGTTTATTAGAATGCCATTTAATTTATCTGCTATTAATCGAGCCTTATTTACATAAAATTCAGGATCTTTATAATCTGCAGTGTTCTTACAAATGGTTAACTTGGCTCCAAGGCTTGTAATCATTTTTCTTTTAATTAGTCCTGTTTTTTCTGGACAGGTAATATGTACTGGATGATTAAAGTATTTTGCAATAGCTGCTAAAGATGTACCCATATTGCCGGAGCTAGCTTCAACAACAGGTTGATTTGACTGTATCTTATTATTGTTGATTAGGTCGTCAAGAATATATTTTGCAACGCGATCTTTTATGCTTCCTGTTGGATTAACCCATTCGCACTTAGCATAGAAATTGTGATTACAGTTATTATTTTTAAGTTTGATTATAGGGGTTCTTCCTATTAGAGATAACATTGGTTTTAATATGTTATTTTTAGTTAGAGTATTTTAACAAAATGTTTGCTGTAGAAACTCAGAGATTATTTTGCAGAATGATGATGCAGAGCTAAAGAATAAGAAGGTATTTGATGAAGAGGTGCTGCTTGTAATATTGATACAATGCTAGCAAAAATAATTAAAGTAAAAATAGTTTTTTTCATTTTAAGTAGTTCCTTATTACTTCGAGCTCATATCATAAGTAACATCACCAGCTAAGTTATTATTCATTGCTGAAATAGTCTTTACAGGTTGCCCTTGCTCTAGATTAGCTTCATTTAAGTCTACATATATTCTATTACCTACAAGAACATCAGAAAGATATAGTTTTTTATCTTGTGTTGAAATAACACTTTTCCATTGAGTTGGCCATTTATCTTGAACACCTTCTGCAGTAAAATCAACATCCTTATATCCTTCTACGAAGGGTACGGAAACTGAGTCTGCAGCAGCAAACATATAGTTTACAGCTTCCTCTGGAGAGCTCGCTTTAGGCATATTTTCGCTAATAAAATTTGCTCTTACAAATCTGTTTTCTGATTTAGCTCCACCAGGAATCATATCTATGTTATATAAATCGGTATTTTTTATAATATTTAAATTTTCCATTTGCTTATCAAAACTTGGCTCGTTTGTCATAGCTTTAATATTCTTATGTACAGTAAGCTTTTTATTTACATATTCTATTATGGCGCTATTTCCTTGGGCATCTTCTATTAAGTAATGGATTGGTAAATTTCCTTTTTTACCTTGAAGTTCTATTTGAGGTGTATAAATTTGATAATCTCCTAATCCTTTTATGACTTCATCTACATTTGAGTAATTGCCAAGAACATATCTAACCCAAGCTAAACCATTAACTCCTTTTATGTTAGCATTTCTTTCTGGTTGCTCCATAGTTCCAAAATATAATAGGTGGGCTGATAAACCTTTTTCATTGACTCCTTCAGCAGTTAGGTCGTGTAAATTTGTTTCATCAACAGATACATATCCATACTTATCAGTCCAGTTAAGAGAATTTCTATCAAGAGCTCCTGTTTCTTTTGTGCCTTTTGGGTAAATAGATAAGCTTGGTTGTAGATCTATAAATACATCCATTGTTCTAGCAGAATATAGTCCTAAGTCATTTCCAAAATTATGATTTAATTCTGAGCATGCAAATGTTGGTGCAGCAGTTGCTAAGATACTAGTAGTTAGTAAGATTTTTGAAATAGTTTTTTTCATTTTATATTTTCCTTATTTGTTTGGTTGTTTATTTGGTTAAGTCAACTGCTTAACTTACACTATTAGTATATTTGTAGTAGTATTAGTTTGTCTGTAGCAAAAAATGCATAGCTCTTATGCAGAAATGGGAGATGGTATGAGTTATGATGATATTTTTCTTTTTATAAAACTTATAAACATAGGTACATTTACTGAGCTTGCTAGACAAATGAATATTTCTCAAAGCACAGTATCGCGTAGGATTCAAAATCTAGAAGAGTCAATTAACACGAAGCTAATAAAAAGAAATTCTAGAGGCTTAATAGAAATGACATCTGATGGGGAGGTGCTATATAGGAATTTTAATAATATAGAAACTCAAGCAAATGAAACTCTTCAAAGGTTAATGAATATCTCAAAAGAAGTTAAAGGAACTTTGAAAATTGGAGTTCCAAAACTGTTTTTTGATAATGTTATAGCAAGTAGGTTGGATAATTTTTATAGATGCTACCCAAATGCAAAATTAATATTTACATATACAGCTGGAGTGGTTGATTTAGTTAGAGATGACTTAGATTTAGCTATAACAACAAAGCAACCTTTAACACAAAACTGTACAATAAAAACATTAGTTAAAGCAAAGAATAAACTTTATACATCCAAAAAATATATTAAAGAAAATGGAGTTCCTAAAACAGTTAAAGATTTAGAGTTACATAAAGTTGTTGGGCTTGCTGATAATAATAAGGGTCGAGAAACTTTAATAGGTACTTCAGAAGAAAATGGATCAAAACAACAGGTCTGTTTAAGTTCAAGTTTATTTCTTAATAATGCTATGTATGACCCTAGCTTAGTTGCAAGGTGTAGTTTTATTATTAACACTTTAGACATATTCGCAAGTAGCAATGATGAAATAGTTCCTGTTTTAGAAAAATATTACTTTGGTGAAACTTCTTTCTATTTAGTTAGAGGCGTGGGGATACGTAACAATTTAGAACAAGAAGTGGCAAAATTTATAAATGTTTGTTTACAGAGAGAAACGTAAATTACCTCTTTTAGTTTTATCAATAAAGTTTATAAAACACATAAGAACAATATATTTTTATAATCTATTTTTTAATGTAAAATTACAATTGTAAGAATAAATAAGAGTTAAAAAAATGAAAAAGATACTACTCAGCCTATTTATTATGGGCTCAATTAGTTCAATAGCTTATTCAAATGTCACAGGATTTACTTTAGGTCCAAGAGGTGAAATGACTGATATGTCTACCGTTGCTGGTGAATCTGTACAATTATCAAGACAGCAAGCAATGGAAGATAGAATTGCAATAGCAAGTCAAAGCCGTTACCGTTAAGCTAAATTTATTTACCTATACAGGAACTTTCAATCATTCTATATAAATCTATATAACTCTTTATACTACTAGCTTTCAATTTATTTATTTCTGTATGATTCTTTATAATTCTGTATAAATAGTGTTTAATGTTACACACAAACTTCACACAGAAGAAATCTTACACACAATGAAACTATCAGATTTAAAAATAAAAAAACTAAAGGCTACAGGCAGAGATTATACCCAAGGAGATGGTAATAATCTATATATACGAGTAGACCCAAATGGTAATAAGTCATTTCTGTATATCTATACAAAAGATAAAAAGAGAAATGTTGTTAGCTTAGGAAAATACCCAGTAATGTCATTACAAGAAGCCAGAGAAGAATCATTTAGAATAAAAAAAGATATTAAAGCTGGTCGCAATCCCAAGATACAAAATGATGAGAGTAAAAACTTCAAATATGTAGCAGAAAAATTTATTGAAAACTGTAGGCAATCAGGATTAACAGATATATATATAAAATCATCAATATCAAGATTGGAGCTATATGCTTATCCAGTTATAGGGAATAGAGATATAAATACAATAGAGCCTTTAGAAATAATATCAATATTACAAAAGTTAGAAAAAAAAGGCACACTAGGTCAAAGAGATAGATTAAGATTTAATCTTAATATGGTATTTAAATATGCGATAGCACATGGGTTGTGCCTGTATAATCCAGTTAGAGATATTTCACTAGCACTAATAAAGAAAGAAGAAAAAAACTTAGCCTTTATAGATCCTGTTAAAGATAAGCAAGCATTTAAAAATCTAATAAGTGATTGCTTTAATCATAAAAATCAACAGACTAGAGAAGCTTTTAAATTATTGATTTATACAGGATTAAGACCTTTAGAGTTATTGGCTATGGAGTGGGGAGAGATAGAAGAAAGCTGCATTAGGATAAAACCTGAAAGAATGAAAATGCGATATGAACATATAGTGCCACTATCTAGGCAAGCAAAAGAGTGCATAGCTAGATTAGAATATATGAAGATGCACGATAAATACATTTTTGTTAGCTCTCATAATTCAAAGGTACATAGACCTAGAAATCATTTAAACTCTAATTTACAAAAGATTTTAGGATATGATGGAAAGGGTGATAAGCCTAAGCAGACAGCTCACGGCTTTAGGCATATAATATCAACATCATTATATGAAATGGCTAGACATTATAAGTGGAGAAGTGAAGCTATTGAGATGGTATTAGCTCACAGGGAAAAAAATAAAGTTAAGGCTACTTACAATAAGTATGACTACTTAGAAGAAAGAGAAGAAATGTTGCAAGTATGGGCTGATTATTTAGATGAATTAATAAGTTGAGGAAGTTTATCAGCAAATTCTTCAATGTCAGATCTTCTATAAAGAATAAGCTTTGTCTCATTTATGCAAGGCTTTGGAAAGTGTTCTTTATATTTTTTTCTCCATTCATAAACCTTGTCTTTACCAACATCTAAAGCTAGATGTATGTTTTTTGCTCGTATAAGTATATTACTCATATCATTTCTCCTTACTTAATATAAAATTGTTTGATTTGTTGACGACATCAGTGTCGTTAAGATATATGAAACCTTTGTACTTAAAGGCTTTTAATTGTGGTTTATTTGTTTGACTAACTAAAAGCTTCTAGCCAGAGTTCTTTTGTTATTAGTTCGTTTCCACTTATGTGATGAGCTACTTCTAAACTCATGCACAGTCTTGAATCAATTACTAAATATCCTGCATAAGAATCAATATAAAAATAACATTCGTTATAACGTGAATCTAATGCTAGAAAATACTTTTCTTCTCTATCCCAATCAGGCTCTAACTCATGCTGACACTTAGCAATGATGTCGTAGATTTCTTGCTGAGCTTGTAGTTTTTTAAGTGATTCATATACATTTACACCATCTATAAAAACAGTCCTAACTACAGGAGTGTTGCTATCAAGATGCTCTATATGTATGTCTCTGACATCACTCTCCCATTCTTTCTTAGGATTAGGCAATTCAAAACATAGCTCTTCCCAGTCGGTTGATATTTCTAGGAGTAGTTTTGTTAATCGAAGACAATTTCTTACATATTCCCATTCGGTTATATCATTTGACCGATACCAAACCGAGTCTTTATTTGTTGTTGGTATTTCAGACCAAATACAAACCTCACCACTACAATCTATAGTAATGTATTTAAATTTATTTATATTAGAAAATTCATCTTTTAAAATATTGTAAACTTCCAACAATATCTCATTTTTTATTTCTTCACTTACGTTCATTATCTTTCCCCCAAATATGCTCTCCAGCTTTATACACTGCTTGAAATTCGGTTGTCGCAATGAAAATTTCATCAATATAAAGAATACGACAATAATAATTACCGAGTTTATGGTCAAAATAACCACATTCCCACCAACTATTTTGAGTTACAAGCCACTCCTTAATTTTTTTAACAAGACTGGATTCTGATATAAAAATCACGTGTTTGATAGTTTTAATTTTAAAACCTTCATAAGATGTTTCTATTGATAATATTTATGTACCAATAATCTCACTCAAAAAATCTTTATTTAACTCCATTACTTAACCTCCGTCAAATTTACCGTCCCTAATATAAAAATATAAAACCATAAAAGTCCCAAACGTACTGAATATAAAAATACATAAGACATCAATAAGTTCTTTGTAGCTATCTTTGTTAGGCACAAATAAACAATGTAAAAGCTTAATTGGGATAAATATTATTGATATAACCGTAAAAACACCAAATGCACTAGTTGCCATAAATCCTATGAACAATAGTAAAAAAAGTATTACTGGCGATATATAAAGTGAAACCATGGACAGTATTAATAATAGACTTAATCTATAAATCTGAATATTTGACATTTTTATTATCATTCTTCTTATCCTCTTTAATCTGTTTCTTAGCTTTGACTGGGTCAATATAGCTATATAGCTCCTTCTTAGTATCTCCAGTGCGTACTAAGTGAATAATCTCAGTTGCTCTACCCATATTAGAACCTTAGTTTAAAACGGTTAAAATAAAAAAGTTTATCAATATAGCAATAGCTATAATCAGAGCAGTGCCAATAATGCTTTTGTAGTTATTTATCAATAATCTTGAAATATCACTTACGCCCCTAGTTATGTATTTAGAGTTTTTAGCAATAAGAATTAAACCAACCAAGAACATAATATTGACAATAACTATAAATATAATTCTTAAAACCATATCAGCACCTATTTTTTATCCATGTTAAGGATTGGCAGGAGACCATTATTAACATCTCCAAGACTGTAGAATTTAGCCGATGGATCTTTAGCCATGCCCTTAAGAGCTTCAACAGCCTGTAGTCTTACATAGTTGTCGCCAGCTTTGCTAAGTGCTATAGATTCTTTTTCTATCTTGTATGAGTTAGCATCAGCCATTTGTTTAACAGATAGTGCATCTTGCTTAGTAGCTTCTAGTTTAGCTTGAGCTTCTACAACTGTTTGCTGGGCTTCTATCTTCTTTCTATCAAGCTCAGCTTGTTGTGTTAATACTTGTTGCTCTCTCTCTTTCTTATTTTTAATGGCATCTTGTATAAATTTCGGTAGCTTAATATCTGATGAAATCATTACTTGCTGAACTTCAATACCAAACTTCATAAGCTTGGTGTTTAAGTGATTAGTTAACTCACTTTGTATCTGTGATTGAACCTTGCTATTAAATAGCATATCAACACTCTTTAGTGACTTTGTAGTCTCTCTAAGCATAGAGTAAAAGTTAGGTTTTAGCTTGCTAGCTACTAACTGTTCTTCACTTCCAATATTAGAAGCTATGTAAGGAACTTTTTCAGGTACAACTCTATATTGTATTCTCATATCTACATGTGCGGTTAATTGGTCTTGGGTCTGTATAGGGGCGTTGGGGAATAACATACTTTGATCTTTAGTATTATATTTCAGTACATCTGTAGTCAAAGGGTTATATCCTACCACTTCACTAGTATATGTTGTATCTCCAACATCTCCCCATGATTTTTTAACTGCTGTTGTTCCAGTATCTACTTGCGTACAAGATGTTATTAAAGTTACAACTGATAAAGTTAATAGTATTTTTTTCATTTTCAATTCCTTGTTTTTATTTGTAATATTCACTTTCTTTAATCCATTTTGTGTAAGTCTTTTCAACTTCAACTTTGAATGTTTTCATCACCTACCTCATCATATATACAATTTAAAACCTCATCACAAAGTTTACTAACTTTGTCTTCTTTGAAGTTTTTGCCAAGAGAATTTGATACTACAGAAGCAAAGCACATCGCTCTTACAACTGCTAAAACTGCAGTTGTTGCATCACATCCATCAAGTTTTATTGCTTCGTTTTTAACTTGCTCTGCTATTTCATTAATTATTTTTTTACTCATCACCAACCTCGCTGTCTATATCTACTACATCATCGTTCATTAAGTCATTAATATTTTGTTTTGGCTTTTCTTCTTGCTTATTGAAATTAATACCTTCGTTATTTTCGTTGTTAAGAAAATCTATAGCTTTAGATAATTTGCTTGAACCTTTCCAGTATTTGCTAGCTCTTTTAATAACTGTTTTCTTTGCCATTTCATCAAAATCTGTGTCCCATGGAGTGGTATTTCCAGACTTGACTCCACTTGACCTTGATTTGATTGAATTTATATCTGTAATACTCATTATTTCAGTTATATAATCGCTATTGGGAAATTTGGCTACACAATATACTCCGATAACATCACCTCTTGTTTGTTCACTATCAAAAGGGTTATATTTATGCTCTGGTGGGGTATCAACTCCAGTAATATTGAACAAGTCATTTTGTCTTACAACTTTAGCTTGAGCCCACATAATAGCACCATCAGATATAGCTAAATCAATTAATCCCATGTAGCTAATTTGCAAATCTACTCTTGGATTTTTACCGCCGTAAGGAACAAGGTAAGCTTTTTTCTCAGCTGGGTTAAGAGTTAAGCCCATGCTGGCAAGGTTTATAATTGCATTTCTTAAGCTATTAGGATTAGCATTTGCTTGTTGTAGCATGTAGCTATTAGCTTGTAATGATTGAACAGCAAAATTACACTCTCTTTTATACTTTTTTTCATCACCAGAAATACCAATAAAACTTTTTTCAGCAGATGCTAAGCACTGTTTTGCTACTACTAAATTACTCATGACTTTCTCCTTCCATTAAATATTTCTCAGCATAATAAGGCAATTCAGCTACTAGAATTTCGTTATCTATCCAAGCATCATCACCGTATTTTTCTTTTAGTTGTTTGTATTTATTTATTAACTCTAAAGTCTTTTTATATCCATATTCATATAAACAAGAAGCATCCCATATCTGCACTTGATAAGGTTCTTTCTTCTCTATACAAATAAAATAAAACTTTGGATTAGTACCGTATTTCTGGCGATAAGCTTCGCTATATATAAATACTTGCTCAGCATTGTGATAATTAATCATTTCGCTAGCAAATTGCTTAGGACTAATAAAAGCTTCTCTACAAGTCTTGACATCAAATATAATTTTTTTACTAGTATTGATAGCATCTAACTTTGCTTTAAACTCAACACCCTCTAAATCAAAATAAAATTCCTTTTCTTTAAGATCACAAGACTTTATTATCTTGTGGGCAGGGTGGTTTGATAAGCTGAAAAGCATATTGTTAAGCAAGTCATTATCTGCTTTACTTAATATGGTTTTATTAATATTTTTTTCTGCAAATTCCTTACCTTGTTTAGTTCTCATGTCGTAAGGGTTATAACAATATAAATCATTGTATAAATGTGGCTCTAATATCGCACAATGAAAAGCTGATCCAAAATATAATGCTTTAGTGCTTTTGCTTTCTAGAGCATTAGCTAAATATTTTAAATACCATTCATAAGGTGTAAGTTTATCCAAATCTACAAGCTTGCTACGGCTCATAGCTTCATGATCGTAATAATCCATAACGACCTCCTAAACTGGTCTAATCTTAATATTTTTGCTTTTCTTTTCTCTTGAGTAATGCTCTTTAATAAGCAAATCTGTTGTTAATATGATTGAGTGACTCTCAATCGTTATAAACTTCTTTGTCTTCAATCTTTGAATTAGTTTTTTAAGCATCTTTAACCTCATCTAAAATTATTTTAAAATGAATTCCGCATCCAGCATGAACATCGACTAAAGTTTCCCCATATTTGCTTAACTCTTCTGCAATGTTTTTTCTATAAAAACATTGACTTCTAGGTCTTATTCTTGGCATTGCTTGCTCCAATGCATCATTTATAGATGATGCTACGATCAAAACTCCGTTATTATTAAAAAAATTATTTTTCATTTTCTACTCCTAAGCCACTAAAGCAGGCAAGTTTTTGATTTGTGTATTTGTAACTTGAAATTTATTTATAGCTACAGATTTAGCTGTATATTTGTGATAACAATCACAATCATCATATCTTGGATCATAGAAGTCATAATCAATGTCAAAGAAAACATTAACATCTGCTATAACACTTATATCATCACTAAGTTTTATTTCTATTTCGTAGCTATCATCAAGATAACCAGAGTCGAAATCTATTAATTGATAATGGTTATAACTACTATGTGGCATATACTGATATCTAATAACATCCCAAACACGTTCAGCTTCTTCATCTAAACACTCAAATAGAAAAGTTTTCATCTCTTCATTGTTAATGCTTGATACTTCTAGGTTATCCAGCTCATCTGCATAGGCATCTGATAGATCAACAGTTTTGTAGTATTCTGTGACATCGTGACATTCATCGTTTATCAATGTTTTTGTTGTCATATCTCACTCCTTAACCATTCTCATAACGTCTTCATAGTTCTCATTTATTTTCAATTTAACAAACCATGTACCCAATCCATTATTGAAAGGCTTGCGATCACAAACCCATTGTTTGCCGTCAAGATCAGTGGCTAACCATTTGCCATTATCTAACTGCTCAAGCTTTGCATCATTAGTGTCATATTTACCTACTTTCATATATCTCTCCTTATATAAAACATACAATTGATACACCTCAGAAGGTTGTTTGTGTGTGTAAATCATTAAGAAGTGCATCAACTGTATATTCTGTAAAACATCTATGTGATAGCTCTCGTTTGCCCTGTTGTTAATAAATTAAGAACTATCGCGTAGCTGCTCTACGGATCACTCATCCTTTCAACCCAATGCTTTAACCCTCAATAAAAGCTTTATCGGTATTAGGTTTTAATTCCTAGTAATCTTTGTCTCGGTTTTTAAGTATCTTTTAGTTTCTTTAGTTGTCATCACTCGATCAACTGTTAACTACATGTTGACATGTAATTTCACTATTGTCAACTAAAAAAGTACAAATTTGTCCATAAATAATTTACACAATTTCAAACTGCTGTAAAATAAAGGCTTTGAAAGATGTGAAAAATTATAGAAAGAGGGTGGTTTATTTAACTATTTAGTAATTATGAATATAATTGATACAAATAATTTAATGGCAGATACTAACTTGATAATTAGCAAAAAGCAGGTTGAAAAAGCTGGTAAGGTCTTAAAAGGTAGAAAAGATATTGATATGTCATTTGATGAAGCTTTTAGTATTATGTCAGAATGGAGATCTAGGCATGATGTTTCTTTAAGTCATATATATAAAACAATCAAAGACATTTCTATAAAGATTGATCCATCATCATATTTTGGAGCTAGGTTAAAAAGAGAGGAATCAATTACTGCTAAGCTAAGAAAGATATCAACATTAAGGCTTGATAAGATGCAAGATATAGCTGGTTGTCGGGTGATTGCCTCAAATATAGATAGTTTAAATAAAATACGATCTGAGTTATTAAAAATTGAAAATATAACTGAAAGAGATGATTATATTTATGACCCTAATAAATATAGATATGATGGTTATAAAAGTATTCATTTTATATATAAGCATCGAGATCCAAACCTTGTGTTTAATAATAAAACAGTTGAAATACAATTAAGAACTTCTATACAGCATTACTGGGCTACAACAGTTGAGATAATAGATATATTTGAAGATCAAGACTTAAAGAGTGGTGGAGGTAGCCCAGAGTGGAGAAGGTTTTTTTATTTAGTTTCAGAGTTATTTGGTATTAAAGAAGGTGTGAATAGAAGAATTAAGAGTATTGAAAATGTTCCATCAAAGGCTATGAAGGAGTTTATACAGTTATATAATAGTATGGATGTTTTCAATAAGCTAACTACATATAGAGCTTTTTCTTATTTCTCAGATGATATTCTAAATGATAATGTTTATGTTGTTTTGATTCTTGACAGAAGTAATTTTGAAGTTAAAAATTATGCTTTATCTAATGCTAAAGATGCTAGAGAGTTTCATGATAAGATAGAAAAAGAAAATATTAATAACAAAAATATTAATGTTGTAATGGTTAAGGTATCATCAGTTAGCGAGTTAAGAAGATCATATAAGAATTATTTTGCTGATAGTGAATCTTTTACTAATTTGGTTGAATTGATAATATTAAATTTTAATAGGTTGAACAAATGAAAAAACTAATCCCAATACTGCTAGCAATAATCATAATCCAGCTATCTTATATCTGTTATAAGACATCAGTTAATTCAAGCATACTGTACGAGATGGCTAAAGCAGAATGTGATAATAATTATCCAAATATGTGTAAATTCTTAGATAAGAAAGAGTTTGATGATAGGGGTTTTGTTAAGAGTGCTTAGGTACTACCATATTAGCAATATAATGTCCTATTGGTTCAGCTAAAAAATACACAATAATTATCCCAACAAAAGCAACACTTGCCTTAATAGCTAAAAATTTAAGATCTTTTTTTAGCTTATCTTTATTTTTTCTCATGATATAAACTTTCTAATTGGTGGTATTACAGCTTTAACAACTCCTTTGATATGTACTTCGTCATCCTTGGGTATTACAAAGCCATCACGCCCTAAATATTTCTCATTTAATGGCTCTAGATACATATTGCCAACTTCACCAGTAACAAGCTTTATAGTTGCTTCACAAGCACCTGTTACATAAGCAACAACTACATCACCAATATTTGGACACTTCTTAGTATCAACAACAACTAGCTCATCTGGATTAAGAGATTTTCTATTGCTAGGGTTGTACATAGAGTCGCCACGAACTTTTAATATGAAATCATTCTCAGGGTCAAGATCAACTGATTCTGGAACAATAGCATGCTCAATACCATCTGGCAGATTGCTGACACCACTAAAATGCCCAGCTTGTATATAATCAAGAACTGGAGCGTATCTAATTGGTTGAGCCTCTTTTGATAAGTTATATAAATCATCTTTGCTAGCATCTTCTTTAATATCTAAAACCTTAAGAAGTTCTTTATATCTTTTTAGGGTGGGTGATTGTATTCCTTTAACCCAAGCATTAACAGATGCTCTACTTATGCCTAATTTTCTTGCAAGTTCAGATTGTGATATACCACTATCCTTTATTAAATGCTTAACATCTCTCATATTCTTATTCATTTATTTTTGTTTCTCCTAGGGCAATTAAATTTTACCAACATGTTTTCATGTTGTAAACGATTGGTTGACAAATCTAAACATGTAATTAATCATAGTGTAAATTAATTATTGACAATATTTATTATTTTGTTAGTCTTTAAGTAACAGAAAGTAAACTAAATAATTACATGAATATTCAAGAAGTTCTTAATTATTTTGGAAACCAGAATAAGCTTGCTCTAGCTTTAGGTGTTACAAGAGCAGCGGTTGGGAGATGGGTTAAAGATGGTGAAATACCTCCTAAAAGACAAATTCAAATACAAAGATTAACGAAGTCAAAAATAAAGGTTAGTTAGTATGATAATCCGTAGAGAAAAGACAGAAGATTATTCAATTATAGCAAATGAGTGTTTCAGAAATCCAAAGATAAGTGGTAGAGCAAAGGGTATATATGGTTATCTTATGACTCTACCAAATACTTGGGAGCTTAATAAAAAAGAGCTTTTAAATCACTTTACTGAAGGTAGAGACGCTTTAAATACAGCTTTTGATGAGCTTGTTTCTTTTGGGTATATTCATGAAAATAGGGTAAGAGATGAAAAAGGTAAATTTATAGGATGGGAATATGTTGTCCATGAATTTGCTACCCGAGTTACTGAAAACCCGAAATCGGATAAAGCCGAAAACGGGAAACCAGTTACTGGAAAACCGAAATCGGAAAACCCGCACCTATTAAATACTAATAAAGAAGTAAATACTGAAGAAGTAAATACTGATAGTAATAATAACCCTATAGTCCCTTTGATTATTGAACCTTATTTTGGTTATGAAAATTGTAGTCAAGATTGCAAGAGAAAAGCAAATTCTAAAATAAACGATAATCTTTATTGTGGTCAGCACCAAAGAATATTCTTGAAAGAACAAGGATGTTTAGTGGCTGAGAAAGAAAGTAATAAAAAAGATTCTGATGTAGAAGTTATCAAAGCTAACGACATCACAAGAGAGGTTATCGGATATCTAAACCAAGCAGTCAATAAAAACTTCAAGCCAACAAATAGAGTTTATCAGCAGCATATCCAAGCAAGAGTTAATGAGGGTTATACCTTAGAAGACTTTAAGCAAGTTATTGAGATCAAAACTAAGCAATGGATATGTAAGCCAGATATGGCTAGATATCTAAGACCGCAAACATTATTCGGCACAAAGATGGATGTTTACCTTAACGAGCCTAAACCGATGTCTAAGATTGAAAGAGCAATGCAAGGAGTTACATTATGATTCAGGAACAAACACAAAAGATAGTCAACCTGTTAGATGCTAACTACAACATCTTACATGATGAAGATGATGAAAAAAATAGACTGATTATAGGTACTTGGCATAGCGTGTTGAAGTATTACAGCTATAGCGATGTTGGGAATGCGTGTGGTAGATATATCTCTAGTAATCGAGTTAAACCAAAGCCTGCTGATATTAGAGGCGAGCTAGAGGCTATGAGAGCAACTAGACACACAGCATATCAACAAATAGAAAACAGCCAAAAACTAGATTGTGAAGCTTATTTAACTAGACAAGGATTACAAGATTTATTTAATCGTGAGTTTGCACCATTTACTAAGATGAGCTTGCCAGAACACATAAAGGAAAAATTAAGAGCTAAGCATAATCAACAACCAATAGATGACTTTGTTACTAAAGTGTGGGGGTTTGTTCAAGGTTCAGACTTCCAAATATTTCATATTGAAATGGCCATAGGAAAGTTAAAAGGTACTAAATTTACATTTGAACAATTTATGAAAGTGTTAATAGGTTGTAGAGAGTTCTCAGATGACATTATGAGCAATCCAAACAAGTTAGAAGCTTGCAAAAGCTTTATGAAAGAACAGTTAAAAGCAGCATAGGAGCAATTATGAGCCAAGAAAAACAAATACTTGAGCATTTGAAAAGTGGTAAGGAGTTAACACCATTAGAAGCTTTATTAGAATACGGTTGCATGAGACTTGGGGCGAGAATTTACGACTTAAGAGTCAAGGGTCACGAGATAGTTAATGTAAGCAAAGATGTTAAGTATGCAACTTATAAAATGGTGGGTGTGTAATGAGTGGTTGGGATTTAAATATATTAGTTAAAAACTTCATTGAATTTTCAGTTAATGATTTTAAAGAAGTGGCTCTTCAAAGAGTTAAAAACAATCTTGAAGTTAAGTATAAAGAGTATAAGGAAGCTGAGAAAAAATATAACGATCACAAGTTTAAAGTTGAAGATCAAGGGAGAGAGGTCAAAAAAGGATTAGAAAAAGTCTTTCATGAGATTTTAAACCAAGCTAAAGGTGATGTTGATTTTAGTCTCGAGCAGGAGGTAGATGGTGTAGTTGATGAAAGCAAATATAACTACACAGCCAAAGATGTTGATGATCTTTATAAAAGTACTAGCTTAATTTATACACTTCATTCTCAAGGTAAAGTAGGTCGGATTAAGAAAAATGGTGTTTGGCATTATAAAGATTCAGATGTAATGGATTATTACGAGAATATTAGAAAGCCAAGATTGATAGAAAGAGGTGTTTCATTATGAGTGAAACAATAATCACAGTATCAGCATACCCACCTAGTTCTAACGACTTGTATAAGAGAAATGCTAATGGTGGTCAGAGACTTAGCAAAGCTCACAAACAGTTTAGAGATGAAATATTTTATTCAGCTTTATCAAGTAAAGAAATAGAGCAATACCCTGTTGAGGTTAGCGTTTATCTATATATGAAAGATAAAAGGTTAAGAGATGTTGATAACGTTAATAAAACCATTCTTGACGGCTTAGTTAAAGCGAAAGTATTAAGAGATGATAGCTGGAAGTATGTTAGAAGCATAAAGAGCGAGATTGTTGGTTTATGCCCCACTAAGCAAGGTAAAACGCTAATAAGAATAAAAAAATACAGTGGTGGCGATTTATGAGTAAATCAATGAATAACCAACAGTTGTACAACTACATATTAGAAAAGGTTAAAAGCGTTTCTAGTGAGTCTTACGTTACTTTTGATAGCAAGGAATACATAGCAAGAACCAAGGATAAGTTTTTAGGTAACAAGGAGTATAGAGCTAAGACTTTAGTTGAATTAAAAGAAATTATAGATGAGGTGATTGAATGATTAAAGATTGTAGAGATTGTAAGTTTTGCAAGCTTGCTGATGATGGTGTTTTTAAACCTGTCATGAGATGTACTTTGTTTGGATCAATTACATCAATTGCTAGAAATCATGAGTGTGGTTTAGATAAGGCTAAATACTTCGTTCCAAAAGAAAGCATTTTTAAAATAATTTATAAATTTATATTCGGAGCTAAATAATGAGCAGCTACACGCCAGAAATTGACGACGACATCTGCGAAATGACTGATGTAACGGTAGAAAATGAGATTTGTGATAAAGCTATAGAGCTAGAAGATGCTGTAAATAGGTATGGAAAGCTAACTATCATCAAAGAAGTTGAGCCACATGTTCAACCTAGCGGAGTAAAGAGAAGAAAAGTGCTTTGTAAATGTGGTTGCGGTAATTATAAAGAGGTTCAGCTGAGTGAAATTATAAGAGGCAAAACTAATAGTTGTGGTTGTTTGCAAAAAGAGAGAACTGCTGAAAGTAACACTACTCATAAGTTAACTAATCATAGGCTTTATGGTACTTGGAAACAAATGTTATCTAGATGTAATAATGTAAATCATAAACATTTTAAAAACTACGGTGGTAGAGGTATTAAAGTATGCGATGAATGGATGGATATTAAAATCTTTATTAATGATATGTATCCTTCTTTTAAAGAAGGATTAACCTTAGATCGTATTGATAATGATAAAGGATATTTTAAAGATAACTGTAGATGGGCCACATCTAGTGAGCAAAGCTTAAACCAAAGAATTTATGGGGAAATATCTTATAGAGGTGTTTCTTTTCATAAAAGTATTGGTAAATATCGAGCTCAAATTCAATTTAATGGTAAGCGGAAACATCTGGGATATTACCTAACACCAAAAGATGCTGGTAAGGCTTATAATGATTTTGTAATAGCAAATAAATTGAATAATAAATTAAATTAATAATAAGCGAGGTGAAAAATGTATAGCTTGGAAAAGTGTCAAGAGATGTTGAATGTAAATAAATCAAAGCTTTATATGCTTATGGATAAGGCTTGTGTTAAGTCTTATAAGGTACAGAAAAACGAGAATCTTCAAGAGTATCTAGATGGTCAGCAGATATCAAGAATTAAGAAGATTAAAGCTGCTCATGATGCTATAAAAAGATCATTACCTAATAAATGGGGTGAAATACATAAAGTTGAGCAAAAACACTTAAATATAGAGAAATATAAAAACACAGCATTTTGTCAATTTGCAAGTAGGAGGTTTATGTGATGAAGAAGAAAGATTAGAAAGATTTTAAAATTTTATCACGATATAGAGTTTAGATTTGATGAAAGCGAAAAATATATTGAATCACTAGAAAAGAAAATAGAAGCGTTTAAGACAGTGTTAGAGGAGTAAAAAATGTTTAAGAGATTGTTTTGCAAGCATGAATATAGGTATATGCATACCAGTCATTATTATTGGGATGATGATGACAAATATCCAGAGTACAGTAAAAGAGTTTATATTTGCGACAAGTGTTTAAAAGTAAAGAAAGTAAAGGTGTAGCATGGCTAAAATAGGTGTAAACATAAGCGTAAATGTTAATGATATTAATAAAGCAAAGCTATTTAAAGGCAAGAAAGGTACATATCTTAATTTAGTGGCTTTCATTGATCCAGATAATCAAGATCAATACGGTAATAATGGAATTGTTAAGCAGAAGGGTGATAAAGAAGAAGATATGCCAATACTTGGTAATTCTAAAGTTTTCTGGACTCATGGGCAGCAACAAGGATATCAAAATCAACCAAACCCAACATACGGATCACCACAACAAGAAACACCGCAGTTTGATGCTAATAACTTCGATGATGAAATGATTCCTTTTTGATAGATAAATTCATGTTTGAAATATTTGTAATAGTAATGCTGATATTAATTTATAACAAAGTGAGTAAGTAACAATGTTAACAGGTCAAGAAGTATACAACTTGTATAACCAAAACATGCAGGTTAAAGACAAGTCTATAGATGAGTATTATGCTGAAAATATACCATATTTTAATGGTATTAATACATTCGATATAGCTAATGCCAAAGGTGTTGATGTAGCAACAGCAGATGATATGTATAACAATTCAGATGAGGTTGAATTATTGAAATATATGAGAACCGAGATACCTAAGAAAATGGTAGAAGCTGAGAAGTCTAATAAGTTCAAAAAGGTGCTTATGGATGTGCTTATGTATTTTGCTAGACTATACGAGCGTGTAAGGGCTTCTATTGATGGATTTATAAATGAAATAGATAATCCATACCACTGGAAAAATACAGGAGATGAGCCACCACTAGAGCCTAGATTTATAAAAGAAAAGCAAATGTGTTTTTTTGATGATGATATTAATCAAGCTGAAATAATAAACAAAGGAGAAATAGCCAAGAAAAACAAGAAAAAAAGAATATCTAAAGCAGTTGATAATCTCATATATCAGCAGAAGTATAAAGAAGCACATAGGAGTTTTTTTTGATTTATAAAAATAAGTATGGGTATGATTTTAGTAACTTAAATAATACTGAAGTAAGTGTTTATAAAAGAAGATTAGAAGGTGAAACATTAGTAAATATAGCCAATGATTTATGCAAAAGTCCAGAGAGAATAAGACAAATATATTCTAAAGCACAAAGAAAATCTAAAGGTAAATTCTTAAAAGACACATCAATAACTGAATATCATATAAACTTAGTAGAAAATGGAATACTAATACCTTTCAGAGATGCTGGAAAATGTATAGGCACATTAAGTGAAGAAGTAATTTACTTTATAACCAATAATTTTAAAAAATCATGGGTTGAAGCTTATGAAATGTTTTTGCGTTCAGTAGATATTGACTATATCTGCAGACAAATGAAAGATCCAAAAATATCAAATAGAATACATCAAGTTATGATGCAGAAAGAAGAGATACAAAAATATTATTCAATAGGTGGTTAAAATCCATAATCTCTAATCAATCTTATAATTTAATCAAGTTAAGACCTAGGTTTTTGTTTACCTTCCTCGCAACTTGCTAGCAGTTGTGGTCGAAAGCTAGCACTTATTTATAACCAAATTATAAGGCTGCAAAGTGAAATATACTTTTTTAGATTCGTTACTTATTTTTAGTGTTGTGTTATTGATAGCTTGCTTAGTTAGCGGGTGTCAACCATGTTAGAAAAAGCTTTAATTGGATTGGTGCTAATCATAGTTATACCAGCAATGTTAGTACTTATGATATACCAGAATGCCAACCTATCTGCTCAGAATAAGCAATTAATTAATGTAATGTCTAAGATGCAACAATCTTGGCTTAACTCCAATGAATCAACAATAACAAGCTTAGAAAGTGCAGATCATATTAAAAAAGTTTATGCAGATAATTTCTTTAATGCTCTAGGAATAGTTAAAAAAGACGATGGCGGCTTACTTGATGAGAATACACCTAAAGAGCTAAAGCCGTTCATGATATTACCACCTAAAGAGGTTAAAGATAAATATGAGGATTAGCATATTGATAGCACTGTTATTGAGCCTATCTGGTTGTAGTTGGTTTGATACTAATTATATAGCACCAAATAGCACCCCATACCTAACACAAAAGGTTTATCCGTCTTTCTATAGTGTTGATACCGTTGGAGATACATACCTTAGCCTTATAAGCACTAGAGAAGGTTTAAGTATTTGTAATAACAAGCTAGATAGTATTAGGCAGTTACAGAACAAGAATCAGGAGCTATAAATAGTGAAATACAAACATATTAAATTTGAGATAACTAATCACGATATTTACTTTTGTTATGGTTTTAAGAACTTCAAGAAAGTGCAAAAAAAGCTTGGATTCAATTATGACGTATCTAAATACGGCGGTGCTACTGCGTTCAATGAAGAAACTAAACAGATTGTTATAGGCGTGGATAAATACGATGATATTTACGAAGTTAAGGCATTAATAGTTCATGAACTTAGTCATTGTGTAACTGTAATTATGGAATCAATGGATTCTAATTGTGATGAGTTTAGAAGTTATGTTTTGCAGTGGCTATATATAGAAATTATGAAGTATTTTGATGATTTAATATCTAAGGGTAAGTAATGAGCAAACTAACGCCACAACAAGAGTTATTTTGCCAAGAATATGTTAAGTGTGGCAATGCTACTCAATCTTATAAAAAGGCTTATCCTAAGGCTGAGAAGTGGAAAGAATCAGCCGTGTGGTCAAAGTCTAGTGAATTATTAGCTAATGGTAAGGTTTCGGAAAGGGTAAAAGAGCTAAAGCAACAATTACAAAATAGTAATCTTTGGACAAGAGAAAGATCAGTTAAGATTTTAGCACAGATAGCCGAGTATGATTTTCAAACTCAAACAGACAGAATCAATGCAGTCAAAGAGCTTAATAAAATGCA